>NZ_JADOUU010000007.1:0-150747 GCF_015751955.1 Arthrobacter sp. CAN_A214
AACAACCGTCCACAACTCATCTGGAATCACATCCGAACGAACCATCCATCCAGCTTCCAACATCACAAGCCGGATATTTAGCAGACACGCCCTAGGTCCGGCTCCTGTGTGCCGGACTGGAATTCAGAGGTTGGGTTTGGCGGACATCGGGCCTAGGGTTGGAGCTAAGCCTGCTTAGTATGTAGCGCAGCTGTGGGCTGCATGCCAAGCAGGCTCAACCGCAGTCCAACGCCGTCGAAGGAGCTGTTCATGGAACTCAGTACTATCGGTTGGAACGAAGAAGCACGCCAGAAGATCCTGCTCGACGCGGACCGCGCCCTCCAGTCAGCGGTGCGTGAGGCAGCGCAGACCCTCAAGGGCAGCAGCCGTGACGAGATCTACGAGTTCCTGTTCCAGAAACTGCAGCCCCAGTTCGTCGACTTCAAGCCCGGCCCCGATCTAGGGAAATGCGCCGACGCCGTGGCGAATGGTGAGGTGTCGCTGAACGGCTGACGCCGTCGGGTGATCAGCACCTCCCGCCAGCACCGCTGGTCCTTTCCTGGAAGGGGCCGGCGGTGCTCTTTCCATCCTCCGGGGTTTCCGTGCACGTTCCCGGTTCGCCGTGTCCTGTCGGTTGTTCCTAGTCCGGGGTGTCCTGTCCGCTGTTCCTAGTCGGCTGCTCCGGGCGGCATTCCGGGGCCGAAGATGGTGCCGGGCTCCGGGCGCTTGGCGGTCACGCCGTCGCCCGAGGACTGGTGCCGGAGCCGCCGGAGAACCCAGGGGACGAAGAACTCACGCGCCCCCACGAAATCCTCGGAGCGCGCCGTGCGCCAGCTTTTCGCCGGAAGGTCCTTCGGGCGCAGGGGCTCCAGGGTGTGCTCGACAGCGAGGGTGTCCAGGACCATCGCGGCGATGGTGTGGTGGCCCAGCGGCGAGAAGTGGAGGCGATCGGCGGCCCACATCTGCGGATTCAGCAGCAGCCGCAGCGCCCACATGTCGGCGGCGACGGCGTCGTGGCGCGCGGCGATGGTCCGAAGATTCTCGTTGTAGATCGCGGTCTTGGCCCGGATGCTCCCGAGTACGGTGTCCCGGACGTCGGGGCCGGTCAGCATCACCACCGTGGCGCCGTTGGTGCCGAGGATCTGCACCAACGCATCGAGGCGTTCGGCGATCCGGTCCGGATCACCGCCCGGACGGAGAAGGTCATTGCCGCCTGCCGAGATAGTGATGAGATCCGGTTTCAGGGCGAGGGCCGGGCCCACCTGCTGGTCCGCGATCTGCTGCAGGAGCCGGCCGCGGACGGCGAGGTTCGCGTAGGCGAAGCTCGGGTGGTCACGGCTGAGCTCCTCGGCCACGCGGTCGGCCCAGCCCCGGTTGCCGCCGACGCTTTCCGGATTGGGGTCACCGATTCCCTCGGTGAACGAATCGCCCAATGCCACGTAGCGGCTCCAGGGGTGCGGCTGGGGGTAGGGGACTTCCTCGACCTGCGGTCCGGGCTGGTTGGCTGTCACGTTTTCATCATTTCAGGCCGCGCGGTGGTTGCGCGAACACCGGCACGCAGGTCGCCCCCCGAGCCATTTGCCGCCCGTCGGGCGGCGCGTGCCAAAATATTCCCATGACCGACGCTGACGAAAGCCCCTTCCCGCACGACGCCGCCGCCTGGGACCCGACCGTGCTGTGGTCGCGGCCGGAAGCCGAGCGGCAGGGAACGCCGCTGCTGGTGCTGCTCCACGGGTACCTGGCCAATGAGGAAGACCTGATGGGGCTGGTCCCCTACCTTCCCGAGGAGTTCACCGTCGTATCGGTGCGGGCGCCCCTGCCCGGCGGACCGGGCTATTCCTGGTTTCCGCTCTCGCGCGAGGCCGATTACTCGGTGGACAAGGTTGCCGCTTCGGTGGGCCGGCTCGCTGCCTGGCTCGGGACCGTCCGGAGCGCCCACACCAGCGTCAGCCTCCTCGGGTTCTCCCAGGGCATGGCCGTTGCCACGAGCCTGCTGCGGCACACGCCGGAGGATTTCGCCTGCGTTGTCGGGTTGTCGGGCTTTGCCGTGCCCGCGGAGGGTTCCTCTTTCTTCCAGGTCGACGACGACGTCGCAGCGGCCCGGGTGCCCTTCTTCTGGGGTCGGGACCAGGCGGACGAGGTGATCTCCGCCGGGATGATCGACTTCACGCACGCCTGGCTGACCGCCAACACCAAACTCACCAAGGTCCTGTATTCCAACATGCTGCACAGCATCAGCCAGCAGGAGCTTGCGCACGTGCGCGAGTTCCTGGCACTGACGGTGCTGGGACGGCGCTAGCCCCTCGTGATCCGGATGCTCTGGCCGTTGACGCTCACCGTGTCGCCCGGGTGGAGCTGCCTCCCGCGGCGTTCTTCGATCTCCCCGTTGACCTGGACCAGACCGTTGTCGACCAGCGCTTTCGCCTCGACGCCGTCCTCGGCCAGGGAGGCGAGTTTCAGCAGCTGGCCCAGCCGGATCATGTCGTCGCGGATGGGAATCTCGTTGCTGTCGCCTGCGCTCTGCGCGGTGTCTTCGCCGGTCATGATTCCATTCTGACGTAGTTATCGCGGAAGCTGTGCCGTCGGCCCTCGGGCGGTTGCACGGATACGCCCTACGCGTGACCGGTGGCTACACACCCCTCGCTGTCCCCGGTCATCGGGCTTCCGCTCGCAATTGCCGTCGGCATCGCCATTCCGTTGCAGGGACGGATCAACGGAGCACTCGGTACGCGGCTCGATGACAGCCTCGCCGCTGCCCCGGTCAGTTTCGGAACGGGACTCGTGCTGATGATCGTCATCTCACTCACGGTCCCCACCGCGCGCGCCGGGGCACGCCAGGTGGTTCCGGCAGTCCGCGAGGGCGCTTTCCGCCGTACTACCTCGGAGCCGGCGCCATCGGCGCGCTCTTCGTGTTCTCCCAGTCCCTGACCATCGCGGTGCTCGGAGTGGCCCTGTTCACGGTGGCCGCCGTCATGGGCCAGTCCCTCAGCGGCCTCCTGGTGGACCGGGCCGGCATTGGACCGGCAGGTAGACGCTCCGCAACTCCCATGCGCGTGATCGGTGTCGTCCTCACCGTGGTCTCGGTGATGTGGGCGCTGTCCCCAAGGTTCGGGATTGCTGGGGGCACGGCGTCAACGTTCCTGCCGTGGCTCCTGCCCGTCCTGCTGCCGGTCGCAGCAGGAATTCTTATGAGATTCCAGCAGGCCATGAACGGGACCGCCGCCGTCCACTACGGAACACCGCTCACCGCCACACTCCTGAATTTCGTGGCAGGGAGCACGGTGCTCCTCGCGGCCTGGCTGGTCAAGCTGCTCGTCGCCGGTCCTGGGAATCCGCTGCCCACCGAGTGGTGGTACTACCTCGGTGGCCCCCTGGGGTGTGTATTCATCGCGCTCGGCGCGCTGCTGGTGCGCAGCCTGGGCGTACTACTGACCGGTCTCAGCATGACCGGCGGGCAGTTGGTGGGATCCCTGGTGCTGGACCTCGTGTTTCCCGCGCCCGGGACGATCATCGCCGTCGCCACCGTCGCGGGAACCGTGCTGACGCTGACCGCCATCGTCCTGACAACCCTGTCCTGGCCGCGGAGGACTACGGGCATCGCGTAGCGACGCCACGCGGCAGCGCGGCCGGCGAAGACGGACGCGTGGGGCGGAACCGGAAGGTTCCGCCCCACGCGTCGATGTCATGACCTACCGGCTACCGGCGGGGAAGCTGTCGGCTAACGGTCAGCCAGTTCGGAATCGTGGTCGTGCTCCGGGTGGAGTCCGCCACCGCTTTCCGTGCCGCCACCCAGGGGGTTGCCGTCGAAGCTCTCCTTCTGCTTGAAGTTGCCCTTCGCCGATCCCGCGCCGTTCACGCCTACCGTGTTCATGGCGTAGGTGAGGGTCAGATGGGCAACGGCGTCGCTCATCTGGTCCAGAGCTTCGATGCTCAGGTTCGTTTCGTCGTCGCAGGCGATGTGGTAGCAGGCGTCGTAGGGCTTGCCGGCCGTTCCCCCGAAGAGTGTCGCCTGCTCAGGGGTCTTGATACCTTCGGCTCCGGTGAACAGGCCGCCGGCCGGAATTCCTTCGGCGATGAAGGGCCCGTAGTCGCTTCGTCCGCTGAACGCAGTCTCGCCCGAGGCAAGCCCGGCCGAAGCGAAGTAGTCGTGGAAGTCCTGTTCGATCTGGCCCGAACCCTCAGGGCCTTCGGCGGCATTGGGTCCTACCTCGAAGGCGGAGTTGTCGCCGTCGTACACGAACCGGCCGAAGTTCGTCGAGCCGATCATGTCGAAGTTCAGGTACAGCCCTACCTCGTCGAGGGCACCGTTCTCCACGAGGTCGGTCACGTAGTGTTCGGCCCCGAGCAGGCCCAGTTCCTCTGCACCCCACCAGGCGAAGCGCACCTGATTTGTCGTCTTGACCTTCTGCATGCTCTCGGCGACGGCGAGGATAGCCGCGCTTCCGCTTCCGTTGTCGTTGATTCCCGGTCCCGCGACCACGCTGTCCAGATGGGCGCCGACCATGACCACGTTGTCGCTGTCGCCCGTCGCGGTCTCGGCAAGGATGTTGTAGGTGTCCCGGTTTTCGGAGATGGTCTCCGTTGCCACGCGGGCCGTGACGGCGTCGCCGATCAGTGACGTTCCCGTGGCGTAGCTCGCGCCGAGCACGGGGATCGAGACCACGCCGGGCGCGCCGAGGGTACCCGCGATCGGCCCGGTGTTGCCTCCGACCCCGGTGTTGAAGATCACGACGGCGCCGGCTCCCGCAGTTTCGGCGTTGAGGGCCTTCTGCGAGAACGGACAGGTGCCACGCTGTACCAGTGCAATCGAGCCCGGCTCGAAGCCGGCGAAGTCCGCTGCTTCGCAACCGCTGGTGTTCGTGGCGCTCGCCACACCTGCGGTGTCGACTGCGGTGATGGCCCCGGAAACGTCCCCCGAGCCGGAGTAGGTCATGGTGGCGAAGGTGTCGGCGGCATACGAGGTGGGAGTCGGACTCGTCTGGGCGAGGACGGGCGCGCTCAGCTGGGCATAGAAGGGGAACTTGAAGGTCTGAATGGTGGGGGAGTACCCCGCGGCCTTCAACTTGTCGACGATGTAGCCGACCGACTCCGAGTACCCCTTGGTGCCGGAGGCCCGGGTGTTGTCGTTCGCCTCGGCGATGGTGTCGAGCGCGTCCAGGTGCCCGACGACGTTCTCCACGGACACCGCTGTCCGTAGCTTCTGGGTGGTGTTGTTGTTGCTGTTCTCGTGGGTCGGACCTGCGTTGGCCGCAAGTCCGCCCGATGCAACGAGGGCCAGGCCACCGGCAAGTGCCAGGCCCACCCTTGCGATGCGTGCACGCGGGTGAAGATCGTTTGGGGTCACGATTCGTTCCTTTGGTCGCGAGGAGGTCTGCTGTTGCAGACACAGAAAACGCCTGTGATGTGGGTCACGTCACGGCGCCCCCCAACCATAGGAAGCAGGAATGCGGTGGTCAAGGGTGGGAAGTGGTTTTCGGTGGAAAACCGCGGTAATACTTGGTTCCTCTTGCGGAAACGAGCCCGTACCACTGGAGTCCTGCGCTCTGAGGGCCCGTGCCGCTGCCGGTAGGCTGGCGATGTATGTTCTTCCCCGCATGGATATCCGAAGGGATTTCCAGCACACCCAACCAGCACACCCAACCAGCGGACCGCACCCAGCGGCCTGCGGAAGCCGGAGCAGTAACCCCATGGCAGCAGCGAAATCAGCGCTCGATCCGATCATCTCCCTTGCCAAGCGCAGGGGCTTCGTCTTCCAGTCAGGGGAGATCTATGGCGGATCGCGCTCGGCCTGGGATTATGGGCCGCTCGGTGCTGAGCTCAAGGAGAATATCAAGCGGCAGTGGTGGCAGTCCGTGGTGCGCGGGCGTGACGACGTCGTCGGACTGGATTCCGCGGTGATCCTTCCCCGCCAGGTCTGGGAGGCGTCGGGCCACGTCGAGGTCTTCAGCGACCCGCTCGTCGAGTGCCTGAGCTGTCACAAGCGCTACCGGGCCGACCACCTCGAGGAGGAGTTCGAGGAGAAGAAGGGCCGGGCACCGGAGAACGGCCTCAAGGACATCGCGTGCGCCAACTGCGGCACCAAAGGTCAGTGGACCGAGCCGCAGGAGTTCTCGGGCCTTCTGAAGACCTACCTCGGCCCCGTCGCGAGCGAGGAGGGCATGCATTACCTGCGGCCCGAGACTGCGCAGGGCATCTTCACCAACTTCAACAACGTGCTCACCACGGCCCGCAAGAAACCGCCGTTCGGGATCGGCCAGATCGGCAAGAGCTTCCGCAACGAGATCACCCCGGGAAACTTCATCTTCCGTACGCGTGAGTTCGAGCAGATGGAGATGGAATTCTTCGTCGAGCCGGGCACGGACGAAGAGTGGCATGAATACTGGATCAAGGCCCGCTTCGAGTGGTATACGGAGCTCGGCATGAACCCCGATAACCTCCGCCTCTTCGTGCACCCCCTCGAGAAGCTCAGCCACTACTCCAAGGGCACCACGGACATCGAGTACCGGTTCGGCTTCCAGGGCTCCGAGTGGGGCGAGCTGGAGGGCATCGCCAACCGCACCGACTTCGACCTCTCGACCCATTCCAAGCACTCAGGAACCGACCTCGGGTACTTCAACCAGGCCACGAACGAGCGCTACACCCCGTACGTCATCGAACCGGCCGCGGGCCTGACGCGCTCCTTCATGGCGTTCCTCGTCGACGCCTACACCGAGGACGAGGCACCCAACTCGAAGGGCGGCGTGGACAAGCGCACCGTGCTGCGGCTCGATCCGCGCCTGGCCCCGGTGAAGGCTGCAGTGCTGCCCCTCAGCCGTAACGAGGACCTCTCGCCCAAGGCGAAGGACCTCGCGGCCGAGCTGCGGCGGAACTGGAACATCGACTTCGACGATGCCGGCGCCATCGGCCGCAGGTACCGGCGGCAGGACGAGATCGGCACGCCGTTCTGCATCACAGTGGACTTCGACACCCTGGAGGACCAGGCCGTGACCATCCGCGAGCGTGACAGCATGGCGCAGGAACGAGTTGCCCTCGACAAGGTGCAGGGGTACCTCGCGGCACGGTTGATCGGCTCCTGATGGCCCTCGAATACCGGGCCTGGCAGGACGGCGACGACCTCGAGCTCCTCCAGCTGTGGGGCGGAGCGGAATCGGCGCCGTCCGAGCAGTTCAGGGGTTCGTTCCGCCCCCCGGCGGAGTCGCCCTGGAACCGCTGCATCACGGCGCTGGACCAGGGGATCCCGGTCGCGGCCGGATTCGTCTACGAGACCGCGCTGCATCCCGACCGCCTCTGGTGCTACGTCGAAGTCGCTGCCGACCACCGTCGCACGGGCGTCGGCTCCACCCTGCTGACAATGCTGCGCCACGAGGCCGCGGCGTCGCCGTCGGGCATCACCGCGCTCCGCAGCAAGGTGCAGCCGGGCACCACCGGCGCCCTCTTCGCGGAGGCCGTGGGTTTCTCGACGATCCAGCGTTCGCGCGTGGTCGTGGTCAGCCCGGGAGCGCTTGCCGCTCCCGCGTTCGAGGATGCCTCCGGTCCCCAGCTCGAGGAAGCGGCGACGGGGTCGGTGGAACTCACCCGCGCCGTCGCCGACTTCTATACTGCGGTCCACGGCTGGGACCGCGCTGATCTGACTCTCGGCCGTGCCCAGCAGCTGCTGCTCTCCGACGCCAGCGGCGCGGCCGGCGCGATCGTGCTGCGCGACCGGCCCCGGGTCGACGGCGGCACCATCGCCGCTTTCGCGGTCAGCTACACCCAGGCCCGCACCGACGGTCCGGCCGATGTCCTCCTGGGCTACGACGCCGCGCTGAAGCCGTCCGAGCAGGAAGCCGCGGTGGCCACGATGATCGCGATGCTCGTGCATCAGTTCCCCGTGCAGCTCGAGGTCGACGACTCGATGGCGGCACTGGCACGGGTCGTCGAGCCGCTGCTGGCCGGACGTGCTGCGACGGCTGATGCCGAGGCGCACGTCATCGCGCTGGGATAGCTGCACGGCCTCCGGCTCGGTGATGGGTGATCCGGCTGCACGGCCGGCGGCTCGATGATCCGACTGCACCGGCTGCGGCTCAGTGATCCGATGATGCGGTGTCCAGGCCATCCGGGGAAGCACCGACCCGGTTGTGCCAGGTCCGGCGGGTCCAGCTCGGCCAATCGGACGACGGAACGGGCGCGGCGGGAGCGTCATGTCCGGACGCCGGGAACGTCGGCTCAACCCCGGCTCAACCCCGGCTGTGGCGGCCCGTGCTGAGGTCGTAGGCGTCGGCCGCGACGCGTTCTTCCTCGGTCATGGCGCCGCCGCCGAGGTGGGCCGGCTGCCACCAGGCTCCTGGCTCGGGGATCACAGGGAAGTCGCCGATGCACCGGTCGATGCCCTCCTGGACGGCTGCGCGCAGCTTCTCGGTCTCAACGGCGACGTCGATGCCTTCGCTGTGCCGGATCGGCTCGCCGCCATGCACCCTTACCGGTGTGCGCCACGCTTTCCGGACCGAGAATCCGTGGCTGCGGGTGAGCAGCCGGTGTGCTCCCCACACGGACACAGGGATCACGGGAACGCAGGCCTCCGCCGTAAGGCGCACCGCCCCGGTCTTGAGTCCGCGGACGGTGTAGCTGCGTGAGACGCCGGCCTCGGGGAGGATCGCTACGTACTCGCCGGCCCTCAGTTTTTCCAGCGCATCGGCGTAGGCATCGGCGCCGGCCCGCCGGTCAGTGACTACGTGGCCCAGGCCGTAGACGAAGGGTCCCACGAACCACAGTGACGCCATCCGCTTGGTGATCAGGTACCGGGCCTGGATGCGGGCATGGTGCCACAGGGCCAACTCCGCGAAGGCGAAGTCGAGGTACCCGAAGTGGGTGATCGCCACTACCGCCTTTTCCGGGGACCGCGCGCCGTGAGCGGCCGTTCAGCGGATCGGGTGCCGGCAGGTTTTCCGTGCCGGTGGTCCGGATCCGCAGCTGCAGCAACCACCGGATCAGCAGCCCCGTGCCCACCACGAAACGGTACAGGCGGTCGTTCTGCTTTGGCTTCTACGCCATGTCCACGCACCTTGATGCTCGGGCCGAGGGAGACCCGCCGGCGCTTGATCCTCACTCATATCACGACTTCCCGTCCACCGGATGCGGGGGAGCGATGCGCAGGATTTCTTCGGCTGGTTGGTGCACTACGTTCCCGAGCAGCGAACAGCCGCCGTCGATTTGCCCGGCCTTGCCACAATGGAGGGGTGACTGCTGTATCGACACGGCCCGTTCCGGCCACCGCGCCCTCCGTTTTTCCTCCTTCCGCTCTCGAGGGCGTGGAGCCTGCGCTCCGCCTCGACCTCCCGCCGCTGAAGCTCGGCGCCATCACGGTGGACACCCCGGTGATCCTCGCACCCATGGCCGGCATCACCAACCGTGCGTTCCGCCGGTTGTGCCGCGAGTACGGCGGCGGGCTGTACGTGTCGGAAATGGTGACCTCACGAGCACTCGTGGAGCGCAGCCCCGAATCGCTGCGCATCATCTCCCACGACGACGACGAACGGGTGCGCTCGGTGCAGCTCTACGGCGTCGACCCCGTCACCGTCGGTGCGGCGGTGCGCATCCTGGTGGAGGAGGACCACGCCGACCATATCGACCTCAACTTCGGCTGCCCGGTCCCCAAGGTCACGCGGAAGGGCGGGGGAGCTGCCCTCCCGTGGAAGCTCGACCTCTTCACCGGCATCGTCCAGACCGCGGTCCGCGAAGCGTCGAAGGGTGGGATCCCGCTCACCATCAAGATGCGCAAGGGCATCGACGAGGACCACCTGACCTTCCGGGAGGCAGGGAAGATCGCCCGTGACAGCGGTGTTGCCGCCGTCGCACTCCATGGCCGCACGGCCTCGCAGTTCTACTCGGGCAAGGCCGACTGGAACGCCATCGCGGAACTGCGGAACGCCCTCCCGGACATCCCGGTGCTGGGCAACGGCGACATCTGGAGTGCCGAGGACGCCGTGCGCATGGTGCAGCAGACCGGAGTCGACGGCGTGGTGATCGGGCGCGGGTGCCAGGGCCGGCCCTGGCTGTTCGGCGACCTGGTCAACGCGTTCGAGGGGAAGACCGAGCGCCACCGGCCGGGCCTCGGCCAGGTGGCCGAAACCGTGTACCGGCACGCCGAGCTCCTCGTGGAGACCTTCGACAGCGAGATGATGGGCCTGCGTGATATCCGTAAGCACATGGCCTGGTACTTCAAGGGCTACGTAGTGGGCGGCGAACTCCGCGCAAAGCTCGCGGCCGTCCCGACGCTCGAGGTGCTCCGCGGCCTCCTCGACGAGCTGGACAGGAACTCGCCCTATCCCGGCCCCGACGCCGAGGGCCCGCGCGGGCGTGCCGGTTCGCCGAAGAAGACCTCGCTGCCCGAGCACTGGCTGGACGGCCGGGTGCTGAACGCGGTTCAGCAGGCCGACATCGCCGCAGCTGAACTGGACGTCTCAGGTGGCTGAACACGCATCGCACCCGACACTTCAAGGCAGGAAGCAGCCATGAGTTTTCCGCATCCGCCCCCGACGGCGGGATACTTCGCCGAGGACATGGAGCGGTGGGTCCGCGAACCCCCCAAGAGCTCGCACCGCTCCGATTTCGAGCGTGACCGCGCACGGGTTCTGCACTCGTCGGCGCTCCGCCGGCTCGGCGCCAAGACGCAGGTCGTGGCTCCGGATACGGACGACTTCGTGCGCACCCGGCTCACCCACTCCCTCGAAGTGGCCCAGGTGGGCCGGGAGCTGGGGCGGGCGCTGGGGTGCGATCCGGACATCGTCGATGCCGCGTGCCTGGCCCACGACCTCGGCCACCCTCCGTTCGGCCATAACGGGGAGTCAGCCCTGAACGACATCGCCCACGGGATCGGGGGCTTCGAGGGCAACGCCCAGACCCTGCGCCTGCTGACGCGCCTCGAACCGAAGATCATCGGTGACGACGGCACTCCTGCCGGGCTGAACCTGACCAGGGCAAGCCTCGACGCCGCCTGCAAATATCCTTGGACGGCCGCGTCCGCTCCCGTCATCGACGCCCACCGGACATCGAAGTTCGGGGCCTACGAGGACGACCTCCCGGTCTTCGACTGGCTGCGCACCGGTGCGCCCGAGGGCCGCTCCTGCCTCGAGGCGCAGGTCATGGACCTTGCCGACGACATCTCCTACTCCGTGCACGACGTCGAGGACGCCATCGTCGCCGGTCACCTCCAGCTGAAGTGGATGGACAGCCCGGACGCGAGGGCGCGTGTGGTCGGGTACACGCAGCAGTGGTACCTTCCCGGAAGCGACCCCGCCGCCGTCGACGCGGCCCTCGCCCGCCTCGAGAAGACCCCGGTCTGGGTGCGGGAAGCGGACGGTGCGCGGCGGTCCATGGCCGCCCTGAAGAACATGACGAGCCAGCTGATCGGCCGGTTCTGCCTCAGCGCGCTCGAGGCCACCCGCGGCATCTACGGGACCGATCCGCTGACCCGCTACTCCGCCGAGATGGTGGTGCCGGAGGACACAGCCCTCGAGATCGCCGTCATGAAGGGCCTGGCCACCACCTACGTGATGACCACGGACCAGCGGCAGCCCCTCTACGAACGCCAACGTGAGATCCTGATCTCACTCGTGGCCCAGATGCACGCCGAAGGCGACCGCTACCTCGAGGCGGCCTTCGCTGAGGACTGGCGCGACGCAGCCGACGACGACGCCCGGCTGCGCGTCATCGTGGACCAGGTGGCCTCGCTGACCGACGGCTCGGCACTGGGCCTCCATGAACGCATTGTGGGCCCGGTTCCCGCGCTCTGGTAGGGCGACGCCTTTCGCGTGGCTGTTGCAATGCCGATGGCTGTGGCTGTGGCTGTGGCTCTGGCTCCTGCAATGCCGATAGCTGTGCCTCTGGCTCTGTTCACACGGGACGGCGGTCGGGCGCCGGCGCAGGGAAGCATAAACTGTTTTCATGGCCGGACTCATCAAGCGCGAAGACATCGATGAAGTCCGCCAGCGCACCGATATCAAGGAAGTCGTCGACGGTTACGTCACCCTGAAGTCGGCCGGAGTGGGCTCCTACAAGGGTCTCTGCCCGTTCCATGACGAGCGTTCGCCGTCCTTCCACGTGCGTCCACAGATGGGCTCCTACCACTGCTTCGGGTGTGGCGAGGGCGGCGACGTCATCTCGTTCGTCCAGAAGCTCGACCACACCTCCTTCACCGAGACCGTCGAAAAGCTCGCCGCCCGGCTCGGTTTCGAACTGCACTACGAGGACGGCGGCTCCGGGCCGAGGCGCGAGGACGTCGGCAAGCGCCAGCGCCTGCTTGACGCCCATAAGATCGCCGCCGAGTTCTATCGGGACCAGCTGGTCACCCAGGGTGCCGCTGCCGGCAGGCAATTCCTCCAGGAGCGCGGTTTCGACCGCGACGCCGCGGCCTCCTTCGGTGTGGGCTACGCGCCGCAGGGCTGGGACGGACTCCTCACCCACCTCACCGGCCGTGGCTTCACCCTCGACGAATTGAAGCTCACCGGCATGTTCAGCGTCGCCTCGAACAATGCCTCCCGCCTCTACGACCGTTTCCGAGGGCGTCTCATCTGGCCGATCCGCGACATCACCGGTGACACCGTCGGATTCGGCGCCCGGAAGCTGTACGAGGAGGACCAGGGGCCGAAGTACCTCAACACTCCCGAAACGCAGCTCTACAAGAAGTCGCAGGTGCTGTACGGCATCGACCTCGCCAAACGGGAGATCGCGAAGACGCGCCAGCTCGTGGTGGTGGAGGGCTATACCGACGTCATGGCCTGTCATCTGGCGGGCGTCGGCACCGCCGTCGCGACGTGCGGCACCGCCTTCGGCGCGGACCACATCAAGATCGCACGCAGGCTGCTGTCCGACGACGGCACGGGAGGTGAGGTGGTGTTCACGTTCGACGGCGACGCCGCCGGCCAGAAAGCCGCCCTGCGGGCCTTCGAGGAGGACCAGCGGTTCGTCGCGCAGACCTACGTCGCGGTGGAACCCGGGGGGGCCGATCCGTGCGACCTGCGCCAGACCAAGGGTGACGACGCCGTGCGTTCCCTCATTGCGGATCGGCGGCCGCTGTTCGAGTTCGCGATCAAGGCATCCTTCGGAAACTTCGACCTCTCCACCGGCGAAGGCCAGGTCAAGGCGCTCCGACATGCAGCGCCGATCGTGGCGCAGATCCGCGACGTGTCGCTGCGGTCCACGTATACCCGTGAACTCTCGCGCTGGCTCGGCATGCAGTTCGTAGGGGAGGACCAGGTGGCACGGGCGGTGTCGACGGCGGCCCGGCGCGACGGAGCCGGTACCCCAGGACGCCGGGAAGCAGCCCGGACAGAGGACCACCGCGGTGACCAGCCGGACGGGCAGGGAGGTGACACGCCCTCGGGGCCCCAGTTCTCCCGCCCCGATCCACGGGATCCCATCGGGCGCATGGAACGTGAGGCACTGGAGGTCGCGCTCCAATATCCGAACCTCCTCGAGCCCGTCCACTGGGAGCGGCTGGCCGGGGCGAACTTCTCTGCTCCGGTGTATGCGACGCTTCGGGATGCGGTGCAGGCAGCAGGCAGCAGCGGAACGGATCCGGCTCAGTGGGTCGAACGGGTTCGGCAGGAGGTGCCGGAAGTACTGCGGGGTTTCGTCACGGAACTAGCGGTTACCCCGCTACCCTCGAAGGCCGAGGACGCGCTCGCACTGTATTGCCGCGATATCGTGAACAGGCTCTTCGAGCTTCGCATCACCCAGCAGAAGGCCGAGAAGCTGGGGCAGCTGCAGCGCATGGATCCTGCCGCTGATCCTGCCGTCTACAACCAGTTGCAGCGGGACCTGATGGAACTCGAAACTCAGCGGCGGCTGCTCCGCTCCGACTAGGAAATTCCGGATGGAACGGCAGGAGCCGATCAGGCGCCGGGGCGCTGGTACCTGACCTGACCGGCCTGGCGCATGGCATCCATCGCTTCGTCGACAGTCAAAAGCACTGTCGTCTCGAGCGAACTGAGCGCGCCGCCACCGCTGACCGCGAGTGCAACCGCCGCCATCGACACGTTGTCGGGAGCCTCCCGCTGGCCGATTCGATATAGGACTGGGCGGCCTTTCCGCGGTCCTCGGGATTGCTGATCAACCGCGCCCACGTCTCCGGCATGTAGCTGAACCTCGAGAGATAGAGCGGCATCGACTTCACCTTTTCCGACTGTTCGAGCGCAGGCCCCGGTTGAAGTCTAGATCCGCCTGGAAGAAAAAGACCCTGCGGCACCGGCTGCAACGGGACGCTCGCGCCGCTTCCGGGGTTACGGTCGAAGGCGTCCTCGGTTCAGCCGGAAGCGGCCGGCCGGTCAATTTCACAACGCCGCGGATCGTATGTAGAGTTGATCCTGCCGCTTTCCTCCGTAGCTCAATTGGCAGAGCATTCGACTGTTAATCGAAGGGTTACTGGTTCAAGTCCAGTCGGAGGAGCAACAAAAGCCCCTGACCAGCGTTTCCGCTGGTCAGGGGCTTTTTTCTGCGGACCTGTCGCGGACAGCCGGTACTGTCGGAGCGCGGGCGTAGGCTGGGGCCATGAAAAATGACGGCGCGCTCATCCTTGTCACCGGTGCCACTGGCTACCTCGGCGGCAGGCTCGTGACGAAGCTGGTGGCCGAGGGCCACAGCGTGCGCGTCGTGGTCCGCTCACCGCAAAAACTCAAGGATGTTCCCTGGGCGGACGACGTCGACCTCGTCGAGGGGGACCTGCAGGATCATGAGACCATGCGCCGTGCCTGCGAGGGCGTGGAAACCCTCTACTATCTGGTGCATTCGATGGGTTCGGGGAAGAACTTCGACGTGCGCGAGAGCGAGATCGCCGTCACCGTGTCAGAGGCGGCCACCGAGGCCGGGGTCTCCCGGATCGTGTATCTCGGTGGGCTGCACCCCGAGGGGGTGACCCTGTCGACACACATGCGCTCCCGTACCCAGGTCGGCCGGATCCTGCTCGATTCCGGCACACCCACCATCGCCTACCAGGCTGGGGTGGTGATCGGCTCGGGGTCGGCCTCCTTCGAGATGATCCGGCACCTCTCCGACGTCCTGCCCGTCATGCCCGCACCCAGGTGGGTACTCAACCGCATCGAGCCCATCGCGGTCCGCGACGTCATCCACTACCTCGGAGGAGCCCTCGACCTGCCGCTCGACCTCAATCGGACCTTCGACCTCGGCTCCCGTGAGGTGCTCACCTACGCGGAGATGATGAACCAGTACGCAGAGGCCGCGGGACTGCCGAGACGCAGGATCCTCGCACTGCCGGTTCTCACGCCGCGGCTGGCGGGCCACTGGGTCAACCTGGTGACGCCCATTCCGCGCGCCATGGCGATGCCGTTGATCGAGTCCCTGCAGCACGACGCCATCACCGCCGAAAACGACATCGATGCCTATCTGCCCCTTCCCGAAGGTGGTCCCACCGGCTACCGCCGGGCCGTGGACCTCGCCCTGGGCAAAATGCGAGGCGGCGAGGTCGAGACAAGTTGGGCGGGAGCCTCCCAGCTCGACGCCGCCGCCGATCCACTGCCCTCCGATCCCCAGTGGGCGGGGCATACAGTTTTTACCGACTTGCAGACCTACAGCTCGTCGGCGCCGCCCGAGAAGCTGTGGAGCGTCGTCGAGGGCATCGGCGGCGAGAACGGCTGGTACTCATGGCCGGTGGGCTGGGCCGCACGGGGCTGGATGGACAAGCTCGCCGGGGGAGTAGGGCTGCGACGAGGCCGGCGGGACCCTCGGGAGCTACTCACAGGCGAGGCCTTGGACTTCTGGCGCGTCGAGGAGATCGTTCGCGGGGAACGCCTGCGACTGCGCGCCGAGATGAAGGTGCCCGGCCGGGCGTGGCTCGAGTTCTCGGTGGATCCCGACGGCTCAGGAAGCGCCTACCGCCAGCGCGCCGTCTTCTTTCCCCAGGGGCTTTCCGGGCGGCTGTACTGGCTCGCAGTGCTGCCGTTCCACGGCTTCATCTTCAAATCGATGGCGCGCAACATCGCGAAGACCGCGGAAGCAATGCCCTAGGGACGCCCCCGGAGGCCGCCGACGTGCCAGCGCCTCGGTCACGAGGCCGAATACGGTGGCGGTATCGCCTCGGGTGCCAGGTCGGCCAACTTCAACCGGCATTTCCTGGCCGGGACGGCTACTGCAGGGGCGGCACGCTTTTCGGCCGGATGACGGTCCACAGGAACACGACGGCCAGGGCGACGCAGCCTGCCATGACGGCGGCCATCGGTGTTGCGGACCTGATGCCAAGTACTCCTACCAACGGTGACACCACTCCTGCGAGGCCGAAGGTCACAGCGCCGAGCAGGGATGCTGCGGTTCCCGCCTGGGCACCATGGTTGATCAGCGCGAGTACCTGCACGCACGGGAACATGAAGCCTGCAGCCAAAATGTAGAACCACAGCGGGATGGCGGTTCCGAGGATTCCGAACCCGAGCTGGTCGAACACGATGATCAGTGTCGACATTGCCAGCATGACCGCGGTCGCGTAGGCCATGACCCATTGAGGCCCGATGCGCCGAAGCACCCGCGAGCTGATCTGCAGTCCGCCGACCACACCGAGGGAGTTCACGGCGAAGAGGAGTCCGTATTGCTGCTCGTTCAACCCGTACAGGTCCTGGAATAGGAACGGTGATGCCGAGAGGTAGGAGAACAGTCCGGAGAAGTTCATGCCGCCCACCAGCAACACGCCGATGAAGACGCGGTCGCTGAGGACCGCCCGGTAGCGCTGGAGCGCAGTGGAACCGGAACTCTTGCGTCGCTCGGCAGGAAGTGTCTCGATGATGAACACCGACACGGCAATGATGACCAGTACCCCGTATCCGGCGAGGAACCAGAAGATGCCGGGCCAGGCCGTCACAAGCAGCAGCTGCGACCCGATCACCGGGGCAAAGATGGGTGCCATGCCGTTCACGAGCGCCATGTAGGAGAGATTCCGCACCAGGGCATGCCCGCTGAAGAGGTCGCGCACCATGGCCATGGCCACTACTCCGCCGCCGGCCGCACCCACTCCCTGGAGGACGCGGAAGATCATGAGTGCCGTGATGTCATCGGCGGAAGCGGCGCCGATCGAGGCTGCCACATGGAGCGACGTCGCAAGAATCAGTGGAACACGCCGTCCGATCTTGTCGCTGAGCGGCCCGACGACCAGCTGGCCGGCGGCGAATCCGACGATCGTCCCGGTCAGCGTCAGCTGGGTGGCGGCCTCGGATATTCCGAGGTCGCTCTGAAGCGCCGGAAACGCCGGCAGGTACAGATCGATGGTGAAGGGACCCAGTGCTGTCAGCGCACCGAGGGTCGCGATGTAGATCATTTTCTCGCGCCGCGTGAGTGCATCGCCTGGGTGGGAGAGGGGGGTCAAGAGTCTGCCTATCGAAACAAGGTGGTGGGGCGGAGCGCGCGCTAGTTGCCGGAGCGAATCAACGCACCCTTCATCTTAGGGCCGATCCCGGAGCTACCCGGCGCCAAGCGCTTGTTGAGCGTTCTTCCTACTGACGTAGGGTGAAAGGGGACTGCACCTCGCATGAAGGATGGAAGATAAACGAGCCGGCAGGATGCGCGGCTGGAGGACGATATGTCGCCCCGCCACCTCGCCCGGGTCATCGGGATCAGTGTGGCTGCGGCGGTCGGCGGGCTCCTGTTCGGATTCGACACGGCAGTGATCAACGGAACAGTCGATTCCATCCAGGCCGACTTCGGCCTCAGCGCCTCCGTCCTCGGGTTCACCGTGGCGATCACCCTGCTCGGCTGCGCTGCTGGAGCCTGGTTCGCCGGCGGACTGGCCGACAAGTACGGACGCAAAACAGTCATGGTCGTCGCCGCGGGGACCGGTCTTCGGCCTCCGGTCCAGTCTGTGGGTCGGCATGGCCATCGCGGCGCTCCAGCAGCTCGTTGGCATCAACGCGATCTTCTACTACTCGACCACACTGTGGCAGTCCGTAGGATCCAACGAGAGCGATTCGTTCACGACGTCGGTCATCACCTCGGTGATCAACGTCGCCACGACCTTCGTGGCCATCTCTTCGCTGCAACACGGGGTCCTGTCATGTGGGTGACACTCGGTGAGATGTTCCCCAACAGGATCCGTTCCCTCGCCCTTGGTGCCGCCACGATGGTCAACTGGGTCTTCAACTTCGTCGTGACGCTGACGTTCCCCTGGGTCAGCGCAAACCTCGGACTCCGGACCGTGTGTGCGGCCTGCACCGCATTCGCCGTGCTGTCATTCTTCTTCGTGAAGAACAGGCTCAAGGAATACACCGGCCACGATCTCAAGGACAACACCGACCTCATTGCCCGCTGAGGGATGCACTTCGGCTGGGAAGTTCCGCGAAACCGCCCATAGCCTAGAAACGAACGAACTCCGCGGGAAAGCACGGGCAATGGGCGAGGGGCGCACCGGTGGTAATTTTAGGGTCAGTGTCATAACGGTTACTTCAAACAGGAATGGAGGCGGGGCGCATGAGCAGCTCGGCTAGCACACGCGGCAGGCGGTCCACGGGATCGCTTTCCCTCTTTGGGCTCATCAAGATACTCGCGCGTCTCACCCCGCGGCAGATCAGCGACGAATTCTCGCTGGCTCTGGAGCAGATGAAGCAGAAGGGGATCAAAGCGGGCGTTGCCGCCGCGTTCCTCGTCGTAGCGCTGATCTTTGTCCTCTTCTTCGCCGTCGCACTCATCGTGGCCGCGATCCTGGGGCTCGCAGAGGTTCTGCCGCCGTGGCTTGCCGCGCTCGTGGTCGCTGCCGCCTTCCTCGTTCTCGCCGCCATCATCGGGCTCATCGGTGTTTCGCGGTTCAAGAAGGCTCTGCCCCTGCTTCCGGAAGAGGCGATCCGCGGCGTCCGCTACGACCTCGGCGTGCTGAAGGAAGGCCGGAGCTTCAACCCGGCGGTGCTCGACATCAAGAAGCCGAAGGAAGATCCGAAGGACGACAACGCCCGGGACTCCGCACCGAAGGAACCCACGCCGTCCTTCGAAGAGCTGCGTGGACGTTCGGGCGAGCGCCGGACGCACATTGCTGAGGCGAGGGACTCCCTCGGGAGCCGGGTGGACATCAAGTCCCGCTTCGAGAAGGCCAAGAACGATGCGAAGGCCAAGAAGGAAGCAAAAGCGGTCAACGCTGCAAGTCGCCCCGGGGGAAACACCGACAGCGGCAGGGTTGCCGCCGTCGCCGTGGAGAAGGAAGTTCCCCACAACATCTCGCTTGCCGATCGCTGGAAGCCGCTGAGCGTGCTCGCCGGCTCGGTGGCCACCCTGGTGGTCCTGTTGAGGCGCCTGCTTTCCTGATAACAGCCGGCCCGGTGCCTGCATAATGGGAAGGGGAGGCATTGGTGATCAGATTTATCGGCGCTGGAACGCGGCCCGGGGCGCAGAACAGGGTACTGGCGACGGCATGGACCCTGCCCAACATCGTGACGATCGTCCGTTTTCTCGGGGTGCCGTTGTTCGTGTGGTTCATCGTGCGCCAGGAGTATGGCCCGGCCGTCGGAACACTCGTGATCCTCGGGTCGACCGATTGGATTGACGGGTATATCGCCCGACGGTTCGACCAGGTTTCAACGGTGGGTAAGTGGCTGGATCCCGTAGCGGACCGGACGGCCCTGATCGTGGTGGCCGTCACCTTCGTGGTGAACGGGATCGCACCCGCGTGGCTCGTCTGGATCATCGTCGTTCCCGACGTGATCCTGATCCTGAACATGCTCATCCTCTTCCGGGGCCCGAATCATCTGCCCGTGTCGAACATCGGCAAGATCCGTACGGCGCTGCTGCTCGTCGGCCTGCCGCTGCTCCTGCTGCACCGCGTGCCCGGATATGATCAGCCTTGGATCTTCCTGTCCGCGCATGCCCTCCTCATTCTGGGATGCATCGGGCACCTCCTCGCCTTCTACGGCTATTTCACCGCGGCCCATAGGCAATACCGTCGTCAGAAGCGCCGCCAGGGGCCCATTGCCGGTGTCGCCGGCTGAATGGCTTTCCTGGCGATCGTGCTGGCGCTGGCGGGTGCGGTTTTCCTCGCCTTCGGCGCCCAGCGGCAAGGCAGCGCCGTTCGGGCGCATACGGGCGGCCTCGACCTCAACACCGCCGGCTTCCTGCGGCTCCTGCGGAACCCCCGGTGGATTCTCGGTCTCGTCCTGTTGGGCACAGGCACAGCACTGAACGTGGTGGCACTGGCGCTGGCGCCCCTGACGGTGGTGCAGCCCATCGGCGCGATTGCGCTGGTGATCACCACCATCGTGAATTCCAGGGACCAGGGTATCCGGATCAACAGGGCAACGATCGCCGCAATCACGGCCTGCGTCTTCGGCAGCGCCCTGTTCGTCCTCCTCGCGGTCAATGTCACCCAGCAGAACCATTCGATCGCCGTCGGGCAGGAACTCTCGGTGGTCCTGCTGCTGGTGCTCGCCGTCGTCGTTTTCGGCACCCTTGCCGTCCTCGGGAAGCGCAGGCTCAACGCCGTTGCCTATATTCTCGGGGCTGGTGTGCTCTTCGGGTTCGTCGCGGTCCTCACCAAGGTCATCATGACGCACCTGCTGGATCCGAACGGCCGGTTCCTGCTGAACGTCCCGCTGTACACGGCGGTCGCGTTCCTCGCCGCTGTGGGCCTTGGGATCTGGTTCGTCCAGAGCTCCTACGCCACAGGCCCTCCCGACCTGGTGATTGCCGGACTCACAGTGATCGATCCGCTCGTCGGCATTGCCGTGGGGATCACCATCCTGGGTGAACTGCAGCCCGACGTGCAGACGATTGCCGCCGTGGGCATGGCCACGGCGGCATTGATTGCTATCGTTGGAGTCATCGCGTTGTCGCGGCACCACCCCGATGTGGTGAGACGGCAGCGTTAGGAATACCGACGCCGGCACCTGCCCGCCACTCCGAACAGACCTACGTAGGGGATCCCCGAGTGAACCACCCGGCTGGAAGCAAGCCACTGACCATCCTGATCGCGGCCGACACCTATCCGCCGAACGTCAACGGGGCGGCGCAGTTCGGCTACCGGTTGGCCAAGGGCATGACGAGGCGCGGCCATGACGTGCACGTTCTTGCTCCGAATACCGAGAACGGCAGGAGCCACACCGAATCCGGCGGTGAGTGGGCCGTTCACCGACTGCGCTCCCACAGCACCCCCACGCATGAGTACTGGCGGATCTGCCTGCCGTGGGAGATCCGGCGCGACGTGAGCATGTTGTTCGACCGGATCCAACCGGACGTGGTGCACATCCAGTGCCACTACATGGTGGGGGAGTACACGCTGTACGAGGCTGCGAAGCGCGGCATCCGTGTGGTGGCGACGAATCACTTCATGCCCGAGAACCTCAACCCGTTCCTGCCCTTTCCCGCATGGTTCAAGGAAATCGTCGCGAAGAACTCGTGGCGGGACATGGGCAGGGTCATGGGGAAGGCCGACGCCGTGACCACCCCCACGCCGCTCGCGGCGAAGGCCATGCACGATCACGCGTTCCTCCGGAAGGTGCTGCCCGTTTCCAACGGGATCGATTCCTCGGCGTACGAGTTGAGGCCCGGCGAGGAGATCGAGCCCCATTCACATCCCACCGTGCTGTTCGTGGGCAGGCTCGCGGAGGAGAAGCATATCGACGTCCTCATCGACGCGATCGCGAAGACGCCGGCGGAGCTGGATGTGCACTGCGAAATCGTGGGTGGGGGAGAAGTGAAGCCCGCTCTCCAGGCGCAGGCCGCGCGGCTGGGCCTCGGCGGTCGGGTCAGATTCCTTGGTCTGGCCAGCGATGAGGAATTGCGGATCGCTTACCTGCGGGCCACTGTGTTCTGTCAGCCGGGTACGGCTGAACTGCAGTCGCTCGTCACCCTGGAGGCGATGTCGGCCTACACTCCGGTGTTGCTGGCTGACGCCATGGCGTTGCCGCACCTTGTGGACGACGGCGAGAACGGATACCTTTTTCCGCCCAACGACAGTGATCAGCTCGCGGCGCGCATCACCGAACTGGTCAGCCTCCCTTCCGCGGATCGCGAGCGGATGGGCAAGGCAAGCCGCGCCATGGCAGAAAAGCACGACATCAACACCTCGCTCGCCACGTTCGAGGCCCTGTACTACGGGGCACCGACCGATGGCACTGCGATCTAGCGCATCCCAGCCGTTGCCAACGGCTACAATAAACGAGCGGTGGGGCCGTTCTGCCTCACCGGGGCAGGCGCAACTGCGGCAGGGGGCTGTAGCTCAGCTGGTTAGAGCAGCGGACTCATAATCCGTTTGTCCTGGGTTCAAGCCCCAGCAGCCCTACACCGGGAAGCCCCGGAATCCGGAAGATAAACCTTCAGGATTCCGGGGCTTCTCACTTTCGACGGTTCTGCACTGGCGGGCTAAGTTACTCGCGGGTAACATTTGATCATGGGTGTCGGCCATCAGGGCGCCCGGAAATCTCCAATCCGCGCCGAATGTAGTACTGGTCGCCGGTGATCAGAGTGAAGGACTATCCATGAGCAAGCCAGCCATTGACCTCGACAACCTGCCCTACGCGGACGGGGACTTCTACTCGTTCGAAGAATTGCTTTCCGACAAGGAGCGGTCACGGCTCGCCGAGGTGCGCGCGTGGCTGACTGCTGAAGTGCGGCCCAACGCGGTGGCGTGGTGGAACGAGGGCTCCTTTCCCCAAAGCCTTATCCCCCGTCTCGCAGAGCTGGATTCGATGAGCCCCGTCCACCGGCAGGGCTACTCGAACCTCTTCGCCGGGATGATGCACGCCGAGTTCACCAGGGCAGACACGTCGATCGCCACTTTCATCGGCGTCCACGACGGACTGTTCACGGGCTCGATCGAACTCCTGGCCTCTCGGGAGCAGCAGGAGGAGTGGCTGCCGGATATCTATGCGTTCCGGAAGATCGGCGCATTCGGGCTGACCGAGCCCCTCGGCGGCTCCGATGTTGCCGGCGGCACACGGACCACTGCCCGGCGCGACGGCGCCAACTGGGTCCTGAACGGCGCAAAGCGGTGGATCGGCAATGCCACGTTCTCGGACTGGGTGGTCATCTACGCCCGTGACGTCGAGGACAATCAGGTCAAAGGCTTCCTGGTGGACACCTCGCTTCCCGGCTACTCGGCCTCGAGGATCGAGAACAAGATCGCCCTGCGCACGGTGGAGAACGCCGACATCACCCTCGAGAACGTGGTGGTCGCAGACGACTTCCACCTCAAGGGTGCGAACAGCTTCCATGACACGAACAAGGTTCTGAAGGTCACGCGGCTCTCGGTGGGCTGGCAGGCGGTGGGCCAGCAGCTGGCGGCCTTCGACGTCGCCCGTCGCTACGCGGTGGAACGTCAGCAGTTCGGCAGGCCCATTGCCTCCTTCCAGCTCGTGCAGCAGCAACTCGTGCAGATTCTGGGCAACGCCATGAGTTCGATGGGAATGATGGTCCGCCTGTCCCAGCTCGAAGACGCCGGAACCGCGAAGGATGAACAGTCCGCCCTCGCGAAGGCGTTCACGACGGCGCGGATGCGCGAGAGTGTTGCCGCCGGACGAAACATCCTCGGGGGGAACGGGATCGTCACGGATTACGAGATGGCGAAGATCTTCTCCGATGCCGAAGCCATCTACACCTACGAAGGCACCCAGGAAATGAACACCCTGGTCACCGGCCGTGCGATCACCGGGATTTCTGCTTTCGTCTAGGTCGAGCCAACGGGCCGGTTGCCCATGGGCGTCAGCGGCGGAGTGGCAGCAGGACCGACGGACGCCGGTCCGAGACATAGGCGAGCGGGTCGACGTAGTTCCCCTGGAGGCGGACGCCCCAGTGAACGCACAGCACCGGGCAGTGGGGAGGCCCCTCGATGGTACCGACGGATTCGCCTGCAGCAACTTGATCGCCTTTCCTCAAAGTTGTGGCAACCGGCTCGAAGCTGCTGACACGGCCGTCGCCGTGGTCGATCGAGAGTACCGGGCGGTCGACCACGGTACCGGCGAAGGAGACGAAGCCGTCGGCGGGACTGAGGACCGGCGCGGCCGCTCCGGCTCCGGTCGACCGCGCGGCCGAGAGGTCCACGCCACGGTGGCCCGCCTTCCACCGTTCGGGTGGGGGTTGGAAGTGCCGGAGGACACTCGGTTCGGGGGCCAGCGGCCAGGACCAGGGAGCGGTGAACGAGCCGGGCGCCGTCGTGGTGGACAGTGCCGCTGGCAGTAGCGGGAGTGCGCCGGCCTCGTCCGCGCCCCGGATCGCGGACTGCGCGGTTCCGCCGGCGGCAAGCGCCAGTGCGAGGACGGCCGCCTGCAGCATCCGCCGCGGCCGGGGACGTATAGCAGTCCTTCGCATCGGCCGTAGGCCCTGGGTGGGATTTCCTGTCATAACGCCACTCTTCCCGGTCCAGCAGGTTCGAACGCAGGCCGTTCTCCTCAAGTGGACATCAGCGGGACGTCGACCGGCCCGGCCGACCCGTACGTCAACCACCCCTACGCCCTGTAGTACACTGGGCAGAGCAGTTTGCTGCATTCCCATCCCTTCCTGCCGCAAGGCTTACCCGGGTCGGTTTGAGCCAAGCTGACTACGCGTGCCTGCGACCCGCCTCCGCCAAGGAGGTTCGGGGTGTTCGTCCAACGGTCCGGGAAAACCGGGTAGGGCGGATGCGTTGTCCGACGGACAGGTACCAGGAGTTCCGCCCACCCTGGGCGTAACGCTGATAACCGTCAACAAGCAGAGGCAGCGCGCTGAGCCGCGCAGGAGCCCTGCTGAAAGAAAGGCAGAACATGCCAGTAGTAACAATGCGCCAGCTTCTCGACAGCGGCGTCCACTTCGGTCACCAGACGCGCCGCTGGAACCCGAAGATGAAGCGCTTCATCTTCACCGAGCGCAACGGCATCTACATCATCGACCTCCAGCAGTCGCTGTCCTACATCGACCGCGCCTACGAGTTCGTCAAGGCCACCGTCGCCCACGGCGGCACCGTACTCTTCGTGGGTACCAAGAAGCAGGCCCAGGAAGCTATCGCCGACCAGGCCACCCGCGTGGGCCAGCCCTACGTCAACCAGCGCTGGCTCGGTGGCATGCTCACCAACTTCCAGACTGTTTCCAAGCGCATCCAGCGCATGAAGGAACTCGAAGAGATCGACTTCGACGACGTAGCCGGTTCGGGTCATACCAAGAAGGAGCTCCTGCTCCTTCGCCGTGAGCTCACCAAGCTCCAGAGCAACCTCGGTGGTATCCGCAACCTGACCAAGGCTCCGTCCGTGGTCTGGATCGTCGATACCAAGAAGGAGCACCTCGCCATCGACGAGGCGAAGAAGCTCAGCATCCCCGTTGTCGCGATCCTCGACACCAACTGCGATCCCGACGAGGTCGACTTCCCGATCCCGGGCAACGATGACGCCATCCGTGCAGTGAACCTGCTGACCCGCGTGGTAGCGGACGCCGTCGCCGAGGGCCTGATCGCCCGCCACAACCGCTCGGGCAACAACGATTCGGCAGCAGCCGACGAGCCCATGGCCGAGTGGGAGCGCGAGCTGCTCCAGGGCAACTCCGAGGCTCCTGCCGCTGAAGCCCCCGCCGCTGAAGCACCTGCAGCAGAAGCCCCCGCGGCTGCTGAGGCCGCCGCCCCCGAGGCTGCAGCTGATGCCGCCCCTGCTGCCGACGAGGCTCCTGCCGGACTGCAGGCCCCCATCGCCGAGGAAGTCCCCGAAGCAGTAGCTCCCGCCACGGAAGCCGCAGCCGACGACACCAAGTAGTTCCAGCTGCGGAAGGGGTGCGGGTAAATCCGCACCCCTTCCGCATGCTCCGCCGGTCCTTCCTTGCGAAGGTGGGCCGGTGTTCCGCTCTTCCTCCAGCAGATCAATCCCAACCTAGGAGTTCGTATGGCAAACTACACTGCCGCTGACATCAAAGCCCTCCGTGAGCGCACCGGCGCCGGCATGATGGACGTGAAAAAGGCACTCGACGAAGCCGATGGCAACGCCGAGAAGGCCATGGAGCTGATCCGTATCAAGGGACTCAAGGGCGCCACCAAGCGCGAAGGCCGCTCCACGGCCGAGGGCCTAGTCGCCGCGCGCGTCGAGGGCAATGTCGGCGTCATGGTCGAGGTCAACTGTGAGACCGACTTCGTCGCCAAGGCCGGACCGTTCATCGACTTCTCCCAGAAGGTACTGGGAGCCGCGATCGCGTCCGGAGCCACGGACGTCGAGTCCCTCCTTGCTTTCGACCTGGACGGCAAGCCCGTATCGGAGCACGTCATCGAAGCCGGTGCGCTGCTCGGCGAGAAGGTCGATGTCCGTCGGGTTGCCCGCATCGAAGGCAACATCGTCGACGCCTACATGCACAAGACGTCGAAGGACCTGCCCGCGCAGGTCGGCGTCCTGTTCGCCGTCGAGGGTGAGGGCGATTCCGCCGCGGTCGCTGCTCATGACGTCGCCGTCCACATCGCTGCCTACTCGCCGACCTACCTGACGCGCGATGAGGTTCCTGCCGAACTCGTCGAGTCGGAGCGGCGCATTGCTGACGAGACGGCCCGCGCCGAAGGAAAGCCGGAGCAGGCCCTCACCAAAATCGTGGAAGGCCGCCTGACCGGATTCTTCAAGGAGGGGGTCCTGGTGGACCAGGCCTTCGCGAAGGATGCCAAGAAATCCGTTGCCCAGGTGCTCAGCGAAGCCGGGGTCAAGGCAACCGCCTTCGCTCGCTTCCGCGTAGGAGCATAGCGGGTTCGAGGCACCAGGCCGTTGAACCGATGAAGGGTGGCCCCAATAGGCGGCCACCCTTTTTCGCGCCCGATGGACGCACCGTATTCTGTTACAGGTTTCATTCTGCAGGTCAAGATTCACCCGCTCGATGCCCGGGAGGCACCATGAACATCCTTGAAACGGCGACACACAGCGGGACAAAGGGCCGACGACGGGTACTGCTGAAGCTCTCCGGTGAGGTTTTCGGCGGGGGGAAACTCGGGGTGGATCCGGAGACCGTGCGCTCCGTCGCCAAGCAGATCGCCGCCACCATCGACGAGGTGGAGGTTGCTATCGTCGTCGGCGGCGGAAACTTCTTCCGGGGCGCGGAACTATCGCAGAGCGGGATGGATCGCTCGAGGGCTGACTACATGGGCATGCTCGGTACTGTCATGAACTGCCTGGCCCTGCAGGACTTCCTCGAGCAGGCGGGGGTGGAGACCCGGGTTCAGAGTGCGATCACCATGGGACAGGTTGCCGAGGCCTACATCCCGCGGAGGGCCATCCGCCACCTGGAAAAGGGCCGTGTGGTCATTTTCGGTGCCGGCGCGGGACTGCCCTACTTCTCCACCGACACCGTCGCGGCCCAGCGTGCGCTCGAGGTCCATGCCGACGAAGTCCTGATGGCGAAGAGCGGGGTGGACGGTGTCTACACCGCCGATCCCCATAAGGACCCCACCGCAAGGAAGCTCGACACCCTGTCCTACGATGAAGCACTGAGGCGGGACATCCGGGTCATGGACCAGACGGCCATGACCATGTGCAAGGACAACGACCTGACCATGGTGGTCTTCGGCATGGAGGGTGAGGGGAACGTGACCCGTGCCATCCGCGGTGAGGCACTGGGAACAGTCGTAACCACCTAGCACCCCCGCAGGTGGCCCGACCGATTTTGGGCTGAGTCACGGGGCACGTGAACTAGGATTGAAAACCGGACCGGTTGCCGTGCAACTGAACGCAGAGCTAAGGAGACGTCGTGATCGAAGAGACATTGCTAGAGGCCAGCGAAAAAATGGACAAGGCCGTGGACGTAGCAAAGGACGATTTCGCGACGGTTCGCACCGGCCGTGCAAATGCCTCGATGTTCTCAAAAGTCGTAGTGATGTACTACGGCTCGCCGACGCCCCTGCAGCAACTTGCCTCGTTCCAGAACCCGGAGGCGCGCACGCTGCTGATCACGCCGTTCGACAGGTCGTCGCTCAACGACATCGAACGCGCGCTGCGCGACTCGGATCTGGGAGCGAACCCGTCCAACGACGGCAACGTCATCCGGGTGGTCCTCCCCGAACTGACCCAGGAACGGCGCAAGGAGTACGTCAAGCTCGTGCGCACGAAAGCCGAGGATGCCAAGATCTCGATCCGCAACATCCGGCGGAAAGCGAAGGACGGCATCGACAAGGCCGTCAAGGACGGCGACGCCGGTGAGGACGAGGGTTCGCGGGCGGAGAAGGAACTCGACTCCCGCACGAAGTCGCATACCGACACCATCGATGAGCTGCTGAAGCGCAAGGAAACCGAGCTCCTCGAAGTCTGATGACCCACCTCCAGCCTCCCGAGCGCACGGGCGCATTCCAGGGTTACGGCAGGGGTGGTACCCGGTGAGTCGGCGGTCCGTCCGCACGGGACGTCCGCAAAAGCGCGGATTCTCTCTCTTCCCGCGGAGAAAAGCCAGTACGCCCGGGCAGCAGTCCCGGGCCGGCCGCAATCTCCCTGCGGCGATCGGCGTCGGTGCTGCCCTCCTGATCCCGATACTCGCGGGTCTGATGTTCCTGCCCCTGGCGTTCGTTTTCACCGTTGCCGTCCTCGGTGCGGTCGGTGTGTGGGAAACGTCCCGTGCCCTCGAGGTGCGGCGCATCCGGGTTCCGCTGGCGCCGTCCCTCGCCGCGAGCATCGCCATGCCGCTCGCTGCCTACTTCGGGGGAGCGGAAAGCCTGGCCTTCGCATCCGTGGCGTCAGTGTTCGTGCTCCTGGTGTGGCGTTCCCTGGACCCGGCGCCCGACGCGACGCGCAGCATCATGGCGGGTACCTTCACGCTGCTGTGGGTTCCCTTCCTGCTCAGCTTCGCCATGCTGCTGGTGAGGGCGGACGGCGGTCACCTGGTCATTGCGACGCTGCTTCTCCTGGTGGTCGCCAACGACACGTTCGGCTACATCATCGGAGCCACTTTCGGAAAGCATGCCATGGCTCCGAAGATCAGTCCGAAGAAATCGTGGGAGGGTTTCGGCGGATCGATCGGCGGGGCAATCGTCGTAGGTGTACTTTGTTCGGTTTTCCTGCTGGGCCACCCGGTGTGGGTGGGGTTGCTCCTCGCCGTCGCTACCGTGGCTTCGGCAACAGCCGGGGACCTCGCTGAGTCGATGATCAAGCGGGAGCTCGGGGTGAAGGACATGGGAACGATCCTCCCCGGCCACGGGGGTGTCATGGACCGGCTCGACTCGATCGTGTTCGCTTCACCGATGGCGTACCTTCTGTCGGCTACATTGGTTCCGGGCCTGCTGTAACCGCCGGGCGCACCTCCGATCCCGGATCCCGGCAGGCCGGTCTCAGTAGAAGGACACTCCATGGATTCTGCTCGTCAGGGCCCCCCCTTTGCTCGTGTTGCACACCGGGCGTACGGCTACAACGTCCGTCAGGTGGACAGGTTCCTGGCCCGGGCGCGGCAGCATTACGCGCTCGGGGGTTCGCAGGGTGATCCCGTCACGAGCGCGGTAGTCCGTTCCACGATCTTCGCCCCGGCCAGGGGAGGCTACGAGCCGCGGTCCGTCGATGCGGCGATGGACCGGTTGGAGGACGCCTTCGCCCTCCGCGAGCGGGACGACCTGATCGAGTCGAAGGGCCAGGACGCATGGCTCCGGCAGATCGGCCGTCAGGCGGCAGTCCTCAAGGGACGGCTGAATCGCGCTCCGGGGGAGAGGTTCCGTCGCCCGCCGGGCAGGAAAGCGCCCGCCTACAACGTGGAGGACGTTGACGCCCTCTGCGGAAAGCTCCTCGGTTACCTCGACAACTCCCTACCGCTGAGCGTCGATGTGGTGCGCCGTTCAGTTTTCCGGGGAACTGCAGGTTCGGAAGGATACGAGGAGGCGCAGGTGGATGCATTCCTGGACCGGGTGGTCGAGCTCATGGCGGCAATCGACTAGCGCCGATCGACTAGCGCCGATCGACTAGCGGCGATCGACGAGCGGCAATCGGCTGGTCGGCGGGCAGTCGGCCTACCGCCTACGGCGTCTCGGGGCTGTGCAGTCGCGCAAGGATCCGGGATGTACCTGAGGGCCTGCGGTCTCGGGTCGCCTTCGATGCCAGGATGGTCACCAGGAACGCTGCAGGAACCGTCCACAGCGCCGGTTGCTGCAGCCAGGCGAAATCCGCTGCCGCTTCAGCTCCGAGAAGCGCAGCGGAGAGGATCGCCCCGCCGCACAGCACCGCACCGGTCAGCATGCCCGCCACCGCGCCGACGTCGGTGAGCCCGGTCCACCAGATGCCGAGCAGCAGCAGCGGGCAGATCGTTGAGGCAGTGAAAGCGAAGACGGACCCTACGCTTCCCGCCAACGCCTGTGTGTCTGTCAGCAGGGCGAACACCAGGGGAATCACTGCAGAGAGGACTGCTGCCCTCCGGAACCCCCGAACACTTCCGGAGAAGAATTCCTGGCTCACCACTCCGGCAAGGGAAACCACCAGTCCACTTGTCGTCGACAGAAAAGCGGCGAAGGCTCCCGCTGTCACGAGGGCGGAGAGCAGGTCTCCGGCGACGCCGTCGAAGATCCGGCCGGGTAGCAGGAGCACCGTGGAGTCCGCGCTGCCGGTCCCGGCGAGTTCAGGGGTGTAGATGCGGCCGAGGATGCCGTACGCCGTGGGGAGGAGGTAGAACACCGAGAGCAACCCCAACACGATGAGCGTAGTGCGCCTGGCGGAAGCGCCGTCGGGATTCGTATAGAACCTCACGAGGATGTGTGGCAGGCCCAGCGTCCCGAACAGCAGGGCGATCACCAGTGAGATGGTGCTGTAGAGGGAGGCCTGTCCGGTGATGTCCAGGTCAGCAGTGAACGCGGCGCCCTGCGCGGTGATGGGCATGCCCGCCGATCCTAGACGCAGGAGAATGAACACCAGCGGAACCGCCAGCGCAGTGAGTTTGAGCCAGTATTGGAACGCCTGGACGAAGGTGATGGATCGCATTCCGCCCGTCACGACGCTGAGGGCGACCACCACGACGACGGCGACCGGGCCCACCCAGGAGGGCAGGCCCGTGGTGATTCGGACCGTGAGTGCCGCGCCGTGCAGCTGCGGAACGATGTAGAGCCATCCCACCACGATGACCAGCAGACTGGTCACGCGGCGCACCAGCAGCGAATCGAGCCGCGCCTGGGCGAAGTCGGGGATGGTGTAGGCGCCGGAGCGGCGCAGGGGGGCAGCGACGAACAGCAGCAGCATCAGGTAGCCGGCGGTATAGCCGATGGGAAACCAGAGCGCGTCGACCCCGGAGATGAGGATCAGGCCGGCCACGCCGAGGAAGCTCGCAGCCGAAAGGTACTCACCACCGATGGCGGAAGCATTCCACCAGGGCCGCACGGTGCGGGAGGCGACGTAGAAGTCGCCCGTGGTGCGCGAGATCCGCAGGCCGTAGATGCCGATCAGTACCGTACTCAGCGCCACCAGCACCAGGGCTGCGTAGCCCACCACGGGGTTCATGCCGATAGCGGTCGGCGGGAGGAGTTCAGAATTCATCGATCAGGTCCTGGAAGCGCTTTTCGTTGCGCGAGGCGCTGCGGACATAGAGCACCGCGCAGCCGATCACTAGCGGATAAATGCAGAACCCCAGCAGGAGCCAGGGCACGGGGACGGTGAACACCGTCACTCCGCTGATCGCGGGGAAGATGATCAACAGCACCGGGATACCGATGAGGATGATGAGAAACCCGCCCGCAACCACGAGGGCGAGGCGCAGTTGGGACCGGATCAGTGAGGTGACGAAGAGTTGGCCCACCTCCGATTCCTCTGCCACCTCCCTCATCACGGGATAGGAGCTGCTGGTGGGCCGTGCGCTGGTGCGCGGGGCGGTGACGCGGACGCGCTGGGGCGGCGGAACGGGTGGTACAGCGGCCGGGAAAGCCGGTGCGACATCCGGCGCACGATCCGCTCGATCACTCCAAGGGGGAGCTGGTGGGGTTTCGAGCGAGCCGTCGGTCGGGTCATCCGGGAGGGTTGTCTGCGGGGACTTCGGCAGGGACATCGGGGTCGGCAGCTCCCCGGGATTGCTCATCCGCGTCCTTACTGGCCGGGCCGGAGGCGGGTGGCTTCGAGTTTCTCCCGGACATCGGGAAGATGCCGGCGGCTGACGGGCAGTTCGGCGTCGCCCACCAGCAGGCTGGCCCGGCCGGCACTGATGCGGACCTGCCGGACCTGGTCCATGGCGACGAGGTAGGAGCGGTGGGTGCGGAGGAAGCCTGCGTCGGCCCACTGGCGTTCGAGGTCGTTGAGCGGGATGCGGATCAAATAGCTTGCCTCCGCGGTGTGCAGCCGCGCGTAGTCGCCCTGTGCCTGCACGTAGCGGATCTCGTCGCGGCGGATCATCCGGCTGATACCGCCCTGGTCCACGGTGATGACTTCCGGAGCAGCGGTGACACCCTCCATCAGTTCACAGATGCGCCGTACGGATTCGGCGAGCCGCTCTACACGCACGGGTTTGAGGAGGTAGTCCACCGCCCGCAGCTCGAACGCCTCCAGCGCGCGGTCCTCGTCAGCCGTGACGAAGACGACGGCGGGCGGCCGGCTGAAGCGTGAGATCACCCGGGCGATGTCGAGGCCGGAAAGGGAGGGCATGTGGATATCGAGGAACAGGGCGTCGACGTCGTGCATCTCAAGCGCGCGCAGGGCCTCAGCTCCGCTCGAGGCGCGGTGGATCGTTCTGATCCGGGGATCCCGGGAGAGCAGGAAAGCCAGTTCCTCCACAGCGGGGAGCTCATCGTCGGCGATGACAACATTGACCATGACTACTAGGTTACGTCGCTCAGGCCTGGTGATCCGGCTGCGACTTGGGCACACGCATGGTGATCAGCGTTCCCGCCCCGGGCGCTGTGTCGATGATCAGCCCGTGGTCGTCACCGTAAACCTGGCGCAGGCGTGAATCGACGTTCCGCAGTCCCACATGGACGCCCTCCGTATGGCCCGCCAGTACCAGGCGGAGGTGCTCAGGGTCGATGCCGACGCCGTCATCCTCGATGGTCACCTCGGCGAAGGCGCCGGCGTCGTGCGCGGTGATTGTGATGTGCCCGGTGCCGTCCTTCGAATCCAGCCCATGGCGCACTGCGTTCTCGACGAGGGGTTGGAGGCTCAGGAACGGGATCACCGTACTCAGTACCTCGGGGCCGATCTCAAGCTTCACCTTGAGCCGCTCGCCGAAGCGCGCCCGCTCGAGCAGCAGGTAGCGGTCGATGCTCTTCAATTCCTCGGCAACGGTGGTGAAGTCGCCGTGCCTGCGGAACGAATAGCGCGTGAAGTCGGCGAATTCGACAACGAGTTCCCGGGCCCGTGCCGGATCGGTGTTGATGAACGAAGCGATGGCGTTCAGCGAGTTGTAGATGAAGTGCGGGCTGATCTGTGCGCGCAGGGCACGAACCTCGGCCTCGGCGAGGAGGCGCCTTGATGAGGCCAGTTCGGCCAGTTCAACCTGGGTGGACACCCAGCCGGCGAGTTCGTTGGTGGCCCGGACAAGGCCCGCATTGACGTCCGGAGCGAAGGCGCCGACCGTCCCGATGATCCGCTGGTCCACGCGCACCGGAGCGACGACGAGCTCGCCGCCGCCGGGAACGCCCGCCTCGTCGAGCTGTGTGCTGCGGAAGATCTGGGTGCGTCCGCTGTCCAGCACCCGCTGGATCAGCAGCATCACGGCGGAGGGCAGGGAGCGGCTCCCGTCCGAGGCGAGCATGGCGGCGTCGTCGGTCATGACCAGTGTGTCGCACCGCAGGAGGCCCCGCAGGTGGCGGCTGGCCTTCGCGGCGCCGGACGCAGTCAGCCCCTCCCTCAGATGCTCGGAAGCAAGCGCCGCGGTGTGGAGCGTGGCGTAGGTGGCGCGGTCGGCGTCCGAGCCGAGGTCATGTGAGGAGCGTGACAAACGGAACCCGAGGGCGGCAACGATGGCGATGGTGACAACGACGACGGCGCAGACCAGGGCGGTGTCGACGGCGGCGCTGAACATTCCCCAAGACTAGCGGCCGGCCGGACAAGCTCCTTCGATGGCGTGGTGACACGCAGGAACCCCTGCCACTCCTCATTACCGCCGGCTACCCCGCCATTCGAGACGCAGGCATGGTCGATCCCGGCGGATGCTGCTCCGGACCTGCCGATTGCCGCTGTCACCTCGCCGGTCACCCTGGCATCGTCGCCGGAATGCGTCGGACATCCACTCGGCGCAGCGGCCGACCGTTCACCGCACTTCGAGATGCTTTCGGCGATCCGTCCTGCGGCGGAACTGGGAAACTCGACCCGGAGGCAGCACAGTGATGGGAGTCACACCAACGTGCCGACACCTGCCTGCGACTAAAGCCGGCTGCGGTGAGGGGGAAGCGCCTAATTGGAGGAGGAACAATGGGTTCGCACCCAGTTGAACCGGCTGCTGGATCACCGGCTGCCGTGGACTTCACGGAAGTCCAGCAAACCGAGCAGTTCCGGGAACTGCGCAAGCGCCACCGTAGTTTCGTCTTTCCCATGGCAGTGGTTTTCCTGCTCTGGTACTTCGCCTACGTGCTCCTGGCTGACTATGCCCATGAGTTCATGGCCACACCCGTGTGGGGCAACATCAATATCGGAATCATCCTGGGACTGCTGCAGTTCGTCAGCACCTTCGGCATCACCATGTGGTACGTCAGCTACGCCAACAAGCGGCTCGACCCGATCGCAGCGAACATCCGGCACGAACTCGAAGAAGCAGCCCCCGAGGCTTTCAGTGACACACCAGGCGGAAAGAAATGACCACTACCGTAAGTGCGGGCATCCGTCTGCCGATGCAGACCGCCGAATCGACGCAGGTCGGCGAGCCATGGCTGAACATCCTCATCTTCGGCCTGTTCGTGGCGATCACGCTGGTGATCGTGCTTCGGGCCAGCCGCAACAACAAGACTGCGGCCGACTACTACGCTGCGGGGCGGTCCTTCACCGGACCGCAGAACGGCACCGCGATTGCCGGTGACTATCTTTCGGCGGCTTCCTTCCTCGGAATCGTCGGCGCCATCGCCATCAACGGCTACGACGGCTTCCTCTACTCCATCGGGTTCCTCGTGGCATGGCTCGTCGCCCTCCTGCTGGTCGCCGAACTCCTGAGGAACACCGGGAAGTTCACGATGGCCGATGTGCTTTCCTTCCGCCTGAAGCAGCGTCCGGTGCGCATTGCGGCAGCCATCACCACCCTTGCTGTTTGCTTCTTCTACCTTCTGGCGCAAATGGCCGGTGCCGGAGGACTTGTCTCACTCCTGCTCGGCATCAATGACCGCCTGGGTCAGTCCGTGGTCATTACGGTGGTCGGTGTGCTGATGATCATGTACGTGCTGATCGGTGGCATGAAGGGCACCACCTGGGTGCAGATCATCAAGGCCTGCCTGCTCATCGCCGGTGCCTTTATCATGACTGTCTGGGTGCTGGCCCTCCACGGCTTCAACCTCTCCACCCTGCTCGGTGCAGCGATCGAGACCTCCGGTAATGCGGCCATCACCAGCCCGGGCCTGCAGTACGGCGTCAGTGCCATCACCAGGCTGGACTTCCTGTCCCTCGCCCTGGCGCTGGTCCTCGGAACCGCAGCCCTGCCCCACGTGCTCATGCGCTTCTACACGGTTCCTACCGCGAAGGAAGCCCGGCGCTCAGTGGTGTGGGCCATCTGGCTCATCGGCGCGTTCTACCTGTTCACCCTGGTGCTCGGTTACGGCGCCAGCGCGCTGATCGGAGCAGACCGCATCACCGCGGCTCCGGGCGGCGTCAACTCCGCGGCACCGTTGCTCGCGTTCGAACTGGGTGGATCACTGCTCCTCGGCCTGATCTCCGCGGTGGCGTTCGCAACCATCCTTGCGGTGGTGGCAGGTCTGACCATTACGGCTGCAGCCTCCTTCGCCCATGACATCTACGCCAACGTGATCCGCCGCGGCAAGGTGGATCCCGACGGCGAGGTCAAGGTTGCACGGCGCACCGTCGTCGTGATCGGCCTGCTGTCGATCCTCGGCGGCATCGGGGCGCAGGGGCAGAACGTCGCCTTCCTGGTGGCGCTGGCCTTCGCCGTGGCGGCGAGCGCGAACCTGCCCACCATCCTCTACTCCCTGTTCTGGAAGAGGTTCAACACCCAGGGCGCAGTGTGGAGCATGTACGGCGGTCTCGGATCGGCGATCCTGCTGATCGCGCTGTCACCTGTGGTGTCCGGTGGCGAAAGGTCGATGATCCAGAATGCCGACTTCTCGATCTTCCCGCTCAGCAACCCGGGCATCGTCTCGATTCCGCTGGCCTTCTTCCTCGGCTGGCTCGGCACCACCCTGTCGAAGACCACCGAGGACCCGATGAAGCAGGCCGAAATGGAAGTGCGGTCGCTGACCGGCGTTGGAGCCGAGAAGGCTACCGACCACTAGGTCACCTACTCCAGCAGCACTGCAGTACGAAAGGCCCGGCTCCCACTTTTTCTCGGGGGCCGGGCCTTTCGCTGTCGCCGAAGGGTCTGACGCGAACTGCTGTCCGCGAGGCAGCGCTCCGGTCGGACAGAAAGCGGCCGGAGCGAAACCCGGCGTGCGCCTCACGACGCGGGGCGGGGACCCCTGGCCAGCAGCGGCGCCACTCGGAAGGGGACCAGTTCACCCATGGCAAGTGAGGTGTCGCAGCGCTCCACTCCCTCGCAGGCAAGGATTTTTCCATTGATCCGGAAGAGGTCCTCGGCGTCAGCAGACACTACCCGCACCAGGATGTCTGCCTGACCGGTGACGCCGAACGCCTCGATGACCTCCGGAATCTCGCTGATTCTCTCTGTGATGGCGGTCAGTTTCTGCTGCTGGACGTGCACGTGGATGAAGGCCGTCAGGGGGTAGCCGAGTGATGCCGTGTTGATCCGCCGCTCGAAGGAGAGGAACACGGACTTCTTCTCGAGCTGCGCCATGCGTGCCTGCACTGTATTGCGGGAAAGTCCGAGCTTTTCGGCAAGGGCCACCACCGTCCGCCGGGGGTCTTTGGCCAGGGCCAGAAGTAGGCGGGTGTCAGTACTGTCGAGGGGTTGCATAATGCACAACGCTAGCACGGCCCGGGCCACCGAAATAGAGCATATTGCTCAACGAATCGAGAAACGGTTGTGCTGACTGTCTTCTGTGAGTAGGGTCACACTAACTTCAGGTAAAGGTGCCTGACTCTCTTTCCGGACGCGTCGTGCTGGCCGGAAGGAGAAGCTGCAGTGGAAGGTGCGTGCGATTGTGGCCCTGAGTGAAACGAGCGGAACCAGTGCACGGCAGGGCGCTGCGGACAGCGTGGACGGCACCGACCTGATCCAGCTCATCGACGCCGTGGGGACCCGGCACCCGAACCCGCATTACGATCCCCTGGTGGCCGACGTCGACGGCGCGGCACTGCAGGCGCTGTACGAGGACATGGTGGTGGTGCGGCGCATCGATGCCGAGGCCACCGCCCTGCAGCGTCAGGGCGAGCTGGCCCTGTGGCCACCGCTCCTCGGTCAGGAAGCCGCGCAGATCGGTTCCGGCAGGGCGCTGCGCCAGGATGATTTCGTCTTCTCGAGCTACCGCGAGAATGGGGTGGCGTATTGCAGGGGAGTGGACCTCACCGACCTGCTCCGGGTATGGCGGGGCAATGCGTCGTCGGGCTGGGACCCCTACGCCATCAACATGGCCACACCCCAGGTGATCATCGGAGCCCAGACGCTGCATGCGACCGGCTATGCGATGGGCATCCTGAACGACGGCGCCGATTCGGTGGCCGTCACCTACTTCGGCGATGGGGCCACCAGCCAGGGCGACGTGAATGAAGCCCTGGTCTTCGCCGCAAGTTACCAGGCCCCTGTGGTGTTCTTCTGCCAGAACAACCACTGGGCCATTTCCGAACCGGTGGGCCTCCAGGCCCACGTTCCCATCGCCAATCGCGCCCCGGGCTTCGGCATCCCTTCCGTCCGGGTGGACGGCAACGATGTCCTGGCGTGCCTCGCCGTCACCCGTGAAGCCCTGATCCGGGCCCGCTCGGGCGGAGGGCCCACCTTCATCGAGGCCGTCACCTACCGGATGGGCCCGCACACCACAGCCGACGATCCGTCCCGCTACCGCGATCCAAACGAGCTCGAGGACTGGGCGGCGAAGGATCCCCTGGCGCGGATCGCGGCCCTGCTCGATTCGATGGACCTTCTGGACGCCGCCTACGCCGACACGGTGAAGGCGAAGGCCGACGGCGTCGCCGCGAAGCTGCGGGCGGGGTGCCTCGGCATGGCGGAGCCGGCGCCCACCGATGTCTTCCAGCACGTCTACAGTGCACCGAACTCCTGGCTCGACCGGCAGCAGGACCACTATGAGCGGTACCTCCTCTCATTCGGCAACGGAACCACCACGGAAGGGGCCTCCTGATGTCCACGATGACTTTCGGCCGCGCGATCAACGCGGGGCTGCGCCGCGCCATGGACAACGATCCCAAGGTCATCCTGATGGGGGAGGACATCGGGAAGCTGGGAGGTGTCTTCCGGATCACCGACGAACTCCAGAAGGACTTCGGTCCGCACCGCGTGCTCGACAGCCCCCTGGCGGAAGCCGGCATCATGGGTACTGCCGTGGGCATGGCGTACCGGGGCTATCGTCCCGTGGTCGAGATCCAGTTCGACGGCTTCATCTACCCGGCTTTCGACCAGATCGTCTGCCAGGTCGCGAAGATCCACTACCGCACGCAGGGTGCGGTCAAAATGCCCATCACCATCCGGGTGCCGTTCGGCGGCGGTATCGGGTCGCCGGAGCACCACTCGGAATCACCGGAAGCGTACTTCACCCATACGTCGGGACTTCGGGTGGTCAGTGTCTCGAATCCGCAGGACGCCTACACCATGATCCAGCAGGCGATCGCGAGCGACGACCCGGTGCTCTACTTCGAGCCGAAGCGCCGCTACCACACCAAGGGCGAGGTGGACGAGGGCGCGGATCCGTCGTCGTCGGACATGGGTGCGGCCCGCGTGGTGACCGAGGGAAGCGACGTCACCCTGGTCACCTACGGCCCGCTGGTGCCGACAGCGCGTGACGCGGCGATCGCAGCCTCCGACGACGGCGTGTCCGTGGAAGTCATCGACCTGCGCTCACTCGCGCCGATCGACTTCGCAACCGTGGAGGCCTCCGTCCGGAAGACCGGACGCCTGGTGGTCACCCATGAGGCTGCGCAGTCCGGGGGGCTGGGTGCTGAGATTGCTGCGAGCATCGCCGAGCGCTGCTTCGACCACCTGGAGCATGCGCCGGTGCGGGTGACGGGATTCGACATCCCCTACCCGTATTCGAAGCTCGAATTCCACCACCTGCCCGACCTCGACCGGATCCTCGATGGTGTGGACCGCGTCCTGGGGCGGCGCAACTCATTGAGCGGACTTGAAAGGTAGTGCCCGGCATGATCAAGGAGTTCCGCCTTCCCGACCTCGGGGAGGGCCTCACCGAGTCGGAGATCGTCAGCTGGCATGTAGCTGTCGGCGACACCGTCGAACTGAACCAGGTGATCGCCGACGTCGAGACCGCCAAAGCCGTGGTGGAACTACCATCACCCTATGCCGGCGTCATCGCACGGCTTCATGAGCAGCCGGGCACCGTGGTGGAGGTCGGGTCCACGATCGTGTCCTTCGACATCCCGGCAACCGGGGAAGCAACCGTTCCTCCCGAGCGGCGCGAGCCGAACCTGGTGGGTTATGGTGCGGCCGTCGAAAAGGGTGGCAGGCCGCAGCGCAGGACGCGGAACTTCGCGGAGGATGGTGTCGGCGTCGTGGCGTTGAAGGCCGATCAGCCGGTTCAGGTAGCTCAACCGCTGCAGCCGACGCCCGCGGCGTCGGTAGCTCATATGCCGGCGATCGTGGATCCTGCGACCGACCCGTCATCGCCACCGATGCCCGCGACGGGAACTTCGGATCATCCCGCGGCTGCCATGCAGGCCAACGGCCGAGGCGAGAGGCCCCGATCCACGCCTCCCGTGCGGAAACTTGCCCGCGACCTCGGCATCGTGCTTGATTCAGTGGACGGTACAGGACCTGGACAACTGATCACCCGTGAGGATATCCTCGACGCTTTTGCGGCACGGGACGGATCTGCAGCGGGAACCGTCGGCCCTGAAGCGGCTGCGTCGGGAGGCGTCGTCGCCGTATCCGAACGGAATTCTCCGGCTGGAAGCAATACGGCGCAGGTGAGCGGAGAAACGCGGATCCCGATCAAGGGCGTCCGGAAGCATACGGCGGCTGCGATGGTGGCCAGTGCCTTCACCGCCCCGCACGTGACGGAGTTCCTGACCGTCGACGTCACGCCCACCATGGAGCTGATCGGCAAGCTGAAGGCTTCGCACGTTTTCGCCGATGCACGGATCACACCCCTGACGATCATTGCGAAGGCCGTCTGTATTGCGGTCGGCCGCCAACCGTCACTCAATTCGTCCTGGGACGAGGCTGCGAACGAGATCGTGCAGTACTCCGCGGTGAACCTCGGTATTGCGGCAGCCACACCCCGCGGGCTGCTGGTACCGAATATCAAGGACGCCGGGGCGCTCAACCTCCTTGACCTGTCCAGCGCGCTGAAGTCCCTGACGGATACCGCACGTTCCGGGAAGACGAGTCCGGCTGACCTGTCCGGCGGCACCTTGTCCATCACCAACATCGGGGTGTTCGGCATCGATGCGGGAACACCGATCCTCAATCCCGGCGAAGCGGCAATCCTCGCTGTCGGCGCGGTGCGTCGTACGCCGTGGGAGTACGAGGGGCAGGTTGCCCTGCGGTCGGTGATGACGCTGAGCCTGTCCTTCGACCACCGTCTGGTCGACGGGGAACAGGGGTCGCGTTTCCTCGCGGACATCGGCACCATCCTCTCCGATCCCGGAATGGTTCTGACGATGGTCTGATGCGTCCCCCGAATTTCCCATTCTGAGCAACGCAGGAGGAGCGAAGCAATGAGCGCTTCGCTCCTCCTGCGTTGCTGTTGCTGGTCAGGCTTCCCCGCCTACTGCAGCTCGAGGATCAGCTCCCTCACGACGGCGCCCCGAGCACTGGCGAAGCCCTGGGTTTCACCCACGTGCTTGAAGCCCCACCGCTCGAGGATGCGGATGGAATTCACATTGTCCACCACCGCGCGCGCGCGCAGCGGGCGGTCCGTCACCTGCTCCAGGAACTGGCCCACTGCCGCCGTCGTGATGCCCTGTCCCCAGCTGGCCTTGTCGATCCAGTAACTGATCTCCGGGATGTCGCCGTCGTGGTAGGCAAGGATGCTGCCCACCACGCGGCCATCGGAGAGGATGGTGCGGACCGTGATCTTCGGGTCGTTCAGGATGTCCTGCCAGTGGTGGTCGAAGACCCCGCGGTCGGCCGGGTTCTTTGCGGCGAAAGCCGCCATATGGTTTGCGCTGGGATCCAGCTGGTGCGAGAAGAATTCATCAAGGTCGGCAGATTCGACGGGGCGAAGCTCAATCACGGCGGAACTCAATTCGGTAATGGTCACGGTCTAGGGGAACAGCGTACTAGGTCGGGACAGTAGGGCATGGACCTGATCATCCTCAGATTCTCACCGCGGCCCACGACATGTCCTCCAGCAGCCCGCGCAGGCCGGCGAGGTCGGGGACTGCCCTGCCGCCATGGGTGGTATGGGGTGTCGAATTGATGAGGCCGAACACGGCGTGTGTCTTCCTCCTCAACCGGACGCGGTCGACGTCCGGAGACAGTTCAGCGAGGGTGTCCACCCAGACTTCGAGGTAACGGCGCTGGAGGGACCGCACCAGCTGCTCATCCTCGCGCTGGAGGCTGCTGAGATCACGGTCCTGGACCCGGATCACATTGGCCTTCGAAAGGGCGAAGTCCACCTGGAACCGGATCAGGTCCTTAAGTGCCGCTTCGGGATCCGTCGATGCCGCCACCACTGCAAGACTGCCGTCCAGGAGGTCCTCACTGACCCCGATGAGGAGCGCCGACAAGACAGCGGGTTTACCGCTGAAGTGCCGGTACACGGCGGGTCCGCTCACCCCGGCGGCCGAACCGAGGTCTTCGATGGAAACTCCGTTGTAGCCGCGCTCGGCGAACAGCTGCGCCGCAGCGTCGAGGAGCGCCGCCCGTCGGGAGGCCTTGGCGATGCTGCGGCCGGTGAGACGGTCCTCGACGGGCAGAACTTCCATGGGGATCCTTCGCTTTCTGCACTGGAATGCTCCCATTGTGGTAGACACCACGGTTAATAGCCACTAACCTAAATTCGGTTAGCGTCTGCTAACTGGAGCTATCGCGAGGATATTGGTCGATGGAGACACTGACGTCGAAGGTCGATACCACCTCGCCGCAATTCGTGGAGAACGATCGGGCCCAGCAGGGCCTGGTCGGGGAGCTGCGTGCACGGCTGGCAAAGGCGGCGCTCGGTGGCCCGGAGCGCTCGCGGGAGCGTCATGTCGCCCGCGGCAAGCTCCTGCCGCGCGAGCGGATCGACCAGCTGCTCGACGACGGCAGCCCGTTCCTCGAGATCGCACCGCTCGCCGCACACGAACTGTACGACGGCGAATGCCCCGGCGCGGGAGTCATCGCGGGAATCGGCCTGGTCCACAACCGGCATGTCCTCGTGATCTCGAACGATGCGACAGTGAAGGGCGGCACCTACTACCCGCTGACGGTGAAGAAGCACCTCCGGGCGCAGGAGATCGCGCTGGAGAACAACCTGCCGTGCATCTACCTGGTGGACTCGGGCGGTGCCTACCTGCCGAAACAGGACGAGGTGTTCCCCGACCGGGAACACTTCGGCCGCATCTTCTTCAACCAGGCGCAGCTTTCCGCACGGAAGATCCCCCAGCTCGCCGCGGTGATGGGGTCCTGCACCGCTGGTGGAGCCTACGTTCCCGCCATGAGCGACGAGACCGTGATCGTCCGGAACCAGGGCACCATCTTCCTCGGGGGACCGCCGCTGGTGAAGGCGGCCATCGGCGAAATCGTGACCGCGGAGGAACTCGGGGGCGGCGACGTCCACGCCCGTATTTCGGGTGTGACCGACCACCTCGCGGAGAACGACCAGCACGCGCTGGAAATCATTCGGGACATCGTCTCCACCTTGCCGGAGCCCCATCCCGCGTGGCAGCCCACGGCCTCGATGGCGCCGGCGCAGGACCCCGCTGAGCTGTACGGTGCTGTTCCGGTCGATGTCAACGCCTCCTACGACGTTCGTGAAGTCATCGCCCGGCTGGTCGACGGAAGCCTCTTCCACGAGTTCAAGCGGGAATACGGCACTACCCTCGTCACCGGCTTCGCGACGCTCCACGGCCACCAGGTCGGTATCGTCGCCAACAACGGAGTCCTGTTCAGCGAATCGGCACTCAAGGGTGCCCACTTCGTGGAGCTGTGCGATCAGCGAGGGATTCCACTGATCTTCCTCCAGAACCTGTCGGGCTTCATGGTGGGCAAGGACTACGAGGCGGGCGGCATTGCCAAGAACGGCGCGAAGATGGTCACCGCCGTGGCGACATGCAGGGTGCCCAAGCTGACCGTCGTGATCGGTGGTTCATTTGGGGCCGGCAACTATTCCATGTGCGGACGCGCGTATTCGCCGCGGTTCCTGTGGATGTGGCCGGCGAGCAGGATCTCGGTGATGGGCGGAAATCAGGCTTCTGCCGTGCTGAGCACAGTCAAGCGGGACCAGCTCGAGGCCCGGGGCGAAGCATGGGGTGCTGACGAAGAGGAAGCGTTCAAAGCACCTATCCGCGACCAGTACGAAGCCCAGGGAAGCCCCTACTACTCGACGGCCCGCCTCTGGGACGACGGCATCATCGATCCGGCGGATACCCGCACGGTGCTCGGGCTGGCCCTTGATGTCTGCGCCAATTCACCCCTGCCCGAAACCTCCTTCGGCCTCTTTCGGATGTGACCCCATGCACCCTGTATCCATGACCGGCAGCATCCCTACCAATATCCCTTCCGCCTCGACGCCGACGAGCACGACGCCGACGAGCACGACGCCGACGAGCACGGCGGTGCCCGACACGACGCCGGTGGTGTCGCCGGGTGCGCACCCGTCAGCGCGATCCGCCCTTTTTGGAACGGTCCTGGTGGCGAACCGCGGTGAGATCGCGTGCCGCATCATCCGCACCCTGAGGAGCCTCGGCATCCGCTCGGTCGCCGTCTACAGTGATGCCGACGCCGGAGCACGCCATGTCAGCGAGGCCGACATCGCTGTCCGCATCGGCCCTGCTGCCCCTTCGGAAAGCTATCTCGACGGCGAAGCCATTCTTCGCGCGTGCCGCAGAACCGGTGCGACGGCGGTGCACCCCGGCTACGGCTTCCTCAGCGAGAACGCCGCCTTCGCGGAGAGCCTCGCCGCCGCAGGCATCATCTTCATCGGCCCGCCGGTGCATGCCCTCAACGTGATGGGCGACAAGATCCGATCGAAGAACCACGTCGCCGGCCACGGCGTCCCCGTGGTGCCGGGTATCGCCGAGCCCGGACAGAGCGACGAGCAGCTCATCCGCCAGGCTGCGCAGGTCGGATTTCCGCTGCTGATCAAACCGTCCGCCGGGGGCGGCGGCAAGGGAATGCATGCTGTGCACCATCCTGAGGAGCTGCCCGGAGCACTCGTCACTGCGCGGCGTGTCGCAGCTTCTGCTTTCGGGGATGACACCCTGTTCCTCGAACGGCTCGTCCTGACGCCGCGCCACATCGAGGTCCAGGTCCTGGCGGATACCTCCGGCAACGTCATCCACCTGGGCGAACGCGAGTGTTCACTGCAGCGGCGCCACCAGAAGGTGATCGAGGAGGCGCCGTCCGTCCTTCTCGACGACGCCACGCGGAGCCGCATCGGTGAAGCTGCCTGCAACGCCGCCCGCAGCGTCGATTATGTCGGTGCGGGAACCGTCGAATTCCTGGTCTCGGATACCGCGCCGAACGAATTCTTCTTCATGGAGATGAACACCCGGCTGCAGGTGGAGCACCCTGTTACCGAAATGGTGACCGGCGTAGACCTCGTCGAATGGCAGATCCGCATCGCAGCAGGGGAGGAACTGGCCCTCCGGCAGGAGGATGTGGTCTTCAGGGGGCATGCTGTCGAGGCGCGGGTATACGCGGAGAACCCGGAAGCCGGGTTCCTGCCGTCCACCGGGACCGTGCACCGGCTGGCAGATCCGGTAGGGGAGGGCGTCCGTGTCGACAGCGCACTCGTTGAAGGATTCGTTGTACCGGCGGCCTACGACCCCATGATCGCCAAGGTCATCGCTTGGGGACAGGACCGGATCGAGGCGCTCGATCGGCTCGACGCTGCGCTCGCCGGGTCGGTGGTGCTGGGCGTCAGCACCAACATCGAGTATCTCCGCCTGCTCATCAATGACCCGGACGTACGGGCCGGACAGCTGGACACCACGCTGATCGAGCGCAAGATGCCCGGCCTCCCGTTCCGGGGAATCACGGACGCCGAACTGGCCGTCGTAGCCGTTGCCCTTGCTGACGACAACTTCACCGATCAGGGCTTCACCGGTCCGGGCCCTGCTGATGCGGGCGCGCCCCGGGGAAACAGGACGCGCGGGTCAGCTGACCGCGCTTCCGGCGGCGGCAACGGGGCAGTCCGCGCTCCCGAAGTGTCCCCCTGGCAGCGCCGCGACGGATTCCGGGCGGGAGTGAACCGCCCGAGGACGTTGAGCCTCGAGGTGTCCGCCGGCGATGTTCGAGAAATCGCGCTCCGACCCGTGAACTCGGGCCCTACCGGGCAGGACGTTCCCGGTGCCTCCCTGAACGGACGAGCCGTCTACGGAGTGACGCCGGAAGGGGGACAGGAACACCAGGTGAGCCTCGACGGCACAGGCGGTGCCGTCGTCGACGGAGTGCGCACCCCGGTCACCCTGCTCCGACGTGGCGACACGGTATGGCTAGGTGCTGAGGGCTGGTCCGTTGCGGTGAGGAAGCGGAGCCGCCGGGAGCGCCTCGACGCCCAGCTCGCCCTCATCGCGCGGGCCGACGGCGGAGTGGACCCCCAGGTCCGCAGCCCGATGCCGGGCACCGTGGTGTCGGTGTCGGTGCAGGACGGCGAAACCGTCGAGGCGGGAACGGTTCTCCTCGCCGTCGAGGCGATGAAGATGGAACACCAGCTCGCCGCCGCCGTTGCCGGCGTCGTTTCCATCAACCTCAAGCCGGGCGACCTAGTCAGAGCCGACCAGGTGGTCGCCACCATCCACGTTCCGGACGCCCTGCCGGTGGATGGACCAGATATGCCGACATCAACAGCTAAGGAAGTGCCTGCACCATGAATTTCGAACTCAGCGAGGAATACCAGGACCTGGTGGACACTGTCCGCGAGTTCGCGGATGAAGTGGTGGCTCCGGTCTCGGCACGCCACGACGAGGAACACAGCTTCCCCTACGAAGTGGTCAAGCAGATGGCATCCATGGGGCTGTTCGGACTGCCGTTCCCCGAGGAATACGGCGGAATGGGCGGAGACTACTTCGCGCTGTGCCTCGCGCTCGAACAGCTGGCCCGTGTGGACCAGTCGGTCGCGATCACGCTGGAGGCGGGAGTGTCCCTCGGCGCGATGCCCGTGTACCGCTTCGGTACCGAAGCCCAGAAGCAGGAGTGGCTCCCGTCCCTGGCCGCAGGCACCGCTCTGGGTGCCTTCGGGCTCACGGAGTCCGAAGCGGGATCCGATGCCTCGGGCACCAAGACCACAGCGGTACTCCAGGACGGCGCCGGCGGCAGTGAATGGGTGCTCAACGGAACCAAGGAATTCATCACCAACTCGGGCACCGACATCACCTCCCTCGTCACGGTCACCGCTGTGACCGGGACGTTCGAGCGCCCGGACGGAAGCGTCAAGAAGGAAATCTCGACGATCCTCGTTCCTTCGGACACTCCCGGGTTCAGGGCGGAGAAGGCGTACAACAAGGTGGGCTGGAACGCCTCGGATACCCACCCCCTCACGCTCAAGGACGTCCGGGTCCCCGAGGCCAACCTGTTGGGTGTGCGCGGCCGCGGTTATGCCAACTTCCTTCAGATTCTCGACGAGGGCCGCATCGCGATTGCCGCGCTCGCAACGGGGGCTGCACAGGGCTGTGTCGAACAGTCGCTGAAGTATGCCAAGGAACGCCAGGCGTTCGGCAACAGCATCGGGACCTACCAGTCCATCCAGTTCAAGATCGCCCGCATGCAGGCCCGGGCCCACACTGCACGGCTTGCCTACTACGACGCCGCGTCGCGCATGCTCGCCGGCAAGCCGTTCAAGACCGAGGCATCCATCGCTAAGCTGATCGCAGGTGAGGCAGCCATGGACAATGCGCGGGATGCGACGCAGATTTTCGGTGGGTACGGCTTCATCAACGAATTCCCAGTGGCACGGCACTACCGTGACTCGAAGATTCTCGAGATCGGCGAAGGCACCACCGAGGTGCAACTGATGCTGATCGCCCGCGAACTGGGCTTGTAGGGTCGGTACAGCTGACGCAGACGATTCACCCGGATTTAAGGAGAAGCAGTGATCAACAAGGTGGTTGACAGCGCGGCCGAAGCTGTTGCGGATATCCCGGACGGCGCGTCCCTGGCCGTGGGAGGCTTCGGATTGTGCGGCGTTCCAGCTGCACTCATCGAAGCGCTTCACGAGCAGGGCACGTCCGGGCTCGAAACGATCAGCAACAATTGCGGGGTGGACGGCTGGGGACTGGGAGTGCTTCTCTCCGCCGGGCGGATCCGCCGGACCATCAGCTCCTATGTGGGTGAGAACAAGGAGTTCGCGCGGCAGTACCTATCGGGCGAGCTCGAGGTGGAATTAACGCCGCAGGGGACGCTTGCCGAGAAGCTGCGGGCGGGCGGTGCCGGAATTCCCGCCTTCTTCACGACGGCAGGGGTGGGCACGCAGGTGAGTGAGGGCGGTCTGCCCCAGAGGTACGACGACGCGGGCAATGTGGTGCTCGCCTCCCAGCCGAAGGAAGTCCGCAGCTTCGACGGCGTCGACTATGTCCTCGAGGAGTCGGTGACCCCTGATTTCGCGCTCGTTCACGCCTGGAAGGGCGACCGGCACGGAAACCTCGTCTTCCACGCGACGGCCATGAACTTCAACCCACTGTGTGCGCAGGCCGGCCGGGTGACGATTGCGGAGGTGGAGGAACTGGTGGAGCCGGGGGAGCTCGATCCCGAGCACGTGCACATCCCGGGAATCTTCGTCCAGCGGGTGGTGCTGGCGCCGTTCGTCGAGAAGCGGATCGAGAAGCGCACGGTGTCGCTCTCAGTTGCGGACGGATCCAATCCGGAAGCCCCGGCCTCAGGATCGCCGACCAACCCCACTGCATCAACTAGCGCTGCGAAGGCGGTCTAGATCATGGCACTCACCCGGAACGAACTTGCGGCACGCGTAGCGCGTGAACTGGAGAACGGCCAGTACGTCAACCTCGGGATCGGTATGCCGACCCTGATTCCCAATTACATCGCGGATTCCGTCGAGGTGGTCCTCCACTCCGAGAACGGGATCCTCGGCGTCGGGCCCTACCCCACTGAGGACCAGCTCGACCCGGACCTGATCAATGCCGGCAAGGAAACCGTCACCGCCAACAAGGGCGCCTCCTACTTCGACTCGGCGGCGTCCTTCGGCATGATCCGCGGGGGACACGTGGACGTCGCCGTCCTCGGTGCCATGGAGGTCGCGGCAAACGGCGACCTCGCGAACTGGATGGTCCCGGGGAAGATGGTCAAGGGCATGGGCGGAGCCATGGACCTGGTGTTCGGGGCCAAGCGCGTCATCGTCATGATGGAGCACGTGGACCGATCGGGGAAGCCCAAGATCGTGGAGCGTTGCTCACTGCCGTTGACGGGCAAGGGATGTGTCGACAGGATCATCACCGACCTCGCGGTCATCGACGTAGATCCCTCGCGGGACGGCGGTGTGCTGATCCTCCGGGAAACGGCACCGGGCGTGAGCGTCGAGGAAGTTCTTGCCGCAACCGGGGCCCGGCTCGAGGTGCAGCTTGACGGGCAACCCGATGCGCAGCTCGAGGTGCAGCTTGGCTACTGAGGAGACCCATGCGGTTGCAGTGCCAGCCGGAGCGGGTGAGCGGCCAGGACACACGGCTGCGCAGCCCGTCTCCGGGACTTCAGGGGCAGCCGACCGAGTTGCGCGGTCCTCGGACGGGACGGCAGATTTCTCCGACGGCACCGGGCGGCGGGTCATCGAACAGCGTGGCAGGTACGTCGATGAGCTCGTGGCCGGAGCGGTCTACGCGCATCGACCGGGCAGGACGCTGACCGAAGCCGACAACGTCCTGTTCACTACGCTGACCATGAACACGCAGGCACTTCACCTCGACGCCGCCTGGGCGTCGCGGCAGCCGTTCGGCCAGCGGTTGATCAACTCCATGATGACGCTAGCCGTCATGGTGGGGCAGTCGGTGTCGCAGCTGACCCAGGGCACGATCGTCGCGCAACTCGGCCTGACCGACGTCGCTTTTCCTCACCCGCTCTTCCAGGGGGACACCCTGTACACCGAGACGGAGATCGTCGAGGTCCGTTCCTCGGCCTCACGGCCGGGCCAAGGAATAGTGAAGATGATGCATATCGGCCGGAACCAGCACGGCGAGGTCGTCGCCCGGGCGAGCCGGTCGGTACTCATGTGGTCCAGGGAGGGCCATGCGGCCCAGGAAAAAGAGGCAACTGATGAATGAATTCCTGCTCGGACCGTCGCTGCTGTTCTGTCCAGGGGATCGTCCGGAGCGCTTCAGCAAGGCCGAGCAGTGGGCCGATTCGGTCATCATCGATCTCGAGGACGCCGTGGCACCTGCGCAGAAAACCGCGGCCCGGGCAGCGCTCGTGGCCAGCAGTCTTGATCCAGCCCGGACTGTGATCCGCATCAACCCAGCGGGCAGCCCCGATTTCGCCGCCGACTGCGACGCCGTGAACCGGACCCGCTACCGGACAGTGATGCTCGCCAAAGTGGAATCGCCGTCCGACGTGCAGCAGGTCGTCGCGCGGATTGAGGGGTGCACGGTGATCGCTCTGTGTGAAACCGCAGCCGGTGTGGTCAATGCTGTTGATATCGCCCGTGCGCCCGGAGTCCTTGGGCTGATGTGGGGGGCGGAAGACCTCGTTGCTTCCCTGGGCGGTACGTCGAGCCGGGACGGGGCCGGCGGGTACCGTGCCGTTGCCATGCATGCGAGATCGCAGGTGCTCCTCGCCGCCGGTGCCGCCGGGATCGGATCGATCGATGCCGTCTATGTCGCCATCGGCGACCTCGCGGGCCTCTCCGTCGAGGCTGACGACGCCGCAGCGTCGGGATTCAGCGCGAAGGCCTGTATCCATCCGAGCCAGGCCGACGTCGTCCGGAAGGCCTATGCCCCGAATGCCGCCGACGCGGAATATGCCCGCGAACTCCTGCAGGAATCCGAAAGCCAGGGCGGTGTGTTCCAGTTCCGGGGGCGGATGATCGACGAGCCGATCCTGCGGCATGCGCGGCGCATGGTGGAGCGGGCAGGGCACTAGCGCTGGTTCGCTCACTCAGTTTTCGTCCTAGTTGGATCAACCTGGGCGGGCTGGGAAGCGCACCGGTCGGTGCGGCTGGACGACCGAGACAAACCGGGCCAACAGCATCGACCGGGGGAACGCAAGCCCTAGGACGGCGCCGGATCGGCAACGGGATCTTCCGCTGCACCCATGGTTCGGCGTTTCGCCGGAATTGCTGCAGAAGTTGTTTTGAAGGGAATTGTCGGACCGTGCTTCAGGTAATCAGCGGGATACGTGGTATAGGTGCGGTGAGCCGGCGAAGTCCAGGAACGAATCCCTGCCGCATTGCTCGTGAGGTTCCACGGGGTGATGGACTTGAATCGATGGTGCTTGCGGCATAGCTGGGAAAGGTTCCGGTGATCCGTGGTGCCACCCTGCGACCAGGGAACGCTGTGGTCCACCTCGCAGTGCGGAGCCGCTCGGCTGCAACCGGGGAACCTGCGGGTTTTATCCTGAAAACGGAGCCAGCGCCTGAGCAGCGTCGACGGTAACCGCGACTTCCGTCCCATGGCCAGCACATTTTGGCCACCGTTCACCAGCAGCGGGATGAAGTGCTTACTGACGGCGGTGAGTTCCCTCGCCGAGACCGGACTGATGGGGCCGTAGCCTTCCAACTGCGCGGGGTTTTCGGCGAGTTCCAGTAGTGTCTGCACGTCCATCGTCACGAGGACGTCAGTAGCTGCGCTCCTCTGACCGGAGGGCAGGGGGCTGCCGTTTGCGGTCCCCTCCGAGCAGGACTTGCGACCCGCCCGCACTTCAGGTTCGGAGCCGGTGAGCAGGTCCACCAGCACGTCGGCTCGCGACTGGGTGAGGGTGCGGTGTTCATCAGCCCCCTGCACGGACCTCGCCAGACCAGTCACCATCCCGAACGCCCCGACAGCCGTTTCGGCAGGGAGGAAGGCCGACAACCAGCACATCCCGTCCCTCTCAGGAGCCGACTCAACGCGGCGGTCGGCAGCAGCCTTTCCCTGCCGCGCCACAATCGACTCCGGATGATGCCGTTCCCGCTCACGCCGCCCGATCCGTGCGAGCTGGTCCGCGTCCGTCCGGGAGCCGAGGCCAGCAGGCAGTCCTCAAAGTCCTTCCGAGCCGAAGGCGGAACACCGTCAGCTTGTTCCAGAATCGCTGATGCATGGTGATAGGTGATGTCGCCGCTGCGCAGGGCAAGTCGGGTGCCCGCCGACCGCGCTGCTCCGCCTTCGCCTCGAGGCCGTTGTGGCGCAGGTCATCCTGGAAACGCCTCTCCAGAAGGTGCATCACCTCGGCCTGTTCGGCCTGTGCCCACGAGACCAAGGTGCCCAGTTCGGCCAGACCGGCGGTCAACCCAGGGGCATCGAGTGATTCGACGGAGAGAAGAGCAATGGCTCCACTCAGCCCGGGTCTGGCCGTGAGCGCAGCGGCACCCGATGGATCCGGCGTCGGCTCTCCAACTGGACTGGTCACACCCCTACAATCCCACCCGCCTCTGACATCTCTTCCCAGCCCGATTACGGTCTTCCCAGCCCGATGGTGGCGCGGTCTTCCCAGAGTTCACGGGCCGTTCGAGTGAGGCTGCACCGGAAGGCAGCCAGCGCGTTTCCACCCCTGTGGACCGTGCGGGATACTTGGGCCATGGACTTCAGCGCCCCCTCCCGAGAGCACCGCCGCGTCGTCATCCTCGGCTCGACCGGTTCCATCGGCACGCAGGCTCTTGAGGTTATCGCGGAGGCGCCCGACCGGTTCAGCGTCGCGGCGCTCGCCGCCGGCGGAAATCTCGACCTGCTCGCCCAGCAGGCGGTGTCCACCCGCGCTGCGGCAGTCGGTGCCGCCGGTGGCACCGAAGCGGACCTCGAGCGGGCCATTGCGACAGCGGCGGACGACGCCGGCGTCCGGGACTACGCGCCCGTCATCCTTACGGGGCCCGACGCCGCCTCCCGTCTCGCCGCATGGCCGGACGCCGACGTCGTGCTCAACGGCATCACCGGTTCGATCGGACTGGCGCCGACACTGGCCGCCCTCGAAGCAGGGCATCTGCTCGCCCTCGCCAACAAGGAATCCCTCATCGTCGGTGGCGAACTGGTGCGCAAGGCGGCAGCGCCCGGTCAGCTGGTACCGGTGGATTCCGAGCACTCCGCCATCGCGCAGGCGTTGAGGTCGGGCGGCGCCGACGAGGTGGACCGGCTCGTGCTCACCGCATCGGGCGGCCCGTTCCGCGGTATGGCCCGAGAGAAGCTGGTCAGCGTGACCCCGGCCCAGGCCCTGGCCCATCCCACCTGGGCCATGGGCAAGGTCATCACCACCAACTCGGCCACGATGGTCAACAAGGCCCTCGAAGTCATCGAGGCGCACCTGCTGTTCGACATCCCGCTCGACCGCATCGACGTCGTCGTCCACCCGCAGTCCGTGGTGCACTCGATGGTGCAGTTCGTCGACGGATCCACGATCGCCCAGGCATCACCACCGGACATGCGCTTGCCGATCGCCCTCGGGATCGGGTGGCCCTTCCGGGTGCCGGGGTCGGCCACGCCCTGCGACTGGTCGGCGGCGTCTTCCTGGACCTTCGAACCGCTCGATGAAGATGCCTTCCCCGCCATCCGGCTGGCGAAAGCCGCAGCATTGAGGGGCGGCACGGCCATGGCCGTGTACAACGCCGCCAATGAGGAGGCCGTAGAGGCTTTTCACAGCGGAATCATCGGATTCAATGACATCGTCGACACCGTCGCTGCAGTGGTCGAGGAGTTGGCAGGCAGCCCGGCCGGACTCCTGCCCGGCACGCCGACACTGCACGACGTACTCGACGCCGAACATCGGGCACGCGCCTCGGCGCGCCTTCGTTGTGGACTGCAGGACCACCCGCTGAATACGAACGCCGAATAGAAGGAACCGCTTTGACCATTCTGCTTTTTGTGGGAGGGGTACTGTTCGTCGCCGTGGGCATCGCGGCGTCGATAGCGCTCCACGAGGTGGGGCACCTCCTGCCCGCCAAGCTGTTCAAGGTGCGCGTTACGCAGTACATGGTGGGATTCGGGCCCACCTTCTTCTCCCGCAGGAGGGGCGAGACGGAGTACGGGCTCAAAGCGATTCCGCTGGGCGGCTATGTCTCGATGGTAGGAATGTTCCCTCCCGCAAGGACCGGCGATGACGGCGCCGTACGGCAGTCCAGCACCGGCATGTTCCAGCAGCTGACCAATGATGCCCGCCGGGCCGCCGCCGAGCAGCTGCGCCCCGGCGACGAGGACAGGGTGTTCTATAAGCTGCCCATCCATAAGCGGATCATCATCATGCTGGGCGGACCGCTCATGAACCTGCTCATCGGGATCGTGCTGTTCGCCGTGCTGATCATGGGGTTCGGCTCCGCGCAGGCCACCACCACGGTTTCCGAAGTCTACGAGTGCGTTGTTCCGGCGAGCCAGCAGGCCGAAACCGGTCAGACCGACTGCTCCGAAGGTGACCCAACAGCACCTGCCTTCGAGGCCGGGCTCCAGCCGGGGGACCGCGTCACGTCCTTCGACGGCAGGGAAGTCACCAGCTGGGACGAGTTGTCCAGCTGGATCCGGGACGCCGCGGGGCGCGAGGTTTCGATCACCTATGAGCGGAACGGGTCCTCCGTCGATTCCACCATCACGCCGCTCCTGACCGAGCGGCCGGTCGCCGGGGACGACGGCGCCGCGCAGCTCGATGCCGACGGTAACCAGGTGACGCAGGAGGTGGGTTTCATCGGGGTCGGATCCACCCAGGAGCTGGTTCCGCAGCCTGCCGGCGAGGTGATGCCGGCGGTATGGGATTCCCTGGTGAGGGTCTCAGGTGTTGTGGTGAACCTGCCGCAACGTGTGGTCGAGGTGGGGCAGGCTGCATTCTCGGATGCCCCCCGCGACCCTGAGGGCCCCATCAGCGTAGTGGGGGTCGGCCGTATCGCCGGCGAAGTGTCGGCGATGGAGGAGGTCCCGTTCGACGCCCGGGTGGCCACCCTGGTGGGGCTCGTGGGCGGCGTGAACCTCGCGCTGTTCGTCTTCAACCTGATTCCCCTTCTTCCCCTGGATGGAGGCCACATTGCCGGAGCGCTCTGGGAGGGGCTCCGCCGGACCGTGGCCCGCGTCTTCAAGCGCCCGGATCCCGGTCCGTTCGACATGGCGAAGCTGCTGCCCCTCACCTATGCGGTGGCGGTGCTGCTGCTCGGGATGGGTGTCCTGCTGATCTATGCGGACATCGTCAAACCGGTGGACCTGTTCGGCTAGTTGAGTTTCGAAACTAAAACGAAATCGATTGAAAATCTGTTATCAGTCGTTTATGGTTGATCAATGTTCGTTCTTACCGTCGACCAGGCCGCGAGCCGAAGCAACCCCGACCTGATTCCAGAGCTCCTGCGCCTCCTGCGGCAGGTGCCCGCTACGGTGGGTTTCGAACGCTCGGTCGGAGACGAGGCACAGGGTGTCCTCGACTCGCCCCACGCCGTCGTGGAAGCGGCCCTGCTCTGCCTGCGGCAGGGACACTGGTACGTCGGCATCGGTGTCGGTGACGTGGAGCGGCCCTACCCTGTCAGTCCGCGGGAAGCGCGCGGCAGCGCCTTCGTGCTCGCCCGCACCGCCGTCGAGCGGGCGAAGAAGACCGGGGAGCGCGCGCCTGTGGCCGTCGAGGGACCGCCTGGATCGGCTGAAGCCGAGGCCGTCCTTGCCCTGCTGGGACGCTCCGTCCTGAGCCGCTCGACGGCCGAGTGGCGCATCCTCGACCGGCTGGAACCCGGCAAACGTGGGAGCCAGACCGCCGTCGCCAGGGAGCTGGGGATCACGCCCCAGGCCGTCAGCAAGGCCGTTGCACGTTCCGCCTGGGTGGAGGAATGGGCAGCGAGGCCGGCAGCCGCACTACTGTTGTCCTGGGCCGACTCAACGACGTCGGGCCGGAAGCCCGCGCCGCACCAGGAGGACTGATGGAAATATTCTGGATCTTCATCACCCTCGTTGTCGCAGGGGGAGCCGGATGGCCGGTCACCACCTTCGTCCTTCGTCTTGCGCGCACGGTCGACGCCCAGCAGGCACTTCGTGAAGAACCGCTTGATCCCGCGGACCAACCCCAGCGCGAATTCCCCGTTCCGGATCCGGACGACGTCGCCAGGCTCGTGCCGCCCCTGCCCGCAGGTGTCCTGCGGGGCGGCCTGGTGATCGGTGTCCTCGAACGGCTCGCCGTCGCTACGGCCGTCCTGACGGGTGAGCCCGTGGCGATCGCCTACGTGGTGGCCATCAAAGGACTTGGGCGCTATGCCGAGTTGAAGGAGACTCCCGCCGCAGCGGAACGCTTCATCATCGGCACCCTTACCTCCATGCTGTGGGGAGCGGGCACGGCCATTGTTGCGACAACTTACCTGCTCTGATCACGTAGGCTGACCCCATGAGTGTTTTCGCAGTTGAATACGTGTACAGCCCCGACCAGAACGATGTACGGGAGGAGCACCGCCCCTCGCATCGGGAATGGCTGGGCACCCTCGTGGACCAGGGCACGGTGCTCGCCTCGGGGCCGTTCACCGACGGAACGGGAGCGCTCCTCATCTTCACCGCGGACACCGAGAATGATCTCCACCAACTGGTCAGCCAGGACCCATTCGCCCTGGCCGGTGTCATCTCGGCCGTCAAGACCACCGAGTGGAAGCCCGTTATGGGAGCCTTCAACCACCTCGTGTGAGACCTCACCTGCGGGTGGATAATGACAAAGAGGAAATGTACTGACGTGCGGCATAGGCCGCCACCATGGAGGATGCTTTGACTTCGGTCAACCTAGGAATGCCTGCCGCACCGCCGCCCGTCCTTGCACCACGGCGCAAGACCCGCCAGATCAAGGTCGGCTCGGTAGGAGTTGGGTCTGACTTCCCCGTCAGCATCCAGTCGATGACCACCACGCCCACCACCGACATCAACGCGACCCTTCAGCAGATCGCCGAACTCACGGCCACTGGCTGTGACATCGTACGGGTGGCGTGCCCCTCGGCCGATGATGCGGCGGCCCTCCCGATCATCGCGAAGAAGTCGCAGATCCCGGTGATCGCCGATATCCACTTCCAGCCCAAGTATGTCTTCGCGGCGATCGACGCCGGATGCGCAGCCGTCCGCGTCAACCCCGGGAACATCCGCAAGTTCGACGACCAGGTCAAGCAGATCGCCGCAGCAGCGAAGGCTGCCGGAACCTCGATCCGGATCGGCGTCAACGCCGGCTCACTCGACCCTCGACTCATGGAGAAGTACGGCAAGGCCACGCCCGAGGCCCTGGTCGAATCCGCCGTCTGGGAAGCCTCGCTCTTCGAAGAGCACGACTTCCACGATTTCAAGATCTCGGTCAAGCACAATGATCCCGTGATCATGGTGCGGGCCTACGAACTGCTTGCGGAGCAGGGTGACTGGCCCCTGCACCTCGGCGTCACCGAAGCTGGTCCGGCTTTCCAGGGCACCATCAAATCGGCCACTGCGTTCGGTGCCCTCCTGTCGAAGGGAATCGGCGATACGATCCGGGTTTCCCTCTCGGCGCCACCGGTCGAGGAAATCAAGGTCGGCAACCAGATCCTCCAGTCGCTGAACCTGCGCCCGCGCAAACTCGAAATCGTGTCCTGCCCGTCCTGCGGCCGCGCCCAGGTGGACGTGTACACCCTCGCCGAAGAGGTCACCGCCGGGCTCGAAGGAATGGAAGTTCCTCTGCGTGTTGCGGTCATGGGGTGTGTGGTCAACGGGCCGGGTGAAGCGAGGGAGGCTGACCTCGGTGTCGCGTCGGGCAACGGCAAGGGACAGATTTTTGTCCGAGGGGAAGTCATCAAGACTGTGCCTGAAGATCAGATTGTCGAGACACTCATCGAAGAAGCAATGAGACTCGCCGAGGAGATGGGGAAGGCTGATGGCGAAACTGCTGGCCAGGGTGGCCCCATGGTTACCGTTAGCTAAAGCGCCCGCGGATCTCCCCGGGCGGTGGAATTTCCGCGTGCTCGGCAAGGATGATACCGCCGCGTTGTGGGCGCTGGTCAACCGGGACGCCGTCGCGAACGTGTTCGTCGCGGCGCACCTCGAGACCATGGGCGATGCCGCGGCTTCCTTTTCCGGCGGGGAGATTGTCGGCATGTTCGACGGCGACACCTCCGACGGCGAGCTGGTGGCCGCGTGCTGGGCGGGCGTCAATCTGGTGCCCGTCGGGGTGACTGAGGAAACAGCTCCCGTCTTCGGCCATCATCTCGGGCGTGCAGGGAGGACCTTTTCCTCGATTTTCGGTCCCTCGGCCGGCGTGATGGGCATCTGGTCCACGTTCGAGGACTACAGCGCGGAGCCCTTCGACATCCGGCCCAACCAGCCGCTGCTCACCATCGACACCGAGCCGCTTCTGGTGCCGGCAGCGGATCTCCGCTTCACCCGGCCGGACGAACTGGATGCCCTCCTGCCGGCCTGCGCCGCGATGTTCGAGGAAGAGGTCGGCTATTCGCCCTACATCGGCGGGTCCGAGCACTACCGGCGCCGGGTCGCCTCCCTCATCACGCGCAAGCACTCGCTTGCGGCGTTCGACGACGACGGCTCTGTGATCTTCAAGGCCGAGCTCGGCACCGTTTCCTCGCAGGCGGTCCAGGTGCAGGGCGTGTGGATGAATCCCGACCGGCGCGGGAAAGGCCTGAGCGCCGGGTACATGGCCGGCGTCGTGGCTGCGGCGAGGTCCCTCGCCCCCACCGTCAGCCTGTACGTCAACTCCTACAACGCGAAAGCCCTTGCCTCCTATCGAAATGTCGGCTTCACGCAGGCAGGAACGTTCTCGACCGTCCTGTTCTAGGAGCCGCGCAGGGACGGGTTCTTCGACGGTTGCGCGCCGGTTGTCCGCCCGACCAGCAGCGATGCCTCGCCGGATGGGACGCGGTTCCGCCCCGGTCATCCGGCTGTCAGCCTTGCAACATCCGAACCGATAGATTGGTAGATGTTGTTTCCTGCCCTCGCCGGGTAGGACGGTTCGAACGAAACGGATGCCCTGCGTGGTCTTACGACTCTCCACCCTGTTCCTGCGCACCCTGCGCGAAGACCCCGCCGATGCGGAAGTGGCAAGCCACCGGCTCCTCGTCCGCGCCGGCTACATCCGACGGGCGGCACCGGGGATCTACAGCTGGCTCCCGCTGGGGCTCCGTGTCCTCGCGAAGGTCGAGGCGATCATCCGTGACGAAATGGCAGCCATCGGCGCGCAGGAAGTACACTTTCCGGCACTGCTCCCCAAGGAACCCTACGAAGCCACCAACCGCTGGACCGAGTACGGTGACGGAATTTTTCGGCTCAAGGACCGCAAGGGCGCCGACTACCTCCTCGCGCCCACCCACGAGGAGATGTTCACCCTCCTGGTCAAGGACCTGTACAACTCGTACAAGGACCTTCCCGTGAGCCTGTACCAGATCCAGAACAAGTACCGGGACGAAGCCCGACCGCGCGCGGGCCTGCTGCGTGGACGCGAGTTCATCATGAAGGACTCCTACTCCTTCGACATCGACGACGACGGCCTCGAGACCAGCTACCAGCTCCACCGCTCGGCGTACCTGCGCATCTTCGAGCGCCTCGGCCTCGACGTCATTCCCGTGGCCGCGACGGCCGGAGCGATGGGTGGCTCCAAGAGTGAGGAATTCCTCCACCCCACGGAGATCGGCGAGGACACCTTTGTCCGCTCGGAGGGCGGTTACACCGCGAACGTCGAGGCGGTCACCACAGTGGTCCCGGCCGCGATCGACTACGCAGGTGCGCCAGCCGCCGAGGTTCGGGACACACCGGACACGCCTACGATCGACACTCTGGTGGCGCGCGCCAATGCGGACGCTCCCCGCGAGGACCGGCAGTGGACGGCGGCCGACACACTCAAGAACGTGGTGCTCGCCGCGGTCCTGCCGACGGGTGGCCGCGAACTCGTGGTGATCGGCCTGCCCGGAGACCGTACCGTCGACCTCAAGAGGATCGAGGCCAACATCGCCGGACACCTCGACGTCGGAGGAGAAGTCGCCGTCGAAGCAGCCAATGAGGATGACCTTCGGAGACACCCCGGCCTGGTCAAGGGCTACATCGGCCCCGGCATCTCGCTCGCGGCCCCGGTACTCGGCGCTGACGGCTCCACCGGCATCCGCTACCTCGTGGATCCCCGCGTGGTGACGGGTACCAGCTGGATCACGGGCGCCAATATCGCCGGCGCGCACGTCTTCGGCCTGGTTGCCGGCCGTGATTTCGGCTGGGACGGAGTCATCGAAGCGGTCGAGGTGCGCGAGGGGGACGAGGCACCGGACGGATCCGGACCGCTCATCGCCGCGCGCGGTATCGAGATGGGTCACATCTTCCAGCTGGGACGCAAGTACGCGGAGGCGTTGGGGCTGAAGGTGCTCGACCGGAACGGCAAGCTCGCCACCGTGACCATGGGTTCGTACGGCGTGGGCGTCACCCGTGCCATCGCCGCTCTCGCCGAGTCGAACCGCGACGAGAAGGGCATCGTCTGGCCCCGCAATGTCGCTCCTGCCGATGTCCACCTCATTGCCACCGGCAAGGGGACCGAGGTGTTCGAGGCGGCCGAGACGCTGGTCGGGCAACTCGAGGGTTTCGGACTCGACGTGATGTACGACGACCGCCCGAAGGTCTCACCGGGCGTCAAGTTCGGTGACGCCGAGCTGATCGGCGTTCCCACGATCGTCGTCGTCGGGCGGGGACTGGCGGAAGGCGTGCTCGAGGTCAAGGACCGCCGCACGGGGGTGGCGCAGAACGTCCCCGTCGAAGAGGCTGCCGGGTTCATCCGCGCTCTCGTCCAGGGCTGAAGGCGGTGGTGTCGGGCCTCGAGGAGATCCGGCTCGCGACGATTCTCCTGGTGGTGGTCGCGGGATTCGCGGCAGGCTGGGTCGACGCGGTGGTAGGCGGCGGCGGGCTGCTGCAGTTGCCAGCCATGCTACTGGTACCCGGCATCACCCCGGTGGAGGCCCTGGCGACCAACAAGATGGGGTCGATCTTCGGAACCACGACCAGCGCGATCACCTACTATCGACGTGCGCATCCGGACCTCCGGACTGCCGTTCCCATGGCGCTGATCGCGCTGGCGGGAAGCTTCGCCGGGGCGTTCGTCGCTTCGTCCTTGCCGTCGTCGGTCTTCAAGCCCATCATCGTTGTCGCGCTCGTAGCCGTCGCGATCTTCACGGCGCTCCGGCCGACCGTGGGCACCCTGACCCGGTTGAAGTACACCGGCCGCAGGCACCACGGCACGGCCGGGGCCATCGGGATCGTCATCGGTTTCTACGACGGGCTGATCGGTCCGGGCACCGGGTCCTTCCTCATCATCGCGATGGTGACGATGCTCGGCTACAGCTTCCTCGGCGCCAGCGCGAAGGCGAAGATCGTGAACATGGCCACCAATTTCGGCGCGCTGATGTTCTTCCTTCCCACCGGCTCGCTCCTGTGGGGGCTGGGACTCGTGCTGGGCCTGGCCAATATGGGAGGCGGCTACCTCGGTTCCCGCATGGCGATCTCCCAGGGAAGTCGCTTCATCCGCACCGTGTTCCTGTGCGTGGTGGGCGCGTTGATCCTCAAACTCGGCCATGACGTCTGGGTCGAGAACATCCGTCCCCTCAATGAGTGAAAGGTCCCGAACAGCCCGTCAGAATCCCGCCAGCTCAGCCGCGGGTGGCAGGCCGGACAGGGTGCGCGCCAGCAGGGAGCTTGCCACCCAGAGGGATCGTTCGGCCTGATCCTTGCTGCCCTCTTTCAGGTGATGCAGCGCATTGCGCACCTCGCGGACCACGCTCCAGTCGCGCGCGAGCTCCGGACCCAACCCCGCGGCGTCGGCCAGGGCAGTGCATCTGAGCCGCAGATGGGCCGCGGGGTCCGCGGCATCCAGCTCGGAGATCCTGTTCCACAGCATCGGCGCCACGGCGTATTCGGCGTCGCCGAGGACGGGCTTCGGATCGATCGCCTTCCACCCGCCGTCGTCCGGGAACGCCTCCGGCCCGGCATTCGAGCGAAGAATGTTGAAGTAGTGGAGGTCCGCGTGGACCAGCACGTCGGCCTCAGCTCGTCGGCCCACGATGCCGCGCTGCTGACAGGTGATCAGGGCGTGCTCCAGCAGCCACCGCGGGAAGGGCCGTTCCAGCCCTTCCCAGTCGGAGGGCAGGGTGTCGGTCCAGATTTCGGCTTCCGCTGCGAGCAGCGGCACTGCAGCCCAGGAGGCCCGGTCATCCGGAACGAGGGCAAGGCGCCGCACCAGCGCAGCCCACACGCTCACGGTCTCCTCCAGCGGCAGGGAGGCAAGGGAAGTGTTGCCATCAAGCCTCTCCAGCAGCAGCGTGTAGGCCGAGCGGTCCGCCCGGAGCAGGCGCACCGCACCCTCCCCTTCCCACAGTTCGAGTGCGTCGGGCTCCGGCAACGCCTCGTCGTGCGGCAGCGTGATCTTCAGGACGGCCTTGCCGCCGGAGTGCTCCAGCACCGGAACGACGACGCCGCACTGGCCGGCCCAGGGCTGTCCACCGGGTGGGAGGTCGAGGGTGAGATTCCACAGCGCGAGGTGTTCGGTGAGGATCGAACTCCAGTCCCCAAGCCACTGCCGTCCGCCGGGGAGCCTGAGCACCGAGCGGATCAGTGCGGATGGGAGTTCGAGGCGGCAGGAATCGATGGCTACACCACGCCTGTCGCGCCGAGGAGGTTGCCGATGAGGAAGGTCGCGAGGAGCGCAACGAACCCACCGACGACGACGCGCGCCGCGGCGCGGCGCTTCGGGCTTCCTCCGACCCGGGCACCCATGCTTCCGGTGACGGCGAGGGCGAGCAGAACCGCGACGAAGGTGACCGGCACCCGCGCTCCGGGGGGCGGCAGCAGGATGGCAAGGAGCGGGAGGACGCCGCCGACGGTGAAAGCGGCGGCCGATGCGAACGCGGCATGCCACGGGCTGACGACGTCGTTCTCGGCGATGCCCAGTTCGGCGTCGAGGTGCGCGCCGAGCGCATCGTTGCGGGTGAGCTCAACCGCCACGGTCATCGCCGTCTCGGCGCTCAGGCCCTTCGCCTCGTACAGGCCGGCCAACTCCTGCAGTTCTTCCTCGGGCTCATCCAGCAGCTCCTGCCGTTCCTTTTCGATCAGTGCCCGCTGGCTGTCGCTCTGGCTGCTGACCGAAACATACTCACCCAGTGCCATCGACACTGCGCCGCCCACCAGCGCGGCGACGCCGGCCGTGAGGATCGGACCCTGCAGGGTGGTCACCCCGGCCACCCCCACGACGATGGCTGCGACCGACACGATGCCGTCATTGGCTCCCAGGACGGCCGCGCGGAGCCAGTTCAGCCGCTGGGCGAAGTCGCCGCGATGGGGTTCGTCGACGTGGAACGTGTCGCTGGAGTTCATGGGGTGTCCTCGGGCAACGTGGTCGGCTGGTGTCGGGGGAGCGCCCCGGCCTGCTGCTCCAGCTTCCCGGCCGTCCGAAGGATCCGGGCCGAAAGTACCGGTTCAGGCACGACGGCGGCAACGTCCCGAGCCTGAGCGGCAAGAGCCGAGGCCCGCCGGACGGCGTCGAGCTGCGCCTGTTCGGTGTCGGTATGGTCCTTCACGACCGGCTCCTTCCCCGCGGTAACGCCCAAGCCAAGACCCGCAACCAGGAGGAACACCGTCACCAGGGCCAGCACCTCTGCAAGCCGGCGGCCGGCGCGGCGAAAAGAGCTGCGCCCGTGCGGTGGCTGGCTGGTCTTCACAACAATCGATGATGTCACGGCCGGGTCCGATTGCCCGGGTAATACAACCGGGAGGGGTGAAAGTCGGTACTCTTGATCTACAACATCATCGAGTGGGAGGCAGCCATGGCGGTTCAGCCCGGCAACGAAAATCGGGCGGCGCCCCGCAAGACGGCGCTCGACGCTGAACTCCAGGCGGAGGCACAAAGACTCCGGACGCGGCTCCAGCCCCTGGTGGAGCAGCATGATCTCTACCTCGAAGAGATCGATATCAAGATCGCCGGCGCCCACCGCACCGTGCACGTCGTCGTGGACCTCCCCGAGGACCGCCAGGGAAGCGTCGGGCTCGACATCATCTCCGACGTCTCGCTCGAGCTGTCCCAGGCGATGGACAACGACCCGGACGACGACGGACGCCCGTACAGCCTCGAAATCTCCTCGCCGGGCGTCTCCCGGCCCCTCACCGAGCCGCGGCACTGGCGCCGCAATGTTGGGCGCATGATCCTGGTCAAGCCAGTGCAGGGCGACGAGGTCCTTGGCCGGCTCCAGGAGGTCAGCGCCACCGGGATCCGGCTGGTGCCGCAGTTGCCCGTCAAGAAGGGGATGAAGCCCAAGCAGGGCGAGCCCACGGGCATCGAGTTTTCCAGAATCCGCAAAGGGACCGTGCAGGTCGAATTCGCGCATGCTGACGAAGAACAACAGACAGAAGACGGTGCGGGCGATCCGGAGAACTCCGGCGCCCGGCACCCGGCATAAGGAGCCCTAGATGGACATTGATATGAGCGCATTGAGGCTCTTGGAGCGGGAACGCGAAATTCCGCTGGACCTGTTGATCCCCACGATCGAACAGGCGTTGCTCGTGGCCTACCACCGTACGCCCGGCGCCCAGGATACGGCGCGGGCCGAACTGGACCGCAAGAACGGCCACGTCACCATCTGGGCCACCGAAGTCGACGACGACGGCGAGGCCGTAGGTGAGTTCGACGACACCCCCGGCGGATTCGGACGCATCGCCGCAAGCACTGCGCGCCAGATCATCCTCCAGCGCCTGCGCGACGCCGAGGACGACAACATCCTCGGCGAGTTCCGCGGCAAGGAGGGCGAACTGGTTGCCGGAATGATCCAGCAGGGAACCAACCCGCACATGATCCAGGTCCATCTGGGATCGGTGGAGGCTGTACTGCCACCCTCCGAGCAGGTGCCAGGGGAGAAGTACCTTCACGGTTCCCGCCTGCGAGCCTTCGTGACCGACGTGCACCGGGGGATGAAGGGACCGTCCATCACCCTTTCACGCTCCCACCCGGGCCTCGTCCGGAAGCTTTTCGAACTCGAAGTACCCGAGATCGCGGACAAGACGGTGGAGATCGTGGCCATGGCCCGGGAAGCCGGCCACCGCACCAAGATCGCGGTCAAGGCGAACGTGCCGGGCGTCAACGCGAAGGGTGCCTGCATCGGAGAAATGGGCTCACGCGTGCGCGCGGTCATGAACGAACTGAATGACGAGAAGATCGACATCGTCGACTACAGCGACGACGCCGCCACCTTCATCGCCAGCTCGCTCTCGCCGTCGCGCGTGAATTCCGTCTCCATCACCGATGAGGCAACGAGGTCAGCACGCGTGGTGGTACCCGATTACCAGCTGTCGCTGGCTATCGGCAAGGAGGGCCAGAACGCCCGACTCGCGGCCAAGCTCACGGGGTGGCGCATCGATATCGTGTCCGACGCCGCCCAGCCCGCAAAGGCCTGAAGCAGGCTTTGGGGCACCTCGTCAGCACCACCGGCGTGGAAGCGGTAGAATGGTAAGGACTGAGTCGGTGACCCACTCTGGCAGATCCACAGGTTCGACGGCGGATTCCCGCCCTGTTCGGACCTGTGTCGGATGCCGGAAGCGAGCGGGCCAGTCACATCTGGTGCGGGTGGTGGCCCAGGAAATCGACGGCAATCTCGCTGTCGTGATCGATGAACACCGCCGGCTTTCCGGTCGGGGCGCTTGGCTGCACCCTGATCCGGCGTGTATGGAAACGGCAATCAAGAGGAAAGCGTTCAACCGCGCCTTCCGGGGCGCCGTGGAGACGAAGTTCTTGGTCTCCCAGTTCCACGCACATCCTGAAGCCTCCGATGGAGCCTTCAGCAATACACCGTCCTTCCCTGAAAGCGGGTCAGAAAACTGATGGAAACCCGATGAGTACCCAGCGATGAGTGCTCGACGATGATTTTTTCGTTGAGTTCTGCAATCAACTTCCCGGCTGCTCCGGCAGTCCGGTTCTGCAGTAGGAAATAGACGGTTCGTGCCTGGCTCGGTGCGGACCGAGACAGGAGAAATGTGGCCAAGGTCCGCGTACACGAGCTCGCCAAAGAGCTCGGTATTACCTCGAAAGATGCAGTGGCAAAACTGCAGGAACTGGGCGAATTCGTCCGTTCCGCCTCATCGACAATCGAAGCACCCGTCGTGAAGAAACTTCGCGGTGCCTTCCCCAATGCCGGTGCTTCCAAGCCGGCCGCTGCGGCTACTGCCGCACCGACGGCGCCTTCAACCCCGTCATCCCCGGCGCCCGCAGCATCAACACCTTCATCCCCAACCCCCTCGGCGCCCAGGCCCCCGGCATCCCAGGCGGCAGCACCCACAGGGTCCGAGCAGATTTCCCCATCGGTTGCCGAGGCTCCGAAGGCTGAGGCTCCGAAGGCCGATGCACCCGCTCCAGCGCCCCAGAGCGCCGTTCCCGCGCCCGCCGGACAGGAGACTCCGTTCTCCAGTCCTGCGTCGTCGGATCCAGCGCCTGCGGAGACTTCTGCAGGAGACGGTTCACCGGGAGTCAAGCCGGGAGCGCGCCCGGCGCCTCGTCCGGTCACCCCTCCCGCAGCTCCGGCTGCTTCATCCACACGCCCCGGCAGTGCGCGCCCCGGTGGTGCTCCGCGTCCGGGCAACAACCCCTTCGCGCCCTCCCAGGGCATGGGTTCACGTCGCGGCGACACCGACCGTCCTGCCGAGCGGTCCAACGACCGTGCCGGCGGGCCCCGTCCCGGGAACAACCCCTTCGCCCCCTCGCAGGGCATGCCCCGTCCCGGTCGTCGCGATGACGAGCGCGGCCAGCGCCCAGCAGCAGGCGCGGGCGGTCCCCGTCCCGCAGCTGGTGCCGGCGGCCCCCGTCCTGCGGCAGGCGCGGGCGGTCCCCGTCCCGCAGCTGGTGCCGGCGGTCCCCGTCCAGGTGCGCCTCGCCCGGCCGGTCCCGGCGGGTCACGTCCGACGCCGGGCATGATGCCCAACCGCACCGAGCGCCCCGCAGCCCCCGGCCGCGGTGCACCCGGAGCAGGAGCCGGACCACGGCGCGGCCCGGGTGGCGCCCCGGCAAGCCCCAGCGGGGCTCCAGCCGGCGGCGGCTTCGGCAAGGGCGGTCGCGGACGCGGCGGCACTGCCGGAGCGTTCGGCAAGGGCGGAGCAGGGCGCGGCAAGCAGCGGAAGTCGAAGCGCGCAAAGCGCCAGGAACTCGAGCAGATGTCAGCTCCGTCACTGGGCGGCGTCAGCGTACCCCGCGGCGACGGCAATGCCATCGTCCGCCTGAGGCGCGGCTCGTCGATCACCGACTTCGCCGACAAGATCGAGGCGAACCCGGCAGCACTGGTCACGGTGCTCTTCCACCTCGGCGAGATGGCGACCGCCACGCAGTCCCTCGACGAGGACACCTTCGACGTCCTCGGAACGGAACTGGGCTACAAGATCCAGGTCGTTTCCCCAGAGGACGAAGAGCGCGAACTGCTCAGCAGCTTCGACATCGATTTCGATGCGGAGCTCGAAGCAGAAGGTGACGAGCAGCTGGAGGCACGTCCTCCGGTAGTGACCGTCATGGGCCACGTCGACCACGGTAAGACGCGACTGCTCGACGCCGTCCGTAACACCAAGGTCGTGGAGGGCGAGCACGGCGGCATCACCCAGCACATCGGTGCGTACCAGATCCAGCACCAGCATGAGGATGCCGAGCGCGCCATCACCTTCATCGACACCCCCGGTCACGAGGCGTTCACCGCCATGCGAGCCCGTGGTGCGAAGGTCACCGATATCGCGGTTCTGGTTGTCGCAGCGGACGACGGCGTCATGCCGCAGACCGTTGAGGCACTGAACCACGCGCAGGCGGCGAATGTCCCGATCGTGGTTGCCGTCAACAAGATCGACAAGGAAGGCGCCAACCCCGACAAGGTCAAGGGCCAGCTCACCGAGTACGGTCTGGTTCCCGAGGAATACGGTGGCGACACCATGTTCGTCCACGTCTCGGCCCTGAGGGGCGAAGGTATCGACGAGCTTCTCGAAGCCGTCCTGCTGACCGCTGATGCAGCCCTCGACATGCGTGCCAACCCGAACAAGGACGCACGCGGTATCGCCATCGAGGCAAACCTCGACAAGGGCCGCGGTGCGGTTGCGACAGTCCTGGTCCAGTCGGGAACGCTGAAGGTCGGCGACACGATCGTGGCCGGTACGGCACACGGCCGCGTTCGCGCCATGTTCGACGAGAACGGCGACATCATCACCGAGGCCGGGCCATCGCGTCCGGTGCAGGTGCTGGGTCTGTCGAACGTTCCCCGCGCTGGTGACACGTTCTTCGTCACCGACGACGAGCGCACCGGACGCCAGATCGCTGGAAAGCGTGAAGCGGCCGACCGCAACGCGGCCCTGGCGAAGCGCCGCAAGCGCATCAGCCTCGAGGACTTCGACCAGGCAGTGGCCGAGGGCAAGGTCGATACCCTCAACCTCATCCTCAAGGGTGATGTGTCCGGTGCCGTCGAGGCACTCGAGGACTCGCTGCTCAAGATCGATGTCGGCGAGGGCGTCCAGCTCCGTGTGATCCACCGCGGTGTCGGTGCCATCACGCAGAACGACGTCAACCTGGCGACGGTCGACAACGCGATCATCATCGGGTTCAACGTCAAGCCGGCGGAACGTGTGGCCGACCTCGCCGAGCGTGAAGGCGTGGACATGCGCTTCTACTCGGTCATCTATGGAGCCATCGACGACATCGAGCTTGCCCTCAAGGGCATGCTCAAGCCAGAGTACGAGGAAATCCAGCTGGGCACGGCAGAGGTCCGCGAGGTGTTCCGATCCTCGAAGTTCGGCAACATCGCCGGATCGATCGTGCGCTCGGGCATCATCCGCCGCAACACGAAGGCACGTGTCACGCGTGGCGGCAAGGTGATCGGCGAGGGCCTGACCGTCGACTCGCTGAAGCGGTTCAAGGACGACGCCACCGAGGTCCGTACGGACTTCGAGTGTGGTATCGGTCTCGGCTCGTTCAACGACGTCAAGGAAGGCGACTTCATCGAAACCTTCGAGATGCGGGAGAAGCCCCGCGTCTAGCAGGGAAGTGCAGGCGGGCGCCCCGGATTCCCGGGGCGCCCGCCTCGTCTCCTGCCCCTGCACCCTCCGTGCAGGTCTCATTAATCCCAGTCCCAGTAGGAGAGAACAGTTATGGCAGATCCGGCCCGCGCCGCACGCCTGGCGCAACGCATCAAGGTCATAGTTGCCGAAGCCCTTCGCCGGAGGGTCAAGGACCCCCGGCTCGAGGCAGTGACCATCACCGACTCACGGGTCACCAACGACCTCCAGCACGCAACGCTGTACTACACGGTGCTGGGTGACCTGGAAGAGCAGCAGGCCACCCGAATGGCCCTTGAATCGGCGCGGGGGGTGCTGCGGGCCGAGGTGGGCAAGAACATCACCGCCCGCCTGACTCCCACCCTCGAGTTCGTGCCCGACGAGGTGCCGGTGAACGCGAGCCACCTCGAGGAACTGCTGCAGAAGGCCCGCGAACGCGACGCCGAAGTGGCAGCGATCGCGCAGGGAGCCGACTTCGCGGGGGACGCTGATCCCTACCGCACCTCCGAGGAAAACGACGACGACGCCCGCTAGCGAATACTGCGGGAGTTGGTGGGAAGGCAGCCGATCCGTCGGCTGCCTTCTCCATGGGTAGGGCTTGCCCGCACGGGCAGGAGTCGCCTCAGTCGTCGTCCCTCGCCGGAAGCCGCGAAAGGCCTGTTATGAGTTCGTCGGTCTCCCCGCACAGTGCGATCCGGACCCAGTCCTCGCCGATCGACCCGAACGCCGTTCCTGGAGCAAGCGCCACCCCCTGTTCCTCGAGAAACGCGCCCACCCACCGCCGGACATCTCCGTGCGCTGCGTGGGACACATCAGCCCAGAGGTAGAACGCCCCCTCAGCGTCGAGGAAGGGAATGTTCAGCCCCCGCAGGACCTGCGTTGCGGCGTCGCGGTTGGTCCGGTAGTGGTCGAGGCTCGCCGCGATATAGTCCTGCGGACCCGTCAGGGCCGCCAGGGCCGCGTACTGCGAGGGCCCCGAAACGCACGAGACGCTCGCCTCCATGACGTTGTTCAGCAGGACCTCCAGGTCCGGCGGGGTCACCAGGGCACCGACGCGAAGGCCGGTCAGCCCGTAGGTCTTCGAGAGGGTCAGCGAGGTGAAGACCCGGTGCTGCGCCGCTTCCGGAAGCGCTTCGGGCCCTCCGGCGTCGAAGCGTGCCGGGCTGATGTGGGGCACATCGTAGGTGAAGGCCTCGTAGCATTCGTCGGAAACGACCCAGAGGTTCCTGCGGTGTGCCAGCCGCACAAGTTCCCGCGTGAGTTCGTGGCTGAACACCGCGCCGAGGGGGTTCGACGGTGAGTTGAGGATGAGCACCTTCGTACGATCGGTGATCAGTGCCTCAAGGTCAGCGATCCGTGGCTGGAAGCCGTGCTCCGGGCGGAGCGGATATGGCACAGGAACGGCGTGCAGCAGGGCAACCGTCATGGGATACGTCGGATACCCGGGATTCGGGACGAGGACCTCGTCGCCGGGATCGAGAAGGGTACTCAGGGCAAGGTGGAGGCCCTGCTGTGCCCCGGCGGTCACATAGGCCCGGGAAGGATCCACCTCCACTCCGTGTGAGTCGCGGAAGCGGGCGGCGAAAGCGCTCCGAAGCGGAGCAAGGCCCGCATTGGGCGTGTAGTTCGTGTCGTCGCGGTCCAGGGCGGCCATGGAGGCCTCGAGAATGTGGCGTGCCACGGGAAAACCCGGCTCTCCGATACTCAGCACGATCGAGTCGGGGCGGGACCAGGCGGACTGCGTGATCTCACGGATCTGGTTGATGGGCACGCTGAGGACGTGGCGCGCTGCGGGAATCATATGCCGAATAATAGCGTCCGCGGAGCGGGCCCTGCCCGGTTGCTGTCCCGGTCGCGGGCCCGGCCGCCGCCGTCCGCTCCGGTGCGGCCCGCAGAGGCGCGGCTTATATACTGGGGAGCGTGACTGATGGGCAGGTCCACTCCGGGCTGATAATCGTGGACAAGCCTCAGGGCTGGACGAGCCATGACGTCGTCGGGCGCATGCGACGCCTCGCCGGTACCCGCAAAGTGGGCCACGCCGGCACCCTTGACCCGATGGCCACCGGCGTACTGGTGATCGGCATCAACCGGGCGACCCGGCTCCTCACCTACATCGTCGGTACGTCCAAGACCTACGACGCCACGATCCGGCTCGGTCAGTCGACGCTGACTGACGACGCGGAGGGTGAAGTGATCGGAGGCAGTATCGCGGCGGCGGTGGAACCGGCGGACATCCGTGCCGGGGTCGCTGCCCTGACCGGGGACATCGAGCAGGTGCCGAGCAGCGTCAGCGCGATCAAGGTCAAAGGCCAGCGCGCCTACACCCGGGTGCGTTCGGGCGAGGACGTCCAGCTGGCAGCCCGCCCGGTGACCGTTTCCCGCTTCGACGTCCACGACATCCGCCGGGTCAACTCCGGAAAGCACCAGGACGTCGATGTGACGGTCGAGTGCAGTTCGGGCACCTATATCCGGGCCCTTGCGCGCGATCTCGGTGCCGATCTCGGAGTGGGTGGGCACCTGACTGCCCTCCGACGCACCCGTGTGGGGCCCTACCAGCTGGACCAGGCGGCAACACTCGACGAGCTGGCGCAGGACCTGCGGCTCCTGAAGCTCGACGATGCCGCCCGCGCCCTCTTTCCGGCCAGGGAGCTCTCGTCCGGCGAGGCCACCGCCATCTCCCATGGCCGGAGGATCGAGCCGGGCCCGGGGACGGAGCCGGTGGCTGCGTTCGCGCCTGATGGAACACTGGTTGCCCTCCTGGAGAACCGGCCCGACGACTCCCGTGCACTCCTGGTGTTCGCGCCCGGCGGGGGGAACTAGGGGTGGATCCGTTCCTTCTTGCCGGGGCAGTCGTGTGCCTGCTGTCAGCCGTGCTGTGCATCGGCGCCGCCCTCTTCCGGCAACCCCCCAACGACATCACGATCCTCTCGGTCGCGGCGGTGGAACTTCTGCTGGTGGCCTATGGCGGGAGCGCGGCAGTTCGACAGCTCAGCGGGGAGCCGGTGGTGGGGGAGGCCTGGGAGTTCTGGGGCTACCTGCTGACCGCCCTGATCGTGCCCGTGGGCGCGTTCTGGTGGGCCATCCTCGAGCGCAGCCGGTGGAGCAACCTCGTCCTCGGGGCGGTGGGGCCGACCATTTTCGTCATGCTCTACCGGATGGAGCAGATCTGGGAAGGAGTGGCCGGACTGTGAGACGGAAGATCCAGGAGTCCTCGAAGACGGCAGCAGGCCCATCGAAGGACCGTCGCTCGTCAGGTCCGGGCCGCCTGCTGATCGCGGTATATGGGGTGTTCGCGTTGTCCGCCACGGCCCGTGCGGCCTTCCAGATCCTGACCAAATTCGATGAGGCCCCACTTGCCTATTCGCTGACGGCGTTCGCCGCGGCGGTCTACCTGCTGGCTACCGTCTCGCTCGCGAGGGCGGGCCGAAAGTGGTACCGGGTGTCGGTCGCGGCGGTCAGTGTCGAACTCATGGGCGTCCTCGGCGTCGGCTTCCTCGGTGTCTTCGACGCTGCGGCGTTCCCCAATGAGACCATGTGGTCCGGCTTCGGCAGCGGTTACGCCTACATCCCGCTCATCCTGCCGCTCCTCGGGCTCGGCTGGCTGTACCGGAACCGGCCCGGCAAGGGCTAGTTTCTGCTTTGAGCCCGGTGTGGCCCGTGAGAGTATGACGAAAGAAGCAACTCCCCGCACCGAACCCTGGAGAATCACCATGTCGGCCGTCAGCCCTGATCCCACCAACTCACCTACACAGCCACAGCAGCAGACCCGTCAGGCGGGCACCCCCGGCAGGGGCTCCGGCGATATCTCCGGCAGCGATCCCGGCAGGAAGCCGACCTCGCAGCCGGATGTCGGCAAGAAGGCTGCCAAAAAGGCGTCGAAGAAGGGGACGGGCGACAACGACTGGAACGTCTTCCGGACCGTCGTGGTCCTGGTCGGCCTCGTCCTCGCCGGTTTCGGGGCCTACTACCTCATCCTGGGAACGGCCGGACTGCCGGACACCGAGGGGCAGCCTGTCAATCCCACCCTGGAGAACCAGTTCCGTTTCTTCTCCGCCATGATGGTGGGCGTGGGAGCGGCTTTCGTGACCATTGCGATCAAGTTCGAATGGGCCAACATGCTGTGGCTCGTATGCCTCATGGTCTTCGCCGGGGGGATTGGACGGGTGTTGTCCTGGGCGTTCTCCGGCACCCCGCACTACCTGATGATCATCCTCATGGTCATCGAGCTCGCCTTCCCGGCCGCGCTGCTGGTGTGGCACAAGTACATCGCCAAAACCACCCAGATGCGCAAGGACTACGACGCCCGCAGCTGACCCGCCCAACGCGGCCCGCACCGCGGCGCACCACAGCCCGCGGATGCCTCAGCCCCGTCCGCCGTCGGCCATAATGGACTGGGCGCCGCGCACGATGAACTTCCGTGCCCGCCGAACCGGCAGCAAGCACAGTCCACAGCCTGAAGGAGATGCGTGTTCTATTGGAGAGACCTGGCAAGCGTGCCGGAGGGATTCGGTCCGTCAGTGCTCACCCTCGGCAACTTCGACGGCGTCCACCGCGGCCATCAGCGGGTCCTCCAGCAGCTCGTTGAAGCGGCCCGCGAGCGCAACGCTGCCGCCGTCGTCGTCTCGTTCGATCCGCACCCCGCCCAGGTCCACCGACCCGAGACGGCGCCCGAACTCATCATGGGTCTGGAGGACCGCGTGGAAACGCTGGCCGAGGCCGGAATCGACGGCGTGCTGATGATGCACTACACCCTCGACCTCGCCGCGAACACCCCGGAGCAATTCGTCGGAGAAGTCTTCGTTCGGACCCTCGGAGCCAAGGCCGTGGTCGTGGGCCACGACGTCCGGTTCGGCCGCGGGAACAGCGGTGACCTCGACACCATGCGCGGACTGGGGGAGAAACTGGGCTTCGAGGTCCTGGCGATCGACGATTTCGGCGCCAGTTTCCCCGCGGACGCCACCGACGACGACGGCGACCGCCGCTGCTCCTCCACCTGGGTCCGTGAGGCCCTGGAGAACGGCGACGTCGCGACGGCGGCACGCATTCTCGGGCGACGCCACCGGATGCGCGGTGAAGTGGTGCACGGAGCAGCCCGGGGGAGGGACCTCGGGTATCCCACCGCCAACCTCGAGCCCGATGCCCAGGGCTACATACCGGCCGACGGCATCTACGCCGGCTGGCTGACCGATGCCTCCCGGACCAGATGGCCTGCCGCGATTTCGGTCGGCTCCAACCCCACCTTCGACGGCATCACCCGTCAGGTCGAGGCGCACGTCATCAACCGTCCTCCGGAGCAGGTCCAGGACTTCGACCTGTACGGCCAGCGGGTCATCGTCGAGTTCGTCGAGCGGCTCCGCGGCCAGGTGACGTACGCCGGCCCGGAGGCGCTGATCGAGCAGATGAAGCTCGACGTCGCGCGCGCTCGGGACCTGCTTTCGACAGATCAACCGGCCAGCAGGTAAAGTTAGGACAGGATCCGGCTGCAGTCCGTGGTGGCTGGATTTTTCCGTGTCGAAAGACACTCATCTGAGCACGGTACAACTCTAGGAGTTATTCGTGGCCCTTGACGCCGCTATCAAGCAGGAAATCATCCAGCAGTATGCAACCTCCGAAGGGGACACCGGTTCCCCCGAGGTGCAGATCGCGATGCTCTCCCGCCGCATTCTCGACCTGACCGAACACCTGAAGGTGCACAAGCATGACCACCACACGCGTCGTGGACTGCTGCTTCTCGTGGGACGTCGCCGTCGCCTGCTGGACTACCTGCGGGACACCGACATCAGCCGCTACCGTACGCTCCTCGAGCGCCTCGGCCTGCGTCGCTAGCTGAATTGGACGGCGGCACCTTCTCCGAGAGGAGAGGGAGCCGCCTTTCCATTTCCCCCGGCCCGTAGGCCGGCGGAACAAGAGATCAAGAAAATACCAGAGGCAACCGGTACTTGGCATTCGCGGTCCTCGGTAGTGATTCCCGGGCAGGGCACAGCAGTAGGCCCGCCCCGTGGATCTCGATCGAAGACCGGGCGCTGAACAGGTCCACGAGGGACCTGCCATCGGTGCCGTTTGCATCCCACAACAGGAAACGGAGGTGACTCTTCTATGGAGGGTCCCGAAATTCAATTTGCTGAGGCCGTTATCGACAACGGCCGGTTCGGCACACGCACAGTCCGCTTCGAAACAGGCCGTCTCGCCCAGCAGGCAGCCGGCGCCGCGATGGTCTACATCGACGAGGACACGGCACTGCTGTCCGCCACCACGGCAGGCAAACATCCCCGCGAGGGCTTCGACTTCTTTCCCCTGACCGTCGACGTCGAAGAGCGCATGTATGCTGCGGGCCGCATCCCGGGTTCGTTCTTCCGCCGTGAAGGCCGCCCGTCAACGGAGGCCATTCTGGCCTGCCGCCTGATGGACCGCCCGCTGCGCCCGGCCTTCGTCAAGGGCCTGCGCAACGAGGTGCAGATCGTCGTCACGGTACTCGCGATCAACCCCGACGTGCGGTACGACGTCGTCGCTATCAACGCCGCCTCGATGTCCACCCAGCTGTCCGGCCTGCCGTTCTCCGGTCCGATCGGCGGCGTCCGCGTTGCCCTCGTGTCCGACGGCAGCGGCAACGACCAGTGGATTGCCTTCCCGAAGCACTCCGAGCTCGAGAACTCCGTGTTCGACATGGTGGTCGCCGGCCGTGTAGCCGGCGATGACGTCGCGATCATGATGGTCGAAGCCGAGGCCACCGACAACTCGTGGAACCTCATCAAGGAAAACGGCGCGACGGCCCCCACCGAGGAGATCGTCGCCGACGGCCTCGAAGCCGCCAAGCCCTACATCCGGGCACTGTGCGAGGCACAGGCCGATCTCGCAGGACGGGCCGCTAAGCCCACCGTCGAGTTCCCCGTCTTCCTCGATTACCAGGACGACGTCTACGCGGCTGTCGAAGCCGCCGGTTCGGACAAGCTCGCGCAGGTCTTCCAGATCGCCGACAAGCAGGAGCGCAACGACGCCTCGGATGCGCTCAAGGACGAGGTGACAGGCTCCCTCGCCGGACAGTTCGAAGGCCGCGAGAAGGAGATCTCGGCAGCGTTCCGATCGCTGACGAAGGCAGTGGTGCGCCAGCGCATCCTCAAGGACCAGGTCCGGATCGACGGCCGTGGGCTCTCCGACATCCGCAAGCTCACCGCCGAGGTCGAGGTGCTGCCCCGCGTCCATGGTTCAGCAATCTTCGAGCGCGGCGAGACGCAGATCCTGGGCGTCACCACGCTGAACATGCTGAAGATGGAACAGCAGATCGACTCGCTGTCGCCCGTCACGCGGAAGCGGTACATGCACAACTACAACTTCCCGCCGTACTCCACCGGCGAGACCGGCCGCGTGGGCTCACCCAAGCGCCGCGAAATCGGCCACGGCGCCCTCGCAGAGCGGGCACTGATGCCGGTACTGCCGAGCCGCGAGGAATTCCCCTACGCGATCCGCCAGGTCTCCGAGGCGCTGAGCTCCAACGGTTCGACGTCGATGGGTTCGGTCTGCGCCTCCACGCTGTCGCTCCTCAACGCGGGCGTGCCACTGAGGGCGCTCGTCGCGGGTATCGCGATGGGCCTGGTGTCCGACGAGGTCGACGGTCAGACCCGCTACGCGGCACTGACTGACATTCTTGGTGCCGAAGACGCTTTCGGTGACATGGACTTCAAGGTGGCCGGCACATCGGAATTCGTGACGGCGATCCAGCTCGACACCAAGCTCGACGGCATTCCCGCCTCGGTGCTCGCAGCCGCCCTCAAGCAGGCCCGTGAAGCGCGCCTGCACATCCTGGGCGTCCTCGAAGCCGCGATCGACACCCCGGACGAGCTGTCCGAGTTCGCTCCGCGGATCATCTCGGTCAAGATCCCCGTTGACAAGATCGGCGAGGTGATCGGCCCCAAGGGCAAGATGATCAACCAGATCCAGGAAGACACCGGCGCGGACATCTCGATCGAGGATGACGGAACCGTGCTGATCGGTGCGACCAACGGCGAGTCGGCCGAGGCCGCTCGCGCTGCGGTCAACGCCATCGCGAACCCCCAGGTTCCCGAGATCGGCGAGCGCTACCTCGGCACCGTCGTCAAGACGACCACCTTCGGTGCGTTCGTGTCGCTGACGCCGGGCAAGGACGGCCTGTTGCACATCTCCGAGCTGCGGAAGCTGTCCGGAGGCAAGCGGGTCGACAACGTCGACGAGGTGGTGTCCGTCGGCCAGAAGGTCCAGGTCGAAATCACCAAGATCGACGACCGCGGAAAGCTCTCCCTCTCCCCGGTCGTCGCTGATGAGCCGACGGAGGACGCCGGCATCGAACTGCCGGAGGTCGCTGTCGAGGACGCCGTCAGCTAGCTCCACCAGCATTCCTGTCCCAACGGCTTCGCCGGGAACTTCCGAGTTCCCTGCGGAGCCGTTGGGCTTTGCCGCACCCGCCTCAGCCATTCCCCACTGAACCGAAGGACCCGGATGACCCTGTCTGTCGTTCCACTCCCGCTTGTACCCACGTCCCGCCTCGATGGCGGCGCTGACCCCACCTTCATCTCCGGCGAGCCCGGGGGTGCGGTGGTCCGCCGGTCGGTGCTGCCGGGCGGCGTCCGTGTGCTCACCGAAGCAATGCCCGGCCAGCGCTCGGCGACCATCGGCTTCTGGGTCGGTGTGGGTTCGCGGGACGAGGCCGATGGTGAGCACGGTTCCACCCACTTCCTCGAGCATCTCCTGTTCAAGGGCACCACGAAGCGGACAGCCATGGAGATCGCTTCGGCGTTCGACGAGGTGGGCGGCGAATCGAATGCGGCGACGGCGAAGGAGAACACCTGCTACTACGCCAGGGTTCTCGACTCAGACCTCCCCATGGCCATCGACGTCATCGCCGACATGGTGACCTCCGCCGTCCTCGACCCCGAGGAGCTCGAACAGGAGCGCGATGTCATCCTCGAGGAGATCGCGATGGACAGCGACGATCCCGCGGATGTTGCCCACGAGCAGTTCGTGGAGGCCGTCCTCGGGAACCATCCGCTCGGACGTCCGATCGGCGGTACACCGCAGGCCATCCGGGATGTACCGAGGGAATCGGTGCTGGCGCACTACCGGCGCTATTACCAGCCGGGTGAGCTCGTGGTGACGGCAGCGGGCGGTCTCGATCACGACGTCGTCTGCACCCTCGTGCAGGAAGCACTCGAAGGTGCGGGCTGGGTTCTGGTCGAGGGAGCCCTTCCGGTACCGCGCCGGTCCGCCGAACCAGTTCCGGTCGAAGGCAAGGCCGGAGTGCATGTGATCCGCCGGGCGGTCGAGCAGGCGAACATCCTCATCGGGTGTCCTTCACTGGTGGCCACCGACGAGCGGCGCTTCGTGATGAGCGTGCTGAACGCGGTACTGGGCGGCGGGATGTCGTCGCGGCTCTTCCAGGAGGTCCGCGAGAAGCGCGGACTCGTCTACTCCACCTATTCCTTCTCGGCGTCCTACGCCGATGCGGGGTACTTCGCGATGTACGCGGGGTGCTCGCCGGCGAAGACGGGCCAGGTGATCGAACTCCTGGGTGCCGAGCTGGACCGGTTGGCATCCGGGGGAATCACGGACGAGGAGCTGCGGAAGGCCGTGGGGCAGCTGTCCGGTGGCCTGGTCATGGCCCTGGAGGACAGCAGCTCAAGGATGTCCCGCCTGGGGAGATCCGAACTGGTCTCGGGGGAGTTCTTCGACGTCGACGAGTCGCTGGCACGTATTCGGGCCGTCACGGCCCGGGAGGTCAAGGATCTCGCGACCGAACTCGCGGCGGCGCCGCGGACCACCGTGGTGGTCGGACCGTTCGATCGTGAAGCCGACTTTGCCGCATAGCGGTGGTGCGCCTCCCGGGTGAGCGGACGGGTGCAACGCCGGCGGGGGACCTGTCGTACGCGGCTCCGCGCCGCGTACGACGGTTCCTCTGGGCGGGCCGGCTGTGTCAGCCGTCGGCGGTGCCTCCCCGCGTGCGGGGTGCGCCAGTGTCAGCCGCCGGCGAAGGGCGGCAGGATGTCCAGCACATCGGAGGACGCGAGGGTGCGCGTCCGGTCGCGGAGTGCCACCTCGTTGAGGAGGAAACTGCTGCGCGCGAGAACCTTCCCCATGGCGGCCGGTGCGGCGCCGTATTTCTGCTGAAGCACGGCAACGACGTCGTCGAGGGTGGCCCCGTCACAATCGAGCTGCTCCTCAGCTGCGCCGGCGGCGGCCTGCGCCGCGCCGAAATACCGGACCAGCATTCAGCCGCCGATCGCGCTCATGGAGCGGTCAGGCTGTACGAAGTCCGCAGCACCCAGCCCGGTATGGTCCATCCCGTGGGCCTTGGGCTTCGCCCACATGGCCTCCTGCCAGCGGCGCGCCACGGCGGCGTCGTCGGCATCTGTGCGGAGCAGGTCGCGGAGATCGGTTTCCTCGCGGGAGAAAAGGCAGCTCATGATCTTCCCCTCAGCGGTCACCCGGGTCCGCCGGCAGTCCGCGCAGAACGGTTCGGTCACCGAGGCGATGATCCCCACGGTGCCGACGACGACGTCGGGGGCCGACCGCCTGCGGACCTCCCACCGCTCGGCGGGTGCGCCGTCGCGGTTGCGCGGGTCCGGGGTCAGGACGAACCGTGTCTCGACGAGCGTCCGCATCTCCGCGGCGGTGATCATGCCGTCCCGCGTCCAGCCGTGATCCGCGTCCAGGGGCATCTGCTCGATGAAGCGGAGCTCGAAACCCCGTGACACGGTCCACTCCACGAGATCGGGTGCCTCGTGCTCATTGATGCCGCGCATCAGGACGGCGTTGATCTTGACGAGCCCCAGACCCGCGTCCGCGGCGGCCTCGATGCCCTTCAGGACACGGTCCAGGAAAGGTCTGCGCGTCAGCTGGGCGAACGTGTCGGGGTGCAGTGAATCCATCGAAACATTGATGCGCGTCAGGCCGGCCTCCTTGAGCGCCGCCGCCCTGCGGTCGAGTCCCAGCGCGTTCGTCGTCATCGAGATGGGCAGGTCGGCATGGTTGGCGCGGATGTCGCGGATGATGTCAAGGAGATCCGCGCGAACGAGGGGTTCTCCGCCGGTGAGGCGGAGTTCCCGGATGCCGAGCAGGTCGACACCGATCCGGACCAGCCGGACGATCTCGGCACGCGACAGCACCTGGTCCTTCTGCAGCCAGTTGAGCCCTTCCGCAGGCATGCAGTAAGTGCAGCGCAGATTGCACTTGTCCGTGAGGGAAAGCCGCATGTCGGTCGCTTGCCGGCCGTGGGTGTCCATCAGGCCGTTTCCAGCCGAAGCAGGCAGACGCGCCGGCATGCCGAGTTGGATTCCCATACTGATGAGGTTACGCCTTCCGGTTGTGCTTGCCCTATTCAACGATCATCGGCCATCCCGCAGCTTCGCACACCATGCACCGCCGACGACGATTGTGCTGGCGCTCGTCCCGGCCGTGCGGTACGGAACCTCGGGGGTTGGGCGCTCGTGTATTCAGGAGACATCAGCAGCAGACATCCCGGAGCTCGTGGAGCACCCCGGAATTCGAAAGGTTCTCGATGAGGCGGCGCCAGGCGTGGGGTGCGGTGGCCGGAGTGCTGGCCGTAGGCATCGGTGTCATCTCCGGAGAGCTCATCGCTGCCGCGCTGGACCCCTCAGTGACGCCCGTGAGCGCGGTGGGGTCGGCGGTGATCGACGTCGTCCCGCCCGGCGTCAAGGACTGGGCCATCGCGCAGTTCGGCACAGCGGACAAGGTGGTCCTGCTGGTCGCCATGGCGTTGATCATCGCCCTGGCGGCCGCGGGTGCCGGGGCCCTCGGGTCCACACGCAGGTTCGCGGGGAGCTCGATCGTCGCAGTCTTCGGATTGCTGGGAATCGTGGCCGTCGCATCGCGGCCGCAATCCACCCTGGTCTCCTACACCGCACCCGTCCTTGCGCTGTTCCTGGCCATTGTCCTGCTCACCAAACTCCTGGCCGCGCTGCGGGCCTGGGGTGATGCCGAAGCGTCAGCCGGATCTCCCATCGAACCTCCGACCGAGGAGCGGCCCGTCGCCGCCGCACGCCGGAGGTTCCTGCAGGGCGCAGGCGGAGGAGCGATCGTCGCTGTTTCGGCCGGTGCCGCCGCCGTGCAGGTCCGCTCCACCCAGGCGCTGGTGACCGGGCAGCGGGCCGCGATCCGGCTGCCCGGGACAACGGCGTCCGTGCCTCGGCCGATCGGGTCGGTGATTCCCGCCGGAGCCGACCTCGGGGTGGCAGGAATAGAACCACTGGTCACTCCGTCGCAGGACTTCTACCGAATCGACACCGCTCTCGTGGTGCCCGTGGTGGATCCGTCCACGTGGACCCTCCGGGTCACAGGACTCGTGGACCGCGAGGTCGAGATGTCCTTCGACGAACTCCTCGAACAGCCGTTGATCGAGCGCTATGTCACCCTTGCCTGCGTCTCCAACCCCGTCGGGGGAGACCTGATCGGCAATGCGCTGTGGCTCGGCTGGCCCATTCGGAACCTCCTGGCCCGCGCGGGCGTGCAGCCGGAGGCGGACATGGTCCTCTCACGCAGTGTCGACGGGTTCACCGCTGGAACGCCGCTCGGGGCCCTCACCGACGACAGGGACGCCCTGCTCGTGGTCGGCATGAACGGTGAGGCACTCCCTCTGGAACACGGTTTTCCCGTCCGCCTCGTGGTGCCGGGCCTGTTCGGCTTCGTATCGGCCACGAAATGGGTCACCGAGCTCAAGGTCACGCGTTTCGCCGACGACGCTGCCTACTGGTCCACGCGCGGGTGGTCGGAGCGCGGGCCCGTCAAGACGTCGTCGCGGGTGGACGTTCCGCGATCCGGCTCCAGTGTCCCGGCGGGGCCCGTGACGGTGGGCGGCTCCGCGTGGGCGCAGCACCGGGGGATCGAAGGCGTTGAAGTGCGCGTGGACGGGGGCCCATGGCAGCGGGCCGAACTCGGGACCCCCATCTCGGTCGACACCTGGCGTCAGTACTCGGTGCAGTTCGACTTGGCGGCAGGGTCCCACACCGTGCAGTGCCGGGCGACGGACAACATCGGTGAGGTCCAGTCCGAAAGCGTCCGCGCCCCGGCTCCGAACGGCTCGGAGGGCCTTTCCACGGTAACGTTCCAGGTGACGGAAACCGGGTAGCATCATCGGGGCGGTCCTGCCGGCAGCTTTGTTCCCACCCCACACCTTCCCCGCGAAAGGCAGAGATGATCAGGAGTGTCGCCGATCACCAGCAGGCGGTTGAAGGCCTGCTGCGGGAGTGCAGCAGCTATGCCGCAGCTTCCGAGGACGTCGCCCTGGCCGACGCGCGGCTGCGGGTCCTCGCCGCAGACGTCTCCGCTCCTGTCAGCCTTCCTCCCTTCGACAACTCCCAGATGGACGGCTACGCGGTTCACACGGCGGATCTCGGCGGCGCCCGGCTCCGACTGCGCGTCGCAGCACCTGTTCCCGCCGGCATCGAGCCGCCGGCACTCGAACCCGGAACAGCGGCACCCATCATGACCGGAGCCATGATCCCGCAGGGCACGGGCACGGTGGTCCCGATCGAGAAGGCCGTCCCTGCCCGATTCCATTCAGCCGCTGAGCGCGAAGCCGGCCGGGACCTCCTGGTCGAGCTTCCCGCGGACACAGCACCCGGCAGCTATATCCGGGCACGCGGGAGCGACATTGCCGAGGGCAGCCTCGCACTCCCGGCAGGATCCCTGCTCTCCGCCCCGCAACTCGGCCTGCTCGCCGCCTGCGGCGTCGGGTCCGTCCCTGTCCGGCAGCGCTTCACAGTCCTGCTCCTGTCCACCGGCGACGAGGTGGCGGAACCGGGGACCGTACTGGGGCCGGGTCGGATCTACGACGCCAATACCACCCTCCTCGACGCGGCGCTGCAGGAGGCCGGAGCCGCCGTCGTCCGCCACCGCGTGATGGGCGATGATCCGCGCCTGCTGCGGGAAACGCTGGAGGGTCTGGAGGGCGAGGGCATCAACCTCATCCTCAGTACGGGCGGGATCAGCCAGGGAGCGTACGAAGTGGTGAAGCAGGCGCTCGCGGACAGCAGCGTCGAGTTCCACTCCGTCGCGATGCAGCCGGGAGGACCGCAGGCCATCGGGAGCATCGGTGGTGTCCCCTTCCTGGGCTTCCCCGGAAACCCGGTGAGCGCGCTCATCTCCTTCGAGATGTTCCTGCGCCCGGCACTGACCCGGCTCACCGGCGCACCGGCTCCCCGCGTTGCACTGCAGGCGCGCCTGACCTCCGCTCTGGAATCACCCGAAGCGAAACACCAGGTGCGCCGCGGATCCTACTCGGAGGGCTCGGTGTCGCTGGTGGGAGGACCCGCATCACATCTACTGCATGCCCTTGCCGGGTCCAATGCCCTGGTCCATGTGCCGGCGGGGCAGGCGAGCGCGGCGGCAGGGGATACCGTCACCGTCTGGCTCATCGATCCGGCAGCAGGGACGAGCGTTCCGGCTGCATCGTCCACACCACGCCCGAAGGAGAAGCAGTGACGGCTGACATTCCGCCGAACGAAAGCATTCCGAACGAAAGCACGCTGAGCGGGAACCCGCTGAGTGAGAATCAGGTGCCGCCGGCCCTGTCCCACGTCCGGAAGGACGGCACCGCCCACATGGTCGATGTCTCGGGCAAAGCCGTCACCAAGCGCGAAGCGCGTGCCCGGGCGATCCTGCGTACCAGGCCGGACGTCGTCGCGATGATCACCGACGGCGCGCTGCCGAAGGGCGATGCCCTCGCCGTCGCCCGCGTGGCGGGCATCCTGGCCGCCAAGCAGACGTCGTCGCTCATACCCCTGTGCCACCCCCTGCCGATCAGCCGCGTCACGGTGGACTTCGAAACCGTGGAGTCCGACGGCGGCGCCGTCGTGGTGACCGCCGTGGTGGCTACGACGGCCGTGACCGGCGTGGAGATGGAAGCGCTGACCGCGGCTTCCATCGCCGCGCTCACGCTGTACGACATGATCAAGGCCGTCGACCACACCGCTGCCATCGACGGCATCCGGGTGTTGGCCAAATCCGGTGGAAAGAGCGGAGACTGGAGCATATGACGTCCCTTCGGAACGCGGCGGTGGTCATTGCGTCGACCCGGGCCGCGGCGGGTACCTACCAGGACGAGTGTGCGCCGCTGATCGCGGCATGGCTCCTCGAGCACGGCTTCGCCGTCCAGGAGGCGGTGGTGGTGCCCGATGGCGCCCCGGTGGGCCAGGCGATCGGCAGGCTCCTCGAGGGAGGTCCGGCGGTGCTCATCACCAGTGGCGGCACGGGGCTCAGTCCCGACGACGCCACCCCCGAGCAGACAGCGCCGTACCTCACACGCCACCTGCCGGGCATCATGGAGGCGCTCCGCCGGGCGGGCGAGCAGCAGGTGCCCACCTCCGTGCTGAGCCGCGGGCTCGCCGGTACCGCGGGACGCACCTTCCTCCTCAACCTCCCCGGCTCCCCAGGGGGAGTGCGCGACGGCCTGGCCGTCCTCTCGCCCCTGATCGGCCACATCTGCTCGCAACTCGAAGGATCCAATGACCATGGGTGAAGTAGTACATACGGCAGTGTCGGACCTTCCCATCAATCCCGACGCCGCGCTTGCTGCCGTCGACTCGGCAGCGTGCGGCGCGGTGGTCGGCTTCAGCGGGGTCGTCCGCGACCACGACGGCGGGAAGGGTGTCGCCTCGCTGAGCTACTCCGCGCATCCGAGTGCCGAGCGGATCATCCGCGAAGTCGCGGAGGAGATCGCAGCCCAGCACGACGGCGTGCGGATCTGGGTTGCGCACCGGACAGGGCCGCTCGAGATCGGCGACAACGCGCTCGTTGCCGCCGTCGCGGCCGGACACCGGGGCGAGGCCTTCGCCGCGTGCTCCGACCTGGTGGACACCGTCAAGGAACGGGTACCCATCTGGAAGGAACAGTTCTTCTCGGACGGATCCGTGGAATGGGTCGGGGCCGGCGCGTGACGGCTCCGGTCGGCGCGGAACAGTAGTGTGGGACGCATGAACCAGGAGATACCCGTAGCAGTATTGGGCGCCCGGGGCCGCATGGGCGCCGAGGCTGTCCGGGCCGTCGAAGCCGCCGACGGACTGTCGCTCGTCGCCGCGCTGGGCAGGGATGACCCCCTCGACATCCTCGTCTCCGCAGGCGTGCGGGTAATGGTCGACCTCACTGTCCCCGAAGCGACGTACCGCAACGTCGCCTTCGCCGTCGAACACGGAATCCATGCGGTCGTGGGGACCACCGGGTGGACCAGCGAGCGCCTCGCAGACCTCGGGGAACTTCTGGAAGGGAACCCGGCCACCGGGGTCCTGATCGCCCCCAACTTCGCGCTGGGGTCGGTCCTCGCCACGGCTTTCGCAGCGAGCGCCGCCCGCTATTTCGAATCGGTGGAGATCGTCGAACTCCATCACCCCGACAAGGTGGACGCCCCCTCCGGTACCGCTGCCCGCACGGCGCAGCTCGTCAGCCGGGCCCGCAGTGCTGCGGGGATTTCCCGGAGCCCGGATGCCACCACCTCCGATCCGGGAGGTGCCCGGGGAGCGGACATCGACGGCGTCCGGGTGCACTCGGTGCGCCTGCGGGGACTCACGGCGCACCAGGAAGTACTTCTCGGCAGCCCGGGGGAGCAGCTGACCATCCGCCATGATTCCTTCGACCGTGCGTCCTTCATGCCCGGGGTCCTGCTGGGAATCCGCAGTGTGGCAGCCCATCCCGGGCTCACTGTGGGACTCGACGGCTATCTCGACCTGCAGTCCCCGGATTCCTGAGGTGAGGGCTTTGGTCGACGTGGTCAGCAGGAACCGCGTAAAGATCGGCGTGGTCCTCGTGACCCTGCTGCTGGTGTTCTGGCTCGCCGTGTCCTTCCAGCGCAGCTTCCTGCTCCTGACGGATCCCAATCCGATCGCGAAAGCCATCGGGCTCGGTTACCTGCTCCTGCCGTTGATCGGCGCCTGGGCGCTGGTGCGTGAGCTGAAGTTCGGTGCGCAGACCCAACGGATGGCGCGCATCCTCGAGCACGAGGGCGGGCTGCCGGTCGATGACCTCCCGCGGACGCCGGCCGGACGCATCGTCCGCGCGGCTGCGGATGAGCGTTTCCCGCAGTACCAGGCCGAAGCCGAAAGCGAGCCCGGTAACTGGCGCAGCTGGTTCCGGCTCTCCTGCGCCTACGACGCCGCCGGTGACCGCAAGCGCGCGCGGCGTGCAATGCGTGACGCCGCGAAACTCTTTCCCGGGTCCGACAGCGCCGGTTCGGGGAGCAGCTGACCGCTGGCGGCGTGCTGGTCAGAGAAAGCTGAAGACGGGCGGGAAAACGACGACGACGACGGCGGCCCAGGCGCCGTAGACGGGAAGATACCGCGTCTGCCAGCGCTCGAGCGCGGCGAAGGTGCGTCGGCCGCGCAGGAACCCGGCCGTGAGCCAGGCCGCCCGGACCAGATGGACCAGGAGCAGGAGGTTCAGGCCGAGCGCGGCGATCTTGTTGGGGCTGAGACCGAACTCGGCGATGCGGGTCAGCATCGCGGTCAGCATCACCGCGTCGACTGCGAGGGCCGCAAGGACGAGGACCAGCTGCAGGGCATCGAACAGACCGGGTGCGGCGAGCGGGTCGCGGGCGGAGATCGAATAGAGCAGCAGGCACAGGACGAGTACGAGGATCGCGTCCATGAGGATGAGCAGTTCGCGGTCGATGGCGGCGAGCCCGCCGGCGGTCGTGAGCACGGCCAGCAGGGCCAGCAGCATGACGATCGTCAGGGGCGTGAAGACGCGGGTGAGGACGGGGGCGATGTTCTCGACGACGTTCTGCTTGGCCTCGACCAGCCACGCCGCGACCACGAGTGCCCCCGGCACGGCGAACGGCAGGATCCAGTCCTCCAGGACAGGTTCGAAATCGATGCCCATCAGTTGGAGCGTCGCGAGGGTGAGGCCGATCAGGACGGCGCCGCCCAGGGCGAGGAGCGTGAAGTAGATGGCGAGCTCGCCGGTGAACCGGACGAAGTCCATGCGCCGCCGATCGGAGCGCAACCTTCCTCCGACGTACGCCACTCCGGCCAGCAGCCACAGGACCACCGGCGCGTGCAGCACAGCGAGTAACTCGGTGGAGCCGCCGGAGGCGAAGGGGTAGACATTGAGCACGACGGCCAGGGCGGCGAACGGAACGAGCAGCGTCGCCACCATGTGCACGGTGAGCCGGCGTTTCCATCCGAAGTACGCGGCGAGGAACGGAAAGACGAGCAGGCCCAGATTACGCCCCAGTGCGGCCCCGTCGTCGAGCCAGGACAGACCGGCCTTGACCGCGATGCCCGCACCGACGGCGAGGGCGAGGACGAGTGCCAGTTCGCGCCAGGGCGGTGCGCCGGCGTCGTCGGACTCGTCCGGCACGAGCAGGAGCTGCTTCCACATCCGGTCGGAGTGCTCGCGGGCGAACTCACGGGAGACGGCGTCGAGGCTGCCCAGTCGCTTGATCGCGACGAGGAAGGCCTCCTCGTCGTCGAGCCCGGTGGCCTGCCGGTCGGTGATCTGCCCGCGCAGGTGGTCCTCGAGTTCGTCGACGTCGGCGGGGGAGATCGCCTGGCGCCGCTGGACGTAGCCGCGCCACCGGTCGATCTGCGCCTCCAGGTCAGCGTGGAGGTCCATCATGCCCAGCCCTCGGCGACGGCGGGCGGGCGCTGCGCGGTCTGCCACACCTGGCGCAGCGCACCGGCGACAACGCTCCACTGCTCCTGACGGTCGGCGAGGGAATCCAGGCCCGCCGGCGTGATCGCGTAGTGCTTGCGCCGGCGGCCGGCCTCGGACACACCCCACGACGACGAGACGTAGCCGAGCCGCTCCAGCCGGTGGAGCAGCGGGTAGAGCATCCCGTCGGTCCACTGCATTCCGCCGCCCGAGAGTTCGGCGACCCGCTTGAGGATCGCGTACCCGTACAGGTCGCCGTCCGACAGGATCCCCAGAACGAGCGGGGTTGCCGAAGCGGCGACCAGGTCCTTGTCGATGCGCACCAGAGCCTCCAATACCTAGAACTGTATGGTATGTAACCATAGCAGTTCTAGGTATGGCAAGCGGTCCGCAGGTATCAGGTGCACCGATGAAGATCCGTGAGGGGATCCGGGAGGCAGGATCCCGGTGACTCAGGAACTTCACGACCGATCCTTCGGCACCGCGGGGTGGCAGAACGTCTAGCTGTTTGCCCGGCCGGCGCTACTGCCCGCTTCCGGCGCGAGTCCGGTGCGCGCGGCGCGTGATGCGCCCGAGGTCAGCAGTTCGAGCGGCCCGCGGGCATTCAGGCGGTGGAAGACGATGCCGAGGGCAACGAACGCCAGGACCTGGAACCAGAAGACGGCCGACGGCTCGGGCAGGGGAGCCAGCTGGTCGGTCCAGCTCATGATGGTGATGTGCAGGGCGTAGAGCGTCAGGGTCATCACCCCGGGGCCAGACAGCGGCAGCAGGGCGCGTGGGCTCCGCCGGGTGAGCAGCAGGCAGATACCGACGACCACCGCTGCCGACCCTGCGGTGTGGACAAGGTCGAGTGTCGTCCCGGAATGAGGGCTGCTGATGGCCAGCCACCACCAGGAGGCGCCCTGGTCGATCGATCCCACACCGACGTCGAGCATGGCTTCGAGCGGATAACCCCCAGCCTCCGGCGTCTGCAGCAGGGCGGCGAGGCCGCCGGCCGGTCCCAGCAGGTAGGAGCCCACCAGCTTCGCGCCGATCGCCGCCGTAAGCCCCGCGGCCACCAGCGCACCCTGCACCTTGAGGTCCGGGAGCCGAAGACGACCGATCACCATGCCGAGGAGCACATAGCTCAGCCACTGGAGTGCCGGGTAGTAGCCGGTGACGAGGATGTCCGCCAAAAGGGTGGCGGGCACGAGGAGGTGCTCGAACATCGGATTGCCGCCGACGTCGGCCGGTACCACCGTGGTCTCGACCCAGGGACGAACCAGGAAGGCCGCGACGGGTGAGAGCAGCGTCCACCCCAGCGCCCATGCCGCGAGCGCGGGCAGGCGCAGTCCGGTGAAGGGCAGCGCGAGCAGGAACAGGATGCCGTAGTGGAACAGGATGACGGCGATGTTCGTCTCGACCCCGCCCAGCACCAGGCCGACCATCGCGATGAGGACGGCCCGAACCGCGATGCCGCGGCGATCCATCCGCAGCACGCGCCCCGAGCGGGGTGCGTTGCCCCCGGTGAGCAGTGCAAGGCCTATTCCCGCCACCACAGCGAACAGGGCCGATGCGCGCCCGGAAAAAAGGAGAGCCACCTCCGTGGCATCGGCAGTGCCGGGAACGTAGAGCGGAAAAATATGGGTACTCATCATCCCGAACAGCGCGATCCCGCGTGCTGCATCGATACCGCTGAGGCGCCGGAACGCGGGCTGGGAGGACATGGTTCGATGTTCTCACAGCCCTCTGGCAGTACCCGCCGGGACTGCAGTGCCGGACGCCGGCACCCGTTGGACGCCGTGCCGGTCCTGTCCGCCGCCGCCAAAACGGGTAACGTTTTACCCATGCCTGAATTCGCGCCCAGAAACCTTCCGTTCGGCACCCTGGTCACCGCCATGGTCACGCCCTTCACTGCTGACGGCGCGGTGGATTACGACGCGACCGCAGCACTCGCATCCCGGCTGGTGGACGACGGTTGCGACGGCCTCGTGGTGTCCGGCACCACCGGCGAGACGTCCACGCTCGAGGACTCCGAGAAGGAAGAGCTGTTCCGCGTGGTGGCGGGGGCCGTGGGCGGCCGCGCCAAGGTCATCGCCGGCACCGGCACCAACCACACCTCGCACTCGGTGGAGATGGCGCGGCGCGCCTCCCGGGCCGGCGCCGATGCCCAGCTGGTGGTGACGCCCTATTACAACAAACCCACCCAGGCCGGCGTGCTGGCACACTTCCACGCCGTCGCCGCAGCGAGCGACCTGCCGATCATGATCTACGACATCCCCGGCCGGTCCGGCATCCCCATCACCACCGAGACGATGATCCGCCTCGCCGACCATCCGTCCATCCAGGCCCTCAAGGACGCCAAGGCCGACTACGCGGCAGTCACCCGCGTGCTGGCCAACACAAGCCTCGACGTCTACTCCGGCGACGACGGCCTGACGCTGCCGTGGATGGCAGCGGGAGCGGTGGGAGTGGTGAGCGTCAGCGCGCACGTAGCCACCGCTGCCTTCCGGGCGCTGGTGGACGCTGCCGCCGCCGGCGACTATGCGGAGGCCCGCCGCATCCACTTCGAGCTCGATCCCGTGGTGCGCGCGGTGATGACGCATATTCCGGGAGCGGTGTCGGCGAAGCAGATCCTGAAGCTGCAGGGCGTGCTGTCCAACGCCGTCGTACGGCTGCCGCTCGTGGAGCCGACCGCCGTCGAGATGGAAGAGGTGTTCGCGGACCTCGCCGAGGCAGGCTGGGATTTCGAGCGGGGAACAGCTGACCAGCCCGCTGCGCGGTCGAAGGCATGACCGCAGGCACGGCCGCAGCCGCAGGTACAGCGGCCGGCCGGCCGGCAGCAGGGTCAGTAGTGCTGCGCCCGCCGCCGGCACTGGAGCCGGGCACGCTGCGGATCGTGCCCCTGGGAGGGCTCGGGGAGATCGGCCGGAACATGGCCGTGTTCGAGATCGACGGAAAGCTCCTGATCGTCGACTGCGGGGTCCTCTTCCCGGAGGAGAACCAGCCCGGCGTCGATCTGATCCTGCCCGATTTCTCCTACCTGGAGGACCGGCTCGACGACGTCGTGGGGTTGGTGCTGACGCACGGCCACGAGGACCACATCGGCGCCGTCCCCTACCTCCTCCGGCTCAAGGCCGACATCCCGCTCATCGGATCGCAGCTGACGCTCGCCCTGATCGAGGCGAAGCTGCAGGAACACCGCATCCGGCCGTACACGCTGACCGTGTCGGAGGGACAGATCGAGCAGTTCGGACCGTTCGAATGTGAGTTCGTGGCCGTCAACCACTCGATTCCCGACGCCCTCGCCGTCTTCCTCCGCACCTCCGCCGGCAACGTGCTGCATACCGGCGACTTCAAGATGGACCAGCTGCCGCTCGATGGCAGGATCACCGACCTCCGGGCCTTTGCGCGGCTCGGTGAGGAGGGCGTCGACCTGCTCATGGTCGACTCCACCAACGCCGACGTTCCCGGTTTCACCACCGCCGAGCGCGAGATCGGTCCGGTCCTCGAGAACCTTTTCTCGCACGTCGCGAAGCGCATCATCGTCGCCTCGTTCTCCTCCCACATACACCGCGTGCAGCAGGTCATCGACGCGGCGGAAATGCACGGGCGGTTCGTCTGTTTCGCGGGCCGGTCGATGGTGCGCAACATGGGCATCGCTGCCTCGCTCGGCTACCTCCGGGTGCCAGAGGGCATCCTGGTGGACATCAAGAACGTCGACGAGCTGCCGGACAACCGCGTGGTGCTGATGTCCACGGGTTCCCAGGGGGAACCGATGGCGGCCCTCTCCCGCATGGCCAGCGGCGATCACCGGATCAGGGTAGGAAAGGGTGACACAGTGATCCTGGCGTCGTCGCTCATTCCGGGAAACGAGAACGCCGTCTTCCGGGTCATCAACGGCCTGCTCAAGCTGGGCGCCGACGTCATCCACAAAGGCAATGCGAAGGTGCATGTGTCCGGTCACGCAGCGGCCGGGGAACTACTGTACTGCTACAACATCCTCCGGCCCCGCAACGTGATGCCGGTGCACGGTGAAACCCGGCACCTCATCGCGAACGGCAGGCTCGCCGAGCAGACGGGGGTGCCTGCAGCGAACGTCCTGCTCACGGACGACGGCTCGGTGGTGGACCTCGTCGATGGCACTGCGCGGATCGTCGGCGCTGTCGAGTGCGGCTACATCTACGTGGACGGTGCGAGCATCGGCGAGATCACCGACGCCGATCTGAAGGACCGGCGCATCCTCGGCGAAGAGGGCTTCATCTCCATCATCACCGTGGTCAACCGCACCACCGGCAAGATCGTCTCGGGGCCCGACATCCATGCCCGGGGATTCGCCGAGGACGACTCGGTCTTCGATGAGATCATGCCGCAGCTCAGCAAAGCCCTCGAGGAAGCGGTCCGCATCAACAAGGACCACACCACCCATCAGCTGCAGCAGGTAGTGCGTCGCGTGATCGGCACCTGGGTGAACCGCCGGTACCGCCGCCGTCCCATGATCATTCCCGTGGTCCTCGAGGCGTAGTTCCCCGAAAGCCGGAGCCGGATCCGGTACCGTGGGGGTATGGCCACCCGTACTTCCCCTGCCCCCCGGGGGCCCGAGCAATCGCGCAAGAAGACTCCAGCTGCTGCGCGCCCCACGCCGGCCAGGAGTATTCCCAAGACCAGGCAGAGTCCCAAGCAGAGCCAACGGCAGAGCGGTGCGCAGAGCGGTGGGCAGAGTGGCACGCAGAATACTGCGGCCGTCCCGGAACACCCCGAGGAGAAGCCGTCGCTGCCACTCCGTGCCGTTCGCGGTGCGTGGATGGGCCTCGCCCACCTCGCCGGTTCCGGCGTGCGCAAGTTCGGGCACGACGTCGATCCGGAACGGGACACGCGCCGGGACGGAACCGGATTCTTCCTCCTGCTGCTGGCGATGGCCGTCGCTGCAGTCGAGTGGTGGGCCCTGGCCGGACCGCTCGCGCGCGGCATCCACGCGGTGGCCGGCGGCACCTTCGGATGGATGGCGCTGCTGGTTCCCTTTATGCTGCTGATCGGCGCCGTCCGGCTGTTCCGTCACCCGGAACAGCATCGCGCCAACAACCGCATCGCCATCGGGCAGCTGGTCATCCTGGTCGCCGGGTCGGGCATCGCACACCTGGTGGGCGGCAGGCCGAGCCTCTCCGAGGGTCTTGATCCACTCTGGCGCGCCGGGGGAGTGGTGGGGTTCCTCACCGCCGGGCCCCTAACCGAGATCCTCACCCCGTGGCCGGTGGGTCTCCTTCTCGGCCTCGCCGTCTTCCTGGGGATCCTCATCGTCACCGCAACGCCCCTGCGACACATCCCGCGGCGCCTGAGGGCGCTCTACGAGCACCTGATGGGGCAGGACCTGATCGACGGCGACCGCGACTCCGCCGACGGCCGCAACGGCAGCGCTAACGATCCTGACCACGACCAGAGCTACCTCTATGAGGCGCATGGCGCCACGGCAAAGCCCGCACCGAAGAAGAAGAAGCGTCTTTTCGGCAAGGACCGGACCGAACAGCCCTACGACGGCGACGCCGACGGTTACGTGGGCGATGAAGCCTTCGAACGCGCCGTGATCGAGGACGAGGAGCGGAAGGCGCGCGAAGCCGAGGCGCAGATACCGGCCGGTATGCGCCGGCCGACGCAGCAGGAACTCGCCGCCGAGAAGATCAAGCACGCGCAGGGCATCGGGTCGACCCCGGCCTGTGCTCCCGAATCCACGCCGGAGCGGATTCCCGAGGGCGCCACGGAGGCCATCGACGTCGTGCCCGCCGCGAAGGCTTTGATCGTGCCGTCCACACCGGTCCAGCCGCAGGTTCCTCCGGCCCCGATCCCCCAGCGGACCGAACAGCTCCAGCTCGCCGGGGACGTCACCTACACGCTGCCGCCGTCGGACTACCTTCCTGCCGGCACCCCGCCGAAGGAGCGTTCGGAAGCCAATGACGCCGTCGTCGCGGCGCTGACCCACACCATGGACCAGTTCAACGTCGACGCGAAGGTCACCGGCTTCTCCCGGGGACCGACAGTGACGCGCTACGAGATCGAGCTCGCGCCCGGAACCAAGGTGGAACGAGTCACTGCGCTGTCGAAGAACATCTCCTACGCCGTCGCCAGTTCGGATGTTCGGATCCTGTCACCCATTCCCGGCAAATCGGCGATCGGCATCGAGATCCCGAACACCGACCGCGAGACGGTGTCGCTGGGGGACGTGCTCCGCTCGGGTAACGCCCGCAAGACCGACCATCCGATGGTCATGGGCGTGGGTAAGGACGTCGAGGGTGGCTTCGTGGTGGCTAACCTCGCGAAGATGCCGCACCTGCTGGTCGCGGGAGCGACCGGGGCCGGGAAGTCGTCCTTCGTGAACTCGATGATCACCTCGATCCTCATGCGGTCGACGCCCGACGAGGTCCGCATGGTCATGGTCGACCCCAAGCGCGTCGAGCTCACCGCGTACGAGGGCGTGCCGCACCTCATCACCCCCATCATCACCAGCCCGAAGAAGGCCGCCGAGGCCCTGCAGTGGGTGGTCCGCGAAATGGACACGCGCTACGACGACCTCGCGAACTACGGGTACAAGCACATCGACGACTTCAACAAGGCCGTCCGGAACGGCAAGATCGTTCCGCCCGAGGGATCCAAGCGTGTGGTCCGGCCGTACCCGTACCTCCTGGTCATCGTGGACGAGCTCGCCGACCTGATGATGGTCGCACCGCGCGACGTCGAGGATTCCATCGTGAGGATCACCCAGCTTGCGCGTGCCGCGGGCATCCACCTGGTGCTGGCGACGCAGCGTCCGTCGGTCGACGTCGTCACGGGACTGATCAAGGCGAACGTCCCGTCCCGCATGGCGTTCGCGACGTCGTCGGTCACCGATTCCCGCGTCGTCCTCGACCAGCCCGGAGCCGAGAAACTCATCGGTCAGGGCGACGCCCTGTTCCTGCCCATGGGCGCCTCCAAACCGATCCGCGTCCAGGGCGCGTGGGTCACCGAGTCGGAAATACACCGCGTCGTGGAGCACGTCAAGGGACAGCTGTCGGCTGTCTACCGCCAGGACGTCGCCGTCGAAGCGCCGAAGAAGCAGGTCGAGGACGACATCGGGGACGACCTCGACGTCCTGCTGCAGGCCACCGAACTCGTGGTCACCACCCAGTTCGGCTCGACGTCGATGCTCCAGCGCAAGCTGCGCGTCGGTTTCGCCAAGGCCGGCCGCCTCATGGACCTCCTCGAATCCCGGGGAGTGGTGGGACCGTCCGAAGGGTCGAAGGCACGCGACGTGCTCGTCAAGCCGGACGACCTCGCACCGGTCCTCGCCGCCATGCGTGGTGACGAACCCGCTGCCGCCGCCCCTTCAGCGGCTCCGCGCCCTACGGCTCCGGTGGACCTCGTAGCCGACGACCTCGCCGCACGTACCCAGGCCATCGACTATTCCGACGGAGGGTCCGCGAGCGACGACGACGGAAACGAGGACGCCTGGAACCTCACCGGCAGGTAGCCTAGTCGTGTGACGAACACTCCAGCCCCGGCGGTACCGGTTCTGAACATCGCGAACGTCCTCACCGTCGTGCGGATCCTGCTGGTTCCCTTCTTCGTCTGGTTCCTGCTGGCCGACAACAGCGAGGGGGGGCTGTTCCGCTGGCTGGCGGTCGCGACGTTCGCCGTCGCCATCTATACGGACAAGCTCGACGGCGACCTCGCCCGGAGCCGCGGGCTGATCACCGACTTCGGAAAGATCGCGGACCCCATTGCAGACAAGCTTCTGATCGGGTCGGCGTTGATTCTCCTGTCGGTCCTCGGTGAACTGTGGTGGTGGGTGACCCTCGTGATCCTCGGTCGGGAGCTGGGCATCACCCTCCTGAGGTTCGCGGTGATCCGTTACGGAGTGATGCCGGCCTCGCGCGGCGGGAAGTTGAAGACGGTGATCCAGACCGTCGCCATCCTCCTGTTCCTCCTGCCGCTCCAGTCGAGCCTCGGCAGCTGGGCCTGGTGGCCTGCGGCAGTCGTCATGGGCGCGGCACTCGTCGTGACGGTCGTCACGGGAGTCGATTACGTCCTCCAGGCCGTGCGGCTGCGCTCGGCAGCGAAATCGTCTCCTCCCTCTCCCGCATGAACCCCGCCGACGTCGTCGAACGGGCCCTGGCGGTAGGCCTCACGGTTGCGACGGCCGAATCGTTGACGGCCGGACAGGTGGCAGCTTCCCTCGCCGACGTGCCGGGCGCCTCTGGAATGCTGAAGGGCGGGGTGATCGCTTACGCCAACGACGTCAAAGTGAAGGTGCTCGGAGTCGAGTCGGCGCTTCTGGCCCAAGCAGGGTCGGTGGATGCCGCCGTGGCCCGCCAGATGGCCGAGGGGGCCCGGACCCTGATGAATACTGATCTTGCCGTCTCGACAACCGGAGTTGCGGGGCCCAAGCCACATGACGGCAAATCCGTGGGAACCGTCTTCATTGCAGTCGCCTCCGCTTCGGGCACCCGGGTGGAGGAATACCTGTTTCCGGGGGACCGCGGGCAGATCCGGCAGCAATCCTGCAGCGCTGCATTGGAACTGTTGGGGAGCGGGTTGTCCATGGGAACAAAAGATCCCGCGGGTTAGTTATGAATAGTGTCCGCCGTTGATAGGGTTGACGACTAAGGCTCAAGAAAATCGGGCTGGTCATTATCTTCGCCGCATCCGCCCACCGGGCGGGGCCGCACTTATGAGGGAGCAAGGCATACCGATGGTAAAGCAACCCGTATCCGTAAACGGCGTGATCCGTTGGCGTGATGTGGGGCTGGCAGATGATGCACAACGCAAGCCCAAGGAGCGCAAAATGGTGGTTCTACGCCATGAAATCGGGGACGTCCTCCGCGACGTCCGCCAGCGCCAGGGCAGGACGCTCCGGGAGGTGTCCCACAGTGCTAGGGTCTCCCTCGGATACCTCAGCGAAGTGGAACGCGGCCAAAAGGAAGCGTCATCTGAACTCCTCTCATCAATCTGCGGCGCACTGGATGTTCCACTGTCCTCGATGCTGCGGGAAGTCAGCGATCGTCTCGCAGAGGCGGAGGGCGTGTCGATCCCGGACACCATTCCGCAGGAATTCTCACGCGAATTCGAAGACAACCTACCCGATGACCTCACCAACGATTTCCGCAGGGGACTTGCAACCACCAATCGGTAGCTGCTCCCCCCCGCGTCAGGAAGCCCGCCCCGACAAGAGGGCGGGCTTTCTGCTTTTCGCGCCAGCGGGCTCCTACCAGTTGTCCTTGGTGTACGTGGAATTGAGCTGGGCGATGAGGTTCCCGAGCTGTGTGAGGTCCGAGACGTCCCAATCCTCCATCAGCTGATGGAAAGCCTGCTTGCGCGCTGTCTGTGCGGTGACGAGCTGGTGGGTTCCCGCCGGCGTCAATGAAATCGCCTGCGCCCGGCCGTCCAGCGGATCCGCTTCCTTCTGGACCAGGCCGAGTTGTTCAAGCATTGCGATCTGCCTGCTCACTGACGGTTTGCCGACGCCGATGCTCGCCGCGATGTCCGTCAACCGCATGGAACCTTCGCGCTGCAGGATCACGAGCAGACCATATGCGGCCGGTTCCATGTCCGGGTGCACGCGGCGTGCCACCTTGTAGGAGTTGGAGCGGGCGCGTCTCCAGAGCATGCTGAGCTGCTGCTCGAGCGCCTCGATCGCGGAATCTACGTTGGAGTCAGTACTTGCGGGCTTGGCTTCCATGTCGCTTATTCTAGGGTTCCGGCTGCCGCATTCCGCTACGGAAGCCCGTGGAAGCGGTCCGGGGGGCACGCGACCATCATCACCGGGGTTCCGGCAGGACATATTGGAAGGGCTCATGCCGGTGGAATCGCCCAGCAGAACCTTCCGACAGGACTTTCCGACAGGACTTTCCGGCAGGGCTTTCCGGCAGCACCCGGGCGAGACGCTTGCTCGATACGAAGGATTTCTGATTCTGCTTTTCGGGCCGTGGCGCCCGTCGGCAGGAAGAGGCAGAGGAGAAGGAGACGGAGATGCGGCTGAGTGACTTTTGGCGGCTGATGGATGATGAGTTCGGGAGCCGATACTCGCGCACCCTGGCGGGGGATCTGGTCCTGGCCGAGCTGGGCGACCGGACCGCGCTTGCCGCGTTGTCCGGCGGCGTCGATCCTCGACGGGTATGGACAGCTGTCTGTGATGCGCAGGACGTTCCGCACGAGCGGCGCCTGGGCCGGGATGTCGCGCCCCGGCGGTAACCCTGCTGCAGGGAGCTGGGAGGACCGGGCTGCCGATTCCGAACCGATGACCGGCCGGACACGCCCAGAAATTATTCGAAACTTTGTTCGGTCGGCGGTAGGATAGAAACATCCCGCCGCGTCGGAATGTCCACATAAAAAAGGCATTCCCGAGATTGTCAGTGCCGGCCGATAGGGTCGGAACGAACATGCAAACGGCCTTCGGGCCACAACAAACCGAGGTGAATAATGGCCGCACCAGCCGACCGCGAGAAAGCACTTGAAGCTGCACTTGCACAGATCGACAAGCAGTATGGCAAAGGCTCGATCATGCGTCTTGGTGACGAGGTCAGGGCCCCACGTGAAACTATCTCCACAAGTTCCATCGCGCTGGATGCAGCCCTCGGCATAGGAGGGCTTCCCCGTGGCAGGGTCGTCGAGATCTACGGGCCGGAATCGTCGGGTAAGACCACTGTTGCACTTCATACCGTCGCCAGCGTCCAGCGTAATGGTGGTATCGCCGCGTTCATCGACGCCGAGCACGCCCTGGATCCCGAGTACGCAAAGAGGCTGGGAGTAGATACCGATGCGCTCCTGGTGTCCCAGCCTGATACGGGCGAGCAGGCCCTGGAAATCATGGACATGCTGATCGGGTCCGGCTCGATCGACCTCGTGGTGATCGACTCCGTGGCCGCGCTGGTGCCCCGCGCGGAGATTGAAGGCGACATGGGAGACAGCCATGTGGGCCTCCAGGCCAGGCTCATGAGCCAGGCCCTGCGAAAAATCGCGGGGCGGCTGAGCCAGACCAACACGACCGCGATCTTCATCAACCAGCTTCGCGAGAAGATCGGGGTGTTCTTCGGTAGCCCGGAGACGACAACGGGTGGCAAGGCCCTGAAATTCTATGCATCAGTGCGCATCGACGTTCGCCGCATTGAAACCCTCAAGGAGGGTGTCAATCCGGTGGGTAACCGCACCAGGGCCAAGATCGTCAAGAACAAGATGGCGCCGCCGTTCAAGCAGGCGGAATTCGATATTCTTTACGGCTACGGAATCTCGCGTGAAGGCGGGCTCATCGATGTGGGTGTGGAGAACGGACTCGTCAAGAAATCCGGTGCGTGGTTCACCTATGACGGCGATCAGCTGGGCCAGGGCAAGGAGAACGCCCGGAAGTTCCTGATCGACAATCCGGACCTGGCTGATGAACTCGAGCAGAAGATCAGGACCAAGCTAGGGATCGGCGTCCAGCCGGAAGAAGCTGAAGGCACACCGAAGCTCAAGGCCGTCAGCGGGGAGTAGCGGAATGTCCGCCGACGGTGCTTTCGGTTTCAGCGGAACATCAGAGCCTTCGCGTAAACCCTTCGGCAGGAGCAAGGGCTCCAGGGCTGGGAGCAGTGGTTCCACAGCACACGCGGCTTCCGGGTCCCGCACCCGGAAGCTGCGCCCTGCGCAGGAATCGCCCTATGGCCCCGTGGTGGGCGGCTCGGGCGGCTCCGACTATGGCTATGGCTTCTCCCAGGATTACGAGGACGAGTCGAACGGGCCACCGGGCTACCCGGACGCAGATCCTCCCGTCGTTTCCCCCGAGAAGGGTAGCAAGCTGCCTGAAGACTCTGCCGGACTTGCCCGGTCGATAGTTCTCCGGCACCTGGCCATGGCACCCAAAAGCAGGCACCAGCTTGCCCAGAAGCTCAGGGAACGAGACATCCCTGATGACGTCGCCGGCGCTGTGCTGGACCGCTTCGAAGAGGTTCAGCTCATCGACGATGCCGAATTCGCCGGAATGTGGGTGCGCAGTCGTGCCCAAACCCGTTCCCTGGCCCGGTCGGTCCTGAAGCGGGAGCTTGCCGACAGGGGCATTCACCCTGATCTCGCCGAGGACGCGCTGGCTCAGGTAACCGATGAGGATGAGCGCGCCGCAGCCGAACAGGTGATCCGCAGGAAAATGCGTGCCGGCATCGATCTGGCGGACCGGAAGATCCGCGACAGGGAAACGCGGAAGCTCGTCGGCGTACTGGCACGCAAGGGCTACAACCCAGGCCTCGCGTTCTCCCTTGTTCGGGACATCATGGACGCGGGGCGGGGTAGCGACGATTGTGGACTCGCGGCTGGCCCACCGTACGCTTAACAGTGTGAGTATCACAGCGCCCGCGCCGTCGTCAGCCCTGGTCCAGCGGAACACGACCGGCAGCCCACGGACCTATGAAGTCAGGACTTTCGGCTGCCAGATGAATGTCCATGATTCCGAGCGCATCACCGGGCTGCTCGAGGGCGCCGGTTATGCCGCGACGTCGGGCGGCCAGGCGGACGTCGTCGTCTTCAATACCTGCGCGGTCCGCGAGAATGCCGACAACAAGCTCTACGGAAACCTCGGGATGCTTGCCTCGGTGAAGGAGACCCATCCCGGCATGCAGATAGCAGTGGGCGGGTGCCTCGCGCAGAAGGACCGCGACACGATCCTGCGCAAAGCTCCGTGGGTGGACGCAGTCTTCGGAACCCATAATATCGGGGCCCTTCCCGCCCTGCTCGAGCGGGCGCGCCACAACGACGAGGCCCAGCTCGAGATCCTCGAATCCCTCGATGTGTTCCCCTCCACCCTTCCCACGAAGCGCGATTCGGTGTACGCGGGCTGGGTGTCGATCTCCGTGGGCTGCAACAACACCTGCACCTTCTGCATTGTTCCAGCACTGCGGGGCAAGGAGCGGGATCGCCGGCCCGGGGAGATCCTGGCCGAAATAGAGGCCTTGGTGGCCGACGGCGCCATCGAGGTCACCCTTCTCGGCCAGAACGTGAATTCCTACGGCGTGGAGTTCGGCGATCGCGGTGCGTTCGCCAAGCTGCTGCGGGCTTGTGGAGCGATCGAGGGCCTGGAACGTGTCCGGTTCACCAGCCCGCACCCCGCAGCATTCACTGACGACGTCATCGAAGCGATGGCCGAGACGCCCAACGTGATGCCGCAGTTGCACATGCCGCTGCAGTCCGGTTCGGACCGCGTGTTGAAGGACATGCGGCGTTCCTACCGCTCCACGAAGTTCCTCGGGATCCTCGACCGGGTACGCGAGCGCATGCCGCACGCGGCCATCTCCACCGACATCATCGTCGGGTTCCCCGGAGAGACGGAGGAGGACTTCCAGGCAACGCTCGACGTCGTCGAAAGGTCCCGGTTCGCGACGGCTTTCACCTTCCAGTACTCCAAACGCCCCGGAACTCCCGCTGCCGAACTTGCCGACCAGCTGCCCAAGCACGTTGTGCAGGAGCGTTACGAGCGGCTGACGGCGCTGCAGGACCGCATCAGCGAAGAGGAAAACGCGCTGCAGGTAGGCATGCAGGTGGAAGTCCTCGTCACCGCCCACCAGGGGCGGAAGAGCGCTGAGACCCACCGACTGTCGGGGCGCTCGAGGGACCAGAGGCTCGTCCACTTCTCAGTGCCCGACGGCGGGCAGGCACCGCGGCCGGGGGACCTCGTCACTGTTTCCGTGACCCGGGCCGCACCGTTCCACCTCATCGCCGACCCGGCGTCGCCCGCCGAATACAGCGTGCGCCGATCGCGTGCCGGTGACGCGTGGGACCGCGCGCAGGCGGATTCGTGTGCTGCGCCCTCCACCGGAGCCGGCGGCGCAGGGACGCGCGGCGTCTCACTCGGAATGCCCTCGCTCCCGGTCCGCGGGCGAGCCGGCTGACGACGGGAATCTCCTGATGTCGGCAACCAGCCGCATGTCGCCCGCCCCGCAGCCTGCGCCCGCCCCTCAGCCGGCGCCAGCTGATCGGCCCGTGTGGACCGATGGACGGACGGCCGTCTCCGGGCGGGTCCCAGTTGCCCGAAAGGTTTCGCCCGCGGCGCCCTCCTCCGGAGCGGTCGTCGCGGTCGTCGGTCCCACCGGTTCCGGAAAATCGGACCTCGCCGTCCAGCTGGCGCTTGCGCTCGACGGTGAGATCATCAATGCCGATGCGATGCAGTTTTATCGCGGCATGGACATCGGCACCGCGAAGCTCCCGATGGAGGAGCGCGGGGGCGTCCCCCATCACCTTCTTGACACCCTCTCGATCCAGGAGGAGGCCAGCGTTGCCGCTTACCAGTTCACGGCGCGGGCGGCCATCGAGGAGATCCGGATGCGCGGGAAGGTGCCGATCCTCGTAGGAGGTTCGGGGATGTACGTGCGGGCTGTTCTCGACTGTCTCGAGTTTCCGGGTACCGACCCTGCAGTAAGGCAGCGTCTCGAGGAGGAACTCCAGGACAAGGGGGCAGCGGCGTTGCGGGACCGGTTGGCGAGGGTCGACCCGGCGTCGGCCGCGAGGGTCGCTGACAACCGCCGGCTCGTCCGGGCGCTCGAAGTCACCGAGCTGACCGGACGCCCTTTCAGCTCCTTCATGCCCGAGCGCCGCTATTACCAGTCCGCCATCCAGGTGGGGTTGGAGGTGGACCGGGACAGGCTCCGGCTGCGTCTCGCGACACGCGTCCACACGATGGTGGAGGACGGTTTGCGTTCCGAGGTGGAACAGCTGGTCGACCAGGGGCTGAGGGAGGGACGGACGGCGTCCCGGGCGCTGGGCTATGCTCAGTTCCTGAGAGTGCTCGAGGGAGCAATGCCGGCGGAAGCCGCCGTCGAGGACACGATCGTCGCAACGCGGCGTTTCGCCAAGCGTCAACTCACCTGGTTCCGTGGAGACCCCCGCGTGGACTGGCTGGATGGTGAGGATCCGCGGCTGCTCGGGAAGTGTCTCGATCTCCTACAGGGTGGGTCGTATGCCCGACAAGATCCGGATCAGCCAGTTCCAACCCAGGAGGGTGACCGTGCCAGTTCGAACGCAGCAGGATTCCACTAGTCCGCTCGCCGGTGTTCCCTTCACCAAAGGGCACGGGACGGGCAATGACTTCCTCCTGATCCTTGATCCCGAGGGGCGGTTCGACCTCGACAGCAGGAGTGTCGCCGCCGTGTGCGATCGACATCGGGGTATCGGAGCGGACGGATTGATCCGCGCAGTGCGGTCGGAACAGATCCCCGAAGGCAGGGCATTGCTGCAGAGCGCTCCCGACGCCATGTGGTTCATGGACTATTGGAACGGCGACGGAACAACCTCGGAGATGTGCGGGAACGGCGTACGGGTGTTCGTCCATTTCCTGGTCGTCAAGGGGTTCGTCTCGCTCGACGGCGGAGCAACCGTTTCCGTCGCCACCCGCGGCGGCGTCAAGGTCGTCGCGGCGTCCGCTGACGGTTACTCGGTGGACATGGGCCCCTGGGAATTCATCCACCCGGATACCGCGGTGGCCCGCGGCACGGATTCCCTGGTGGAAATCCAGGGACTCGACGTGGCACGCCCCGCCCTGTCGGTCAGCATGGGGAACCCGCACACCGTCGTCGCACTGGCAAGTCTCGGGGAGTTGACTGCCGCGGCCCTGCACACTGCCCCGGCCGTGGAACCGTTCCCTGCCCAGGGCACCAACGTCGAGTTGGTCGTGCCCAACGACCCATTGGTCGAGGACGGCGTCGGTGTCGTCACCATGCGCGTCCATGAGCGCGGTGTGGGAGAGACGCAGTCCTGTGGCACGGGAGCCTGCGCGGCGGCCGCTGCAATCCGGTACTGGGCGGGGGATTCGGCTCCCTCCCGTTGGGCCGTCGGGGTGCCGGGAGGCGTGGTCGGCGTCGTCTTCCATGTGGGCGTGGACGGACTGGAGCACGTCGAACTGAGCGGACCGGCTGAACTGGTCGCCGAGGGCGTACTGTTTCCGGCGTCGTTGCAAGCCCTTTCCCACTGACCGCACGCATCCCCGTGTTGGAGATCGGGGTCAGGCAGGGTTTCCGCAGGATCGTCCGAGGTGCACAGACGCTGACGTTCGGTGCGTCGACAGCAGCGTCCGGACCCCTTGGGCCGGGTCCGTACAGCCCGTAACGACGTCACCTTTCGTTGAACTGCGCTGACACCAGACGGGACATCCGCCACGGTGCTGCAGGGCGCGGGACGCCCCTGACATCTGCCCTGTTCGACTACTCTCTCGGAGGAGGGTGTGGTGCGGGCACGGACGGGAAGCGGGCAGGTTCGGCCTCGTATCCGTGCCCCCTGACAGGCGCGTCACCAGGGGCTCAGCCACGGCATCGGGCAGATTCCCCGGACCGGAAAACACAAAGCGCAAGGTTTACGCAGGTTGGACGAAAACAATGATTTTCCCGCCGGGATACACGTAACATTCGGAGGTGCCCTCCACTCACTTCCCTTCCGCCGGCGACGGGCTCCCGGATGACCATACGGGCTTCGGCTGCGGGCAGGTCCACTCCGGATCCTCCTCAGCGTGCAGCGAGTGCGAGCCGTTGGTGGACCGGAACGTGCTTCGTGAACTGGAGAAGGATTTCGACAGCCCGACGGTGGTGCATGCGTTCGCCCGGGACTTCGCGCAGTCCTGGGACGGGAAATATCGGCGCCTGGTCCGCTTCGTGGAGGACCGGGACAAAGCGGGGGCGAAGGAGGCTGCGCTGAGTGTGAAGGTCACCTCGACGATGGTCGGAGCGGCGCGGCTTGCTTATCTCGCTGCCTGGTTCGAAAAGCTCATCGAGGCCAACGACATGGATGCCGCCGCCCGGACCCTCGCGTACGTCGAGGCCTGCGGCTCCGACACCACCTCGGAACTCCTCGACACCTACATACCCCCGGACCTGTGAGGACTGCGCTCCTACGGAACCGGCTGCTGCCCGGGTGAAGGGACGAGCCGGTACCCGATGCCCCGAACCGTGGTGATGAGGTCAGGAGAACGCGCGTTGTTGGAGAGCTTCCGGCGCAGATTCCCGATGTGGACCTCGATCGCGCGCTGATCCGCGTCGCTGACATACGAATATCCCCGGTAATCCTCGCCCCGGACAACCCCGACGAGTGCGGACCTCGTCCGGACGGCTCCGTTACTTCGCAGCAGGTCGTGCAGCAGATCGAATTCACTCCTTGTCAGGAGCAGTTCCTCGTCGGCCAGCTTCGCCGTCCGGGCTTCCCGATCAAGAACCAGATCACCGTGCTGAAGCACCGCAGAATTCCTCAGGACAGCGGCAACGGTGGGGGCAGCGGCGGGAGCGGGCGGAGAAGTGCTGGGTGGAACCGGCAGCCCGAGCGGACGGGTCGCCTCGATTCGTGGCCGACGCAACATCGCATCGATCCTCGCCCTCAGCTCCCGTGGACGGAAGGGCTTGATCAGGTAGTCGTCAGCTCCGGCCTGCAGGGCCGTGAGGGTATCCAGTTCATCGGCTCGGGCACTGAGCATGATGACGTAGCAGTCACTGATGTTCCGGATACGCCGGAGCACCTCGTAGCCGTCGATGTCGGGCAGACCGACGTCGAGTGTCACAACCGTCGGGGCGTTCCTGCGCACCACCTCCACTCCGTCCCGTCCCGTTGCTTCGGAGTGGACGTCGAAACCTGCCTGCCGCAGCACAGCGACAACGATGTTCCGGATATCGATGTCATCCTCGATGACGACGGCTGACCCCTGCTCAGGACTTCTGACGGAGGTTTCGGTACTCATGCCGAGGCCTCGGTCGCAGTTCTTCGGACGGGTGCACCCGAACCGCCCGTTCTGCACGAAACCCGAGGAAAGGAAGCGCAGGGCATGTTCGCCCGTGTTCCGGGGGCAGCAGTGCCCGGGAAAGCAACAAATACCGACGCTTCCAATAAGCATGTGTACGGCATGGTTGAGACCTTTGCTGTTCGGTAGCCCGGCTAACCGCGTGGGTCCCGTGGCTTTGCGTCCCTGGCTTGCACCAGGTTTGCCCTTATCAATGGGCGAATGCCCATACATGTTCACGGACTTTATCAGGGTGGATCGCTCGTCGACTACCGACTCGATGACGCCTTTCTCACGGGCCGCACCGACGGCATCCGCACGAGTACCCGTCGCTTGAACCCGCCGCGCTTCCTCAGATTGGCGAGTTGCCCCGCTTCACGTGGAGCACCCGAAACGACTTCGAGGTGTCCGCGCGTTGCACGGCGAAGCCTTCCGGCAGCGACTCCGCCAGCCACCGCTGCAGCGAGTCGGCGCCGAGGTTCTTCTGCACCACCAGCCAGGCATCGCCGTCGGGCGCAAGCCTCGGGAGCCAGGCAAGCAGGAGCGCATGGAGCTCCTGCTTGCCGATGCGGATGGGAGGGTTGGACCACACCGTGTCGAATTCGAGGGTAGGGTCGACGCCGTCGGGCGTGCTGACGTGGACGTTCGGCAGCCCGAGCCTCGCGGCATTGTCGCGGGTGAGTGCGAGGCAGCGCTCATTGACGTCCACTGCGTAGACAGCTGCCGCCGGCGCCTTGAGAGCCATGCTCAGCGCGAGCGCACCCCAGCCGCAACCGATGTCCAGGAGCCGGGCTCCCGACGGCCGAGGTACGGCATCCAACAGAATGGCCGTACCCTTGTCGACGCCGTCGGGGCTGAACAAACCGGACGATGTCACCAGTTCCCTGCGCTGTCCATCGAGGACGACGGAGAGTGGGCGGCGCACCTCCGGTCCTGCGGGCTTGGCGGTGAAGTAATGCTGGGAGTCCATGGCAGAAGCCTAGTGCCGACAGCGCCTCCCTCCCGGCACGGGGGGTGAAACCGCCCGCCCCCACGGAAGAGGATGCTGCGGTTCCGCGCAGAGTGAAGTGCTGGAACGGAACGGCGGAAGGGAACTAGAATTGAAGTCCACTGTTACAAGGGAGAATATGACCACGAACTCCGGAGGATCCACCGGTGCCGACATGGGACCGGAAGAGATCCAGGCCGTTATCGACCGAATCCTCGCACATGACGAGGCAGCTTCGGCAAAGTCCTCGGGCGGGCAGGGACAGGAAACCGCCTCGTCTCCTCATGAGCGCACGTGGCGCTCTCGGGCCCAGGCGATTTCTGAGGAGGCCGATGAACGGTTCTCCTTCGACGGCGACCAGCAGGATCTCGCGGAGCGCCGTGCGCTACGCCGGGTGGCCGGGCTCTCGACGGAGCTCGAGGACGTCACCGAGGTCGAATACCGACAGCTGCGGCTGGAGCGGGTGGTGCTTGCCGGCCTGTGGACGGAGGGGACGGCGCAGGACGCTGAAAACTCCCTGCAGGAGCTTGCCGCCCTGGCTGAGACCGCAGGATCGGAAGTTCTTGATGGAATGGTTCAGCGCAGGCTCAAGCCGGATCCCGCAACCTTCCTCGGCTCGGGTAAAGCACAGGAACTGAAGGACATCGTCACGGCGACGGGTGCCGACACGGTCATCGTGGACAGCGAACTGTCCCCTTCCCAGCGGCGAGGACTCGAGGACATCGTGAAGGTCAAAGTCATTGACCGGACCGCCCTGATCCTCGACATCTTCGCCCAGCATGCGAAGTCCCGGGAGGGCAAGGCCCAGGTGGAACTCGCCCAGCTCGAGTACCTCCTCCCTCGCCTTCGCGGCTGGGGTGAGTCCATGTCCCGCCAGGCCGGCGGCCAGGTCGGCAGCGCAAGCGCTGGCATGGGTTCGCGTGGCCCGGGCGAGACGAAGATCGAGCTCGACCGGCGGAAGATCCGCACGCGCATGGCGAAACTCCGCCGGGAGATCGCGGGGATGAAGCCTGCACGGGACACCAAGCGATCGAACCGCCGGCGGAACCAGGTCCCCTCGGTGGCTATCGCCGGCTACACCAACGCCGGAAAGTCATCGCTGCTCAACCGGCTCACCGATGCGGGCGTCCTCGTGGAGAACGCGCTTTTTGCAACCCTCGATCCCACAGTACGGAGGGCCGAAACGGCCGACGGCATCGGTTACACACTGGCCGACACCGTGGGATTCGTGCGGTCGCTTCCGACCCAGCTCGTCGAGGCGTTCCGTTCCACGCTGGAGGAAGTTGCCGATTCCGATCTCATCCTGCATGTAGTCGATGCCTCCCATCCCGACCCCGAAGGCCAGATTGCAGCGGTCCGCGCCGTGATGACCGAGGTCGAGGCGCGTGACATTCCCGAGATCATCGTGCTCAACAAGGCCGATGCGGCCGACCCCTTCGTCATCGAACGCCTGCGCCAGCGTGAACCCCGCAATGTCGTGGTTTCCGCCCGGACAGGCGCCGGGCTCGATGAGCTTCGCAATCTGATCAGCGAGGCAATTCCCCGCCCAGGGGTTCGGATGGAACTCCTGGTGCCCTACGAGCACGGCGAAGTTCTCAGCCGGCTCCATCAGGAGGACGCCGAGATCCTCGGATTGGAGCATGTCGGCGAGGGCACCCGGCTCGACGTCATGGTCCGGGAGGCCCTCGCTGCGGAACTGGAACCGTATCTCCGGCATGAGTGAGGGGCCCGACGCCCTGACACTGCTCGATGCCGCCGTCGTGGCCATGGGTGGCGAAAGCCGTACCGGGCAGCAGAAGATGGTTCGCCAGGTCAGTGAGGCCATCGCCACCGGCAGCCATCTTCTGGTGCAGGCCGGGACGGGAACCGGTAAGTCACTGGCCTACCTCGTACCGCTCATCGCCCATGCCATGGAAAGCGAGCGGCCGTCGGTGGTGTCCACAGCGACGCTCGCACTCCAGGCGCAAATCGTCGGCCGGGATCTTCCGCGCCTTCTCGAATCGGTCGGTGAGCATCTTCCGCGGCCGGTCGACGTCGCCCTCCTCAAGGGCAGGGCGAACTACCTCTGCAAACACAAGGTCGGCGGCGGGTTCCCCGAGGACGACGTCCCGGATGCGCTCTTCAGCCTCGGGGAGGATGCCGCTCCGCACCCGGCACCCGGCTCCTTCGCCGCGTCGCCTTCCAGCGCGCTCGGGAAGGAGGTGGTCCGCGTGCGGGAATGGGCCGAGGAAACCGACACCGGCGACCGGGACGAACTTCTTCCCGGTGTCAGCGACCGTGCGTGGCGCCAGGTCTCCGTCAGCAGCATGGAGTGCCTTGGCGCCCAGCGCTGTCCTGCTGCGGAGGAGTGCTTCAGCGAGAAAGCGCGGGGAGCCGCTGCGGACGCGGACATCATCATCACCAACCATGCGATGCTGGCGATCAGTGCGTTCGAGGGCCTCGCCGTCCTCCCGGAGTACGACGTCGTCGTCATCGACGAAGCGCACGAGCTTCACGACCGCGTGACAGGTGCGGTGTCGGGGCAGCTCGCCCCGGCGATGATCAGCGCGGCGTCGACCGCGCTGCGGCGGCACGCCTCCATCGGAACAGGTGTACTGGACAGTGCGGGAAGTGCTTTCGAGGCCGCCGCCGAGCTTCTTCCATCGGGCCTGCTGCCCGGAGGGCTGCCCGAGGCGGTCGAACAGTCGCTGGACCAGGTGCGGAGTGCCTGCCGTGCTGCCCTGTCGGACACGAAGACCGACGGCAAAACCGGCGACGCCGACGGCGGCCGGCAAATGGCGCGCGCGCGATTGACCCTCATCTTCGATCTGTGCGAGCGGATCCTCGCCGCCTCTACGTCGAACGAGGTGGTGTGGGCTTCGCGCGCCAGTTCCTTCACTCCGGGTTCCGGCTATGGAATTCCCGACGACAGTGCTCCGGCTACCCTGAACGTCGCTCCGCTCTCCGTGGCCGGCAGGCTGCGCGAGGGTCTGTTCGCGGATCATACTGTGATCCTCACGTCGGCTACCCTTGCGATCGGCGCGGAATTCGGCCCCGTCGCCGGGTCGCTCGGCCTTGCTGGTGACGGCGCGCCGGCCTGGACCGGAGTGGACGTCGGCAGCCCCTTCGATTACCCCCGCCAGGGGGTGCTGTATGTTGCGAAGGATCTCCCGAAACCGGAGCGCGGCACCTCAGGTGCCCAGTTGGCGGAACTCGAGGCCCTTCTCACTGCCTCACGGGGAGGCGCGCTGGGGCTCTTCTCCTCGAAGCGTGCAGCCGAGGAGGCAGCCGAGGCGCTGAGGCCGAAGGTGGGTTTCGAGATCCTCTGTCAGGGCGAATCATCCCTGTCATCCCTCGTGCGGCAATTCTCGGAGGAACCGGACACCTGTCTGTTCGGCACCCTGTCCCTCTGGCAGGGCGTCGACGTGCCGGGCAATGCCTGCCGGCTCGTGGTGATCGACCGGATTCCATTCCCACGTCCTGACGACCCGCTGATGACGGCGAGGACCCGCGCCGTCGCGCGTGCGGGTGGCAATGGCTTCATGAGTGTGTCAGCGACCCATGCCGCTGTCCGCCTCGCCCAGGGCGCAGGGCGCCTGATCCGGGCGTCGGGTGACCGGGGTATGGTGGCGGTGCTCGATTCACGGCTCGCGAATGCCCGCTACGGGGGATTCCTCCGTGCAGCGCTGCCGCCCTTCTGGACAACGACGGACCGGGCGATCGCTCTCGGAATCCTTGAGCGGCTCGCTGCTCCCGCGCCGGACGCCCGGGTGGGCTAGAGGGCCCTCAGCACCGAGACGACTTTGCCCATGATGCTCGCATGGTCGCCAAGGATGGGTTCGTAGCGGGTGTTCTGCGGCAGCAGCCAGGTGTGACCGTCACGCTGGCGGAACGTCTTCACCGTCGCCTCGTCGTCGAGCAGCGCGGCGACGATGTCGCCGTTGAGGGCGCTCTGCTGCCGGCGGACCACCACCCAGTCGCCATCGCAGATGGCGGCATCGATCATCGAGTCACCCGAGATTTTCAGCATGAACAGTTCGCCGTGGCCCACCAGTTGGCGGGGGAGGGGCAGGATTTCTTCGACCACCTGGTCGGCGAGAATGGGCCCACCGGCTGCGATGCGGCCGACGAGCGGCACCATCGCGGTGTCGACGGCACCCCGATGCAGGCTCCCCGTCCCTGCTGGGAAATCCGGATTCTCGGGCTCCGTGGCGTCGGTCAGCGTCAGTGGAAGAAGGATCTCCATGGCCCTCGGGCGCTTCGGATCGCGGCGGATATAGCCAAGGCGCTCGAGTTGGGCCAACTGGTGCGTGACGCTTGACAGGCTCGCCAGGCCGACGACGTCGCCGATCTCTCGCATCGAGGGCGGATACCCGTTCGAACCGATCGACCGCTGGATCGTCTCGAGAATCGTCTTCTGCCGGTCGGTCAGTCCCTTGCCGACCGCACGGCCCCGTGGGCGCCCCCGCCCTGCGCTGACAGCGCCGCCCTCTGCTGCCGGAACCTCCTTCAGCGTGGGGCCGGAAACTCCATGCTCTGCCGCCTCGTGCTCTGCCACCGGTCGTCCTCTCCTTGGTGCCCCGTGTCCGGTTCATCAGACGCCGCCGGCCTGTTTTGTCGGTGGCGGGTGGTGATGTGGAAAGCAGCAAGTCCACCGGGTATCCACTCTGCATCCTGCTTCGATGTCAACGCTAGAACACCCGCGGCGTGATTTCAAACATATGTTCGAGTGAGTCTCGACAAAGCTCGTTCGCAGGTGCTAAAAATAAGCAGGAAGAAAATCGAATACGTGTTCTAATTCACGATTCAGTGCCGTCCGACCGATTCGAAGATCCGAAAGAGGTACAGCCATGGCAGCACTCACCATCGTCAGGACCAGCACTCCGCTCGTCGACGGCAATCGTTCGAACGACGCGCTCCGTGAAGTGGTGGCGGACCGGCCTTCGCCGAGTACGAAGTCCGCCCCGATTCATCTGACACGGCGTGGGCGGCTTGTGCTGGTGGGCCTTCCCACGGTTCTGCTCGTGGCGTTGGTTCTGATATTCGGGGTTTCGCTCACCTCCCAGGCCAAGGCGATGGACAGCGAGCCAGCACCTACTGAAACCATCAACGTCAGTGTGGGCCAGGGGGAGACCCTGTGGGGGCTTGCCGGAGAGTTTGCGCCGGACCGCGATCCCCGTGAGTTCGTGGCTGAGCTGGTTGAACTCAACGGCCTCAAATCCTCGGTGGTCCAGGCAGGTCAATCCCTCGCGGTGCCGGTCGGCGGCTGATAGCCGATTCGCTGGGGAACACCGGTTCGGAGAGTGGACTCCGCAAGCGTGGCCGGATGGTCCAATTCTCCGGACGGCCCGCCCATCGATTAAACTTGCAGGGTGACGGACCGTGAAGAGGCACTTGCCCATCTCCCGCTGAGGAACAATCTCGTAGGGCTCCTCCCGTACGGGGCGCCGCAGATCGATGTGCCGATCCTCCTCAATGTGAACGAGAACACGCACGGCGTTCCGGCGGACGTCTCCGCAGCGATCGTCGCGGCCGTGGAAGTAGCTACTCGCGGGCTCAACCGGTACCCGGACCGGGAGTTCACGGAGCTGCGTGTCAATCTGGCGGCCTATCTCGGCCATGGCATTACCCCGGATCAGATCTGGGCAGCCAACGGTTCGAACGAGGTGCTCCAGCAGATCCTTCAGGCGTTCGGCGGCCCGGGGCGGACAGCCCTCGGGTTCCCTCCGACGTACTCCATGTACCCGCTCCTGGCCAGCAGTACGGACACCCGGTACGTCACGGCCGGACGGCGCGCGGCGTTCGAGATGACCGCATCCGACACCGCCCGGCACGTCCGCGAGTCACGGGCGAACATCGTATTCCTCTGTTCACCCAACAACCCCACCGGTACGGCGCTCGGCCTCGACGTCGTCGAGGCAGCCTACGAGGCGGGGGAGAAGGAGCGGGCCATCATCATCGTCGACGAGGCCTACGGCGAGTTCGCGACGTCGGGTACCAGCAGCGCGCTGACGCTCCTGCCCGGCAGGGAGCGCCTCATCGTGTCCCGCACCATGAGTAAGGCCTTCGCGTTGGCCGGAGCGCGGCTCGGCTACCTCGCGGCCGCGCCCGAAATCGCCGATGCGCTTCGCCTGGTTCGGCTTCCGTACCACCTTTCCGCGATCACCCAGGCGGCAGCCAACGCCGCCCTGACCCACTCCGACACCCTGCTCGCCAACGTCGAGGCCATCAAGGCACAGCGCGACCGCATCGTGGCCGAATTGCGGGAACTGGGACTGTCACCGGCTCCCTCGGATGCGAACTTCGTCTTCTTCGGCGGCCTGGACGATCCCCGTGCTGTGTGGAGCGGGCTGCTCGACGCAGGGGTCCTGATCCGCGACGTCGGCATCGAAGGCCACCTCCGGGTGACGGCCGGCACTGAGTCGGAGACCACAGTGTTCCTCGACACCCTCCGCACCCTCCTGTAAGGACTGTCTCCTAGACTGGTACCAAAGAGGGCGGCCCGATCGCCCCCGACCTGGGTGCAGCACCCAACCTACCGAAGGACCGCCATGACCGTGGAGATTTCCGCCGGCCGCACTGCGCGGATCGAGCGCACCACCAGCGAATCCAGCGTGCTCGTCGAAATCGATCTCGACGGGACCGGGGAGTCGGAGATCAGTACCACGGTGCCGTTCTACGACCACATGCTGACTGCACTGGCGAAGCACTCACTCATCGACATGACGGTGAAATCAACCGGAGACACCCACATAGATGTCCACCACACCGTCGAGGACACCGCAATCGCCCTCGGCGAAGCGTTGCGTGAAGCGTTGGGAACGAAGGCCGGCATTCGCCGGTTCGGGGAGGCGACCGTTCCACTCGACGAGGCGCTGGCGAACGCCGTCGTCGATATCTCGGGCAGGCCCTTCCTCGTGCACGGCGGGGAACCCGCCGGCCAGGAATACCACCTGATCGGCGGGCACTTCACCGGTTCGCTGACCCGGCACGTGTTCGAGGCGATCGCGCTGCACGCGCAGATCTGCCTCCACGTGACACTGGTGGCCGGCCGCGACCCGCACCACATCGTCGAAGCCCAGTTCAAGGCCCTGGCACGGGCCCTCCGGGCGGCAGTTGAACCGGATCCGCGGGTCAATGGTATCCCCTCCACCAAGGGAGCGCTGTGAGCGCGCGCCGCATCACGGTGCTCGACTACGGGTCGGGCAACGTCCGATCAGTCGTGCGCGCACTGGAGCATGTGGGCGCGGAGGTGACCCTCAGTGCCAAGCCGGCGGACGTGCTCGAGGCCGACGGCCTCCTCGTCCCAGGGGTGGGCGCGTTCGAAACCGTTATGAAGGGGCTGAAAGAGGTCGATGCCCTGCGCATGATCGGCCGGCGGGTGGCCGGCGGGCGCGCGGTCCTCGGAATCTGCGTTGGGCTGCAGGTCCTTTTCGAGGACAGCGTCGAACACGATACAAGGGTTCCGGGCATGGGGGAATGGCCGGGCACCGTGGAGCGGCTGAAGGCCGATGTCGTGCCGCACATGGGATGGAACACCGTGTCGGCCCCGGAAGGATCCGTCCTGTTCGATGGCATCGCGGATGAGCGCTTCTACTTCGTGCACTCCTACGGCGTGCAGGACTGGAAGTTCGATGTCACCCAGCCCGCCATGAAGCCTCCGCTGGTCACCTGGTCCGCCCACGGGGGGCCCTTCATCGCGGCTGTCGAGAACGGTCCGCTGAGCGCAACCCAGTTTCACCCTGAGAAGTCGGGCGATGCCGGGGCGCAGTTGCTGCGGAACTGGATCGGCGGTCTACGGTAGCAATGTGGAGCATCGTGATGATGGGCCTGGCCGGACTCCTGATCGGCGGAGCGCTGTCCTTCCGCAGCCAGGGTCTCCCGAAACTCCTGATCATCAGCTTCTGGGTTCTTGCGGCGATGTCGCTGGTGGCCGCCTACCTGCTCACCCTTCCTTGAATCCGACGCGTCTCCCTTCATACCGCAGTGCTACCCGATCACCATTCGCCAAGCTGAAAGTAGAGCATGAGCCCGTTCACCGAGACCCCCATCCTGGAACTTCTTCCCGCCGTCGACGTGGCGGACGGCCAGGCCGTGCGCCTCGTGCAGGGGGAAGCGGGCAGTGAGACCGACTACGGCGATCCGCTCGACGCGGCGATGGCCTGGCAGAAGGACGGCGCCGAGTGGGTGCATCTCGTGGACCTCGACGCCGCCTTCGGTCGCGGTTCGAACCGCGACCTCCTGGAGAAGGTTGTTCGAAAGCTCGACATCAAGGTGGAGCTGTCCGGCGGGATCCGGGATGATGCCTCCCTGGATGCGGCCCTCGAACTCGGCGCCGAGCGGGTCAACCTCGGAACTGCGGCACTCGAGAACCCCGAGTGGACGGCACGCGCGATCGCCCGCTACGGTGACGCGATCGCCGTCGGACTCGACGTCCGTGGAACTACGCTTGCCGCTCGCGGCTGGACCGAAGACGGCGGCGACCTGTGGGAGGTCCTGCAGCGACTCGAGGACGCCGGGTGCGCCCGATATGTTGTCACCGATGTCACCAAGGACGGCACCCTGCGCGGACCCAACATCGAACTCCTGGAGCAGGTCCTCGCCAGGACCTCACGGCCCGTTGTCGCATCCGGCGGTATCTCAAGCCTTGATGACCTGGCAGCGCTCCGCCGGCTGGTTCCCCGGGGACTGGAGGGTGCCATCGTCGGCAAGGCACTCTACGCCGGGGCGTTCACCCTCCCGGAGGCGCTCGACGTAGCGGGCCACCCGGAATCCCTGGGGTGACAGCAAGGAAGCTCCCGGCCCATATAGAGGCTGCACTGGCCGGTAATTTGGCGGACTCCGCCGGACGGCCGTGGGCCGGTCGGGACCTCGCCGGCCAGGGGAACCCGTTGCACAACTTCGACGACGACGACGGGCGGGCCGACACCGGCTACACCACCGCCATCGAGGGGTTGTTCGACCGGAGTTCCGGCACGGTGCCGCAGGAGGAATCCGTGGTCAGCGCGCTGGCGTCGGCACGGGTATTCATTCCCATCGTCGCCGAGGTGACGTTGGCGGTCGAGGGGGTGCGTGGGGGCGTGGCGGACCAGGAGGCCGACATGGCCCTGGTGACACTCAAGGCGCCGGATGGCCGAACGGCGCTCCCTGTTTTCAGCACTGCGGCAGGCCTGGTCGCCTGGCACCCGGGTGCCCGCCCCGTGGCGGCGTATACGCCCCGCGCGGCACTGGCTGCGGTAGCCGAAGAGGCCGAGCTCCTGGTAGTCGACCCGGGGTCCCCGTTCACCTTTGTGGTGCGCAGACCCGCGGTGTGGGCATTGGCACAGCAGCTCGCCTGGGTCCCGTCCTACCGGGACGAACGGCTGGTGGAGATCGTCGCGGCCATCAGCGGACAGGAGGACAGCATCCTCGAGGTACGCCTGGGGCTGGGGTCGGGCGTCCCGGCGCTCTCCGCGGACGGTAGGCTTGCCCTCGGCGGCGGAGCCGGACCGGAGCTTCGCATGGACCTCAGGCTCGTGCCGGATCTTTCCCCCGGTGAGGTCGACGCGCTCGTCCGTCGGTTCCGATCGGCGCTCCAGACGGACCGCGGGTTCGTCGAGGGTGTCGACTCACTCGAGGTAAAACTCACCCGTTGACCTTCCAGATCCGCCCAGAAAGAACAACCAGTGAATTTCGCCGTCTACCGCGAGCTCCTGCGGATCGTGCCCGTCCGCAGGCTGCTGATCGTCGGCATGATCGCACGTTTCCCCCACTCCGCGGCCGGTGTCCTCCTGACCCTCCACGTGGTTCAGACCCTCGACCGCGGCTACGCTGCCGCCGGGGCCGTTGCCGCACTGGTAACGATCGGCATCGCGATCGGAGCTCCCTGGCGGGGCCGCCGCATCGACAGTGTTGGCCTGAGGAGGGCGCTGGTCCCCTCGATCATCGCCGAGGCCCTCATCTGGTCCATCGCACCGCGGCTACCGTACGAATGGCTGCTGGTCGCCGCGCTGGTGGGCGGGCTCTTCACCCTTCCCGCATTCTCGGTGGTGCGCCAGTCCCTCGGCGTGCTCGTCAGCGGCGACTCCCGTCGGACCGCCTTCACACTGGATGCAATCAGCACCGAAGTGATCTTCATGGTGGGACCGGCAGTGGGCGTGGTGCTGGCAACACAGGTATCGACGGTGTTCGGGCTCACCCTGATCGGGTTCGCCACTGCGCTCGCCGGGCTCTTCCTGATGTGGTTCAATCCACCCACCCGGAGTGGCCAGCCCGGAGCACTGCCGGCACCGACTCCATCGGAGGACGGCGTCCTAACGGCAGAGGCAGTCGTCGCGTCCGCACCGGGAGGAGTGGCCGAGGCCGGAGCCGAACTGCTGGCCGGGCGCATGCCGGACCAACGTCTTACCCGGAGGTTCCCGCTCGCCGTCGGTGGAAAGCTTCGCAGCTCCTTTGCCTGGCTCACCGTGCCGGTCGCGGTGGTCATGATGGTGGCCGCGGGAGCGGGGCTTGTCCTGGCGGGTACGGAGGTCGGCATCGTGGCCACCCTTGAGCAGAGCGGCAAGGCGGGGGAGTTGGGACTGGTCTTCTTCGCATGGTGCGCCGCATCGGTCGTCGGCGGACTCGTCTACGGTGCCCTCCGCCGGCCCGTATCGCCCCTGCTCCTGCTGCTGGGCATGGGCGTGCTGACCATTCCCATGGGTTTTGCGCAGGACACCCTGGCGCTGAGCCTGCTCTCGATCCTGCCCGGCCTCCTGTGCGCACCGGTACTCTCCGCAGCTTCCGAGAAAGTCGCCGACCTGGTGACGGAGGACCGCCGGGGAGAAGCGATGGGCTGGTACGGATCCGCACTGACCTCCGGCGTCGCGATGGGTGCACCGCTTGCCGGCGTCCTGATCGACGTCACCGGGCCGTGGGGCGGCTTCACCGCAGTGGGGGTGGTTGCCGCAGTTCTCGGCGTGGGCGGTATCGCTGCCCAGAAAGTACGGCGCCGGCGGGTGCTGAACTCCCGCTGACGCCGCCCTGTACTCCCAGGCGGTGTCAGCGGGTCAGTTCACCGGCCCGGTGTACTTCTCACCCGGACCCTGTCCAGGGGCATCGGGAATGATCGATGCTTCACGGAAGGCCAGCTGCAGGGAACGGAGGCCATCGCGCAATGGCCCCGCGTGCTGGCTGCCGATCTCCGGGGCGGCGGCGGTAACGAAACCGGCAAGCGCGGTGATGAGCTTGCGGGCCTCATCCAAGTCCTTCAACTCTTCGGCGTCCTCCCCGGCAGCAAGACCGCACTTCACTGCGGCCGCGCTCATCAGGTGGACGGCGGAGGTGGTGATCACCTCGACGGCGGCAACCTCGGCGATGTCGCGCATATGCCGTCGCACCCCCTCCTCGGAGTCCTCGACCTGGCCGGCCTCGTCCGCGAAACTACGGCGGGTGGGAGAGTTGTCGCTCGGGCCGGAGTGGTTTCCGGCGGCGGGTTGCGAGGGATTGCTGTCTGCGGGGCTCATACTGGTAAGCTTGTCACAGACCGACTGGTCACCGTTACCCTCATGCCTGATGGAGCTTCCAAGGAAACGCCGGACGGAATGAATTCTCGCGGCCAGTATGCAAGCGGAGTCCTCTCCCACCCGCGATTTTCCTGGTGCTTCCCCAAGCATTGCAGGTAGCCGGGTCAGGTTGGTGCAGTTCTAAGTGAGATGCCGGTTGCATTCATCGGCGAACACGTACTACCGCACTGATTCTCGAGGCCTTCGATTGCGCATGCAATTGGGGGCCTTCTTCATTTTCAGGCGGTTATCAGTTTCAGGACCAACAGGAGTTACACATTAGCGAGCCAAGAATCAATGATCGTATCCGCGTTTCAGAGGTGCGGTTGGTCGGACCTGCCGGCGAACAGGTAGGAATTGTCCGTATCGAGGACGCACTCCGACTTGCCGCCGAGTCCGACCTGGATCTTGTCGAGGTAGCACCGCAGGCCAAGCCTCCGGTGGCAAAACTCATGGATTTTGGTAAGTACAAGTACGAAGCCGCGGTAAAGGCACGTGAGGCGAGAAAGAACCAGACCAATACGATCCTCAAGGAAATCCGTTTCCGCCTCAAGATCGACACCCATGACTACGAAACGAAGCGCGGACACGCTCTCCGCTTCCTGGGAGCCGGCGACAAGGTCAAGGCCATGATCCAGTTCCGTGGCCGCGAGCAGCAGCGCCCTGAAATGGGTATCCGCCTGCTCCAGCGGTTCGCCGAAGATGTGGCGGAAGTGGGAGTGGTCGAGTCATCCCCCCGGATCGACGGCCGCAACATGGTGATGGTGATCGGTCCGGTCAAGAACAAGGCGGAGGCGAAGGCCGAAGCCCGCCGTGCCACGCAGCGAGCGGACGCGAAGGCCGCGAATGAGGCTGCCAAGTCGGGTACGGGCCGCGTGGATCTGTCCGGTGACAGTGGAGCTCCCCTGACCCAGAGCCTCGCGGACCTGCTTCCCGAGGGCTATTCCATCACGGGCAGTGAAAGTGCGGCCGAGGAAACGACCGTCGCGACGCCGGTGGATGCCGAATCGGTGAACGACGCCGACGGGTCAGCTGCAGGTTCGGCGAATGCCGCACCGGACGACTCGGCCATCGGGCAGGCAACCCCGTCCGAAGAGCCGACCCTTTCTTCGGAACCTGCTCCCGCGCAGGCCGAAGAGAAGCCCGCAGCGTCCGCGCCGAAGGCACCTGCTGCACGGACTGCGCCGTCGGCACCCGTCGCATCGGCACCGAAGGCACCCGTAACCCGGACCGCGCCGGTGCGGCCTGCCGCCTCAAGGCCGGTTGCTGCCTCGAAGCCGGCGGCCGTGAAGCCCGCTGCAGCAGCAGCTGCGCCGGCCAAGCCGGTAGCGGCACCGAAGCCTGTTGCCGCTCCGAAACCGGGCGCAGCCCCTAAACCCGGGTCGGCCGGCAAGCCGGTCGCGACCCCAAGACCTGCCGGCAGGACGGCTCCGACAAAGAGCGAGTCAAGCGGGCCCAAGCCAGGAAGCACCGAGTAGGCGCTCAGTACCTTTCGGTACTCCCGGCAAGCAAGAAAAACAGCAGGCGCCCCCGGGTGCCGCCCGTAGGTAATTACCCACGGCTATCAAAAGGAGATCGGTTCCCATGCCGAAGATGAAGACCCACAGTGGCGTCAAGAAGCGCTTCAAGCTGACCGGCAGCGGAAAGCTCAAGCGCCAGCAGGCCAACCGCCGTCACTACCTGGAGCACAAGTCCTCCACGCTGACGCGCCGACTGGCCAGCGACAAGATCGTTTCGAAGGCCGACACCAAGGTCATCAAAAAGATGCTGGGCATCTAACACTCAACCAACCACTCCGGAGAAGCTCCGCACCCGTTCGCGGGCGGGAGCTGCAGCCGTCAGGGCTGTGCCGGAAGATCTACTGAAGGAGTACGCACGTGGCACGTGTGAAAAGGGCGGTCAACGCCCACAAGAAGCGCCGGGTTATCCTCGAGCGCGCCAAGGGCTATCGCGGACAGCGGTCACGCCTGTACCGCAAGGCCAAAGAGCAGCTGCTGCACTCGTTCGTGTACAGCTACGGCGACCGCCGCAAGCGCAAGGGCGACTTCCGCCGCCTGTGGATCCAGCGCATCAACGCTGCGTCCCGCGCCAACGGACTCACCTACAACCGCCTGATCCAGGGTCTGAAGGCCGCTGAGATCCAGGTCGACCGCCGTATGCTTGCCGACCTCGCAGTGACCGACGGTGCCGCTTTCGCCGCGCTCGTGCAGATCGCCAGGAACGCGCTGCCCGCGGACACCTCCGCCCCTGTCGCCACCGAAGCCGCCGCCGTCAAGGCCCCCCGTGCTTCGAAGGCTCCGGCGAAGGCCTAGGTTGACGGCCGGTTCCGACCGGCAGCAGCCTCGAGATTCATGAATACCGATGGACGCCCCCAGGCGCTGATGTCCAACCCCCGAGCCGATCGGGTGAAGGAGGTTGCGCGCCTTGCGGGGCGTCCGTCGCGTTTAAGGCAGGGCCGCTTCCTCGCAGAGGGCCCGCAAGCCGTCCGCGAGGCCCTGGCGCTGCACATGGAGCGGATGGCTGCGGGCGGACCACCCGTCGTGGAGGACCTGTTCCTCACCGCGGACTGCCTCAAGAGGCATCCGGAATTCGCCGGAGAACCGGACCCGCGGCCGGTCACCGATGAGGTCCTCGCGGCCATGTCATCGACCGTGACGCCGCAGGGTGTGATTGCGGTCTGTTCCTTCATCGACGTTCCTCTTGATCAGGTGTTCGCCGGCAGGCCCCGGCTGGTCGCCGTGATGGTCGAGGTGAGGGACCCCGGCAACGCCGGGACGATACTGCGCGCCGCCGACTCGGCCGGTGCCGACGCCGTCGTGCTCACATCCTCCAGCGTGGACCTGTACAACCCCAAGACCGTCCGCTCCACGGTCGGTTCGCTGTTCCACCTCCCGGTGGTGCTCGGAGCCGAGCTGGACACCCTGCTGGCCGAACTGAAAAGGCAGGGCATTGCGGTGCTCGCTGCCGACGGCCACGGCGACGTCGACCTCGATACGCTGCAGGACGCGGGTGCGCGTCGGCGGCTCGGCGCGCGGTCGTCCCCCGATGCGGATGACGAGGCGGACGCCGGTGCGCGCCTCGAAGCACCCACGGCGTGGCTGTTCGGCAATGAGGCGCAGGGGCTCCCCGACGCCGTGCTGGAAGGAGCCGACCACCGCGTGGCGGTGCCCATCTACGGACGCGCCGAAAGCCTCAATGTCGGCACGGCAGCGACGGTGTGCCTGTATGCCTCGGCGCGGGCGCAACGGATCAGTTGACCCCGAAGCACTAGGCTGAAGCCACGCCAGTCCGCCGACCGAAAGGACGCCATGTCCCTCGATGTTGAGAGCCTCCGTTCCCAGTTCCCCTCGTTGTCCTCGGGTATTGCGCACTTCGACGGGCCGGGGGGCACCCAGACACCCCGGGTCGTGGGGCAGGCCATAGCCGAGACGCTGACCGGCCCGCTGTCGAACCGCGGCGCCAGCGTAGCGTCGGAAAGGAACGCCGACCGGACGGTGCGGGAATTCCGAGCGGCTTTGGCCGACTTCCTCAACGCTGACCCGCTCGGCATCGTCTACGGCCGCAGTGCCACCCAGCTCACCTACGATTTCGCTCGCCTCCTCGCCGCTGAGTGGGGCCCCGGCGATGAGGTGGTGGTCACCCGGCTCGATCACGATAGCAACATCCGCCCCTGGGTCCAGGCAGCCGAACGGCGGGGAGCCGGCGTGCGCTGGGTCGGTTTCGACCCGGACACCGCCGAACTGAGCATGGACGACCTCCGCGCCGCACTCGGGAACCGGACCCGGCTGGTGGCCGTGACGGCGGCGTCGAACCTCCTCGGCACCATGCCTGACATCCCCGCGATCGCTCGCCTGGTGCACGATGCCGGCGCCCTCCTCTATGTGGACGGCGTCCACTACGCGGCCCACGCCAGTGTCGACCTGCCCGCGCTGGGCGCCGATTTCTTCGTCTGCTCGCCGTACAAGTTCCTGGGCCCGCACTGCGGTGTCCTTGCGGCGGCGCCCGCCCTGTTGGAGACCCTTCACCCGGACAAGCTGCTACCGTCCACCGACATGGTGCCGGAGCGCTTCGAATTCGGCACACTGCCCTACGAGACGATGGCGGGGACGACGGCGGCGGTCGACTTCCTCGCCTCGCTCGTGGGAACCGCGGGGTCGCGCCGGGACCGGCTCGTGTCAGCGAACGCCGGCATCGAGCGGCATGAGATGCAGCTCCTTACCCTGCTCGAGGACGCACTGGCCGCCTTTCCTGGAGTGACGGTCCATTCACGGGCACGTGCCCGCACGACGACGCTGCTGCTGACCTTTGCCGGGCGTAATGCCGCAGAGGCCAGTGAATTCCTCGCCGAACGGGACGTCCTCGCCCCGTCCAGCAGTTTCTACGCACTCGAGGCGAGCCGGGTGCTGGGCCTGGGGAGCGAGGGTGGGCTGCGCATCGGCCTGGCGCCCTATACCTCCGAAGACGACGTTCGGCGACTGATCGACGGACTGACCGCATACCTCGGTTGAACTACGCAGCCGGTGGGGCGCGGGCTTAGGCCACGTGCTCCGGCACCGGCTGCGCCGAAGGCTGCGTCCTGGCGTCCATCCGTCCGCTGATCAGCGCGATGACGAGGCCGAGGACCGCTAGTCCCGCCCCGACCAGCGCCGGAGCAGTGAAGCCCCAGCCGAGGGCGATGACCACCCCACCGACAGTCGCACCGAGTCCGTTGGCGATATTCAGTGCTGCGTGGTTCATCGACGAGGCGAGCGACGGGGCGCCGGGCGCCACATCGAGGAGCCTCGCCTGCAGCGGCGGGATCAGGGTCGAGCCGCTCGCCCCGACCAGGAAAGCGAAGAAGAACGCGGTGGGGGCGAACTGCATGGCCAGGGGGAAGAGGAGCAGGACCACGATTACCACGCCCATGACGCCGTAGATGCTGCCCATCACCGAGCGGTCCGCGATGCGTCCGCCCACGATATTTCCCACGACCATTCCGACGCCGTAGAGCGCGACCACGATCGGCAGCACGCTGGACGGCAGACCGGTGACCTCCGTGATCGTCGGGGAGATGTAGGAGTAAACGGCGAAGAACCCGCCGAAGCCGACCGTGCCGATAAGGAGCGTCATCCACATCTGCGGACGGCGTAGAGCCCCCAGTTCACGGCGGATGCTGGCGTCAGGATGAGGCTCCTGGAACGGCACGTAGCGCAGGATCAGCGCCACGGTGACGAGTCCGACGACGCCGACCAGGAGGAAGAGGCTTCGCCAGCCCACCTGCTGCCCCAGCCAGGTCGCGAACGGGACACCCACGACGTTGGCGATGCTGAGGCCGAGCATGACCATGGAAATCGCCCGGGCGCGGTGCGTGGGGTTGGCCAGCGACGCCGCGATTACCGCCGCGACGCCGAAGTACGCACCGTGAGGTAGTCCGGAAAGGAAACGGGACACCAGCATCCAGCCGTAGCTCGCGGCGAAGTAGGAGGAGAAGTTGGCCACCACGAAGGCCGCCATCAACCAGATCGCCATGGAGCGCTGGGGTCGCTTTGCCCCGAGCGTCGCCAGGACAGGAGCACCGACCACCACACCCAGCGCATAGGCGGAGATGACGTGACCGCCCTGGGTGTAGGTAACCTCCAGTTCGTCCACCATTTCCTGCAGCAGGCCCATGATGGCGAATTCGGTGGTGCCGATGGCGAAGCCGCCCATGGCGAGGGCGGTGATGGCGGAGGCCAGCTGCCGGGGGCTGAGGACGGGGCGTGAAGGGTAAGGCATGAATCTCTTTCGACGCGGTGATGACGGGGCGCCGTCCGCACCTCCGGGGAGGCACGGAGCCGTGCAGCGAGGAATGCTCGATCTGCAGACTGTTACCAAGGGCGCGACGCCCTTGTCAGGGTCCAGTCTAATTGGTGCGCAGCGCAGGTGGTCATCGACCCGTGGTCGGGAAGTTCCTGGGAACGACCAGAAAGTGCTGGCACTTCCGGCGCCCCTTTGATTGGCTTGTGACATGAGTTGGACACCGCACGCATCCGAATTGCCCTCCAGTGACCACCTGCGTGAGGACATCAACCTTCCCGAGCCGGAGCAGGAGTCGGCGGCGGAGTTCTCCGAGGAGGCCTATACCTCCACCGAGCTGAACGCGGGCCAGCAGGTACCGGGGGTGAGCCCGGCGGGGGAGTACCGCCGAGAATTGAATCCGGAACATCAGGCGGGTCGCGACGCCGGAGGCCTCGACCCGGAGGAGAGCTGAACATCCGGTCCCCGCGGGCGGAGCTGGGTACACTCGACGGGTGATTCCAACGAATAATCCCCTCCCGATCCGCCAGATCGTGGGCGCGGCCGTGGTCGATTCCCTCGCACGGCCCACCTCCCTGCTCGCAGCCCGACGCACTGCGCCCGAACAGTTCGCGGGGATGTGGGAGTTTCCGGGCGGCAAGGTCGAGGACGGTGAGACCTGCACTGAAGCCCTCCAGCGTGAGCTGACGGAGGAGCTGGGGATTATCGTCGAGATCGGAGCCGAGATCGAAGGCCCGGGCGACACCGGGTGGCCACTCCATGCGACGGCGTCCATGCGCGTCTGGGCCGTTGAGGTGTCATCGGGCGAGCCGGCGCCGCTACAGGACCATGATGCCCTGCAGTGGGTGCCGCTGAGCGAGGGGTCGGCGTTGCGCGGACTGTCGTGGATTCCCGCGGATCGGCCGATCGTCGACGCACTCCTGGAGTGGGCCGGTCGGATCAACCGCCAGAATTCCTCCCGGAGCTAGAAAAGGGTCGGCTCCATCGATTTCGAAGCCGTCGGCAAAGCCGGAGCCGGAGCGCCAGGTTGCCGGGGTTCAGGGAAGCCGTTCCGGAAGAAGGCGGCTCCTGCGGGAAGGTTATGCAGCCTCCGGAAGTAGCGAATTCTTTCGGAGAGCCAGTCCCGGTACTCCTTCGAGGCATAGCTCCCCCCGCGGTACAGCCCCTGGTACTTGGCGACGAGGTGCGGGTGGTGGGCGCCCAGCCACTGCAGGAACCACTCGCGGGCCCCGGGCCGGAGGTGCAGTGCGCCGGCCGAGACTCCCGTGGCGCCCGCGGCCGCGAGAGCTCCGAAAAGTTCATCGAGGGCGTCGTCGCCGTCCGTGAGCCACGGAAGAATGGGCATCGCCATCACCCCGCACGGCAGACCGGCCTCCCGGAGCCTGCTGATCAGGGCAAGGCGCGCCCTCGGCGGGGGCGTGCCCGGCTCCACGGCTTCCGCCAGCCCCGGGTCCATCAGCGCCAGCGAGATGCCCATCCCGATTTCCACCGACTGTGCGGCCCGGGCAAGCAGGGGAAGATCCCGCGCCAGGAGGGTGCCCTTGGTGAGGATCGAGAAGGGAGTACCGGAATCGGCGAGCGCCCCGATGATGCCGGGCATCAGCCGGTACCTGCCCTCGGCCCGCTGGTACGGGTCGGTGTTCGTGCCCATGGCTACGGAATCGCGTCTCCACGAGGGTTTGCCGAGTTCCTTCCGCAGTACCTCGACGGCGTTGATCTTCACCACCAGCTGCGAGTTGAAATCGAGCCCGGTATCGAGGTTGAGGTAGCTGTGGGTCTTTCGCGCAAAGCAGTACACGCAGGCGTGGGAGCATCCCCGGTAGGGATTGATGGTCCAGCTGAAGGGCATTCCTGAGTTGCCCGACACCCGGTTGAGCACCGACTTCGCCGTCACCTCATGGAAGGTGATACCGGCGAATTCCGGAGTCCGAACCGTCCGCACCACGCCTGCGAGGGACAGCAGGGCGTCCCCGCCGGCAGCAGCGCCGTCGGCCCCGACTTTTTGGCCATCCCATCGCATGCCTCAATTGAACCAGAGATCAATGCAGAAATAGAACACCCGTACTAATCGTCAGAGTCGGGCGATACGCTCGATGTCCTCGCGGAAGTCCTGGGCGACCTCCGCTGAGACGGTGGTGCGTGTTTCGGCGATCGCAGCTAGGTAGTCGGTGGTCGACGGACCTGCCGCGACCGGCGGCTGCTGTCCATCGGTGCCGCTGTACGCGGGGCTGTACACGGCTTTCTCCAGCGCCTGCTGTGAGGCCTTCCGCGCCGCATGTTCGACGTCGGCGGGTGAAAAGCCGTCCGTCGCTCGAACCAGGGATTCGACGTCGACGTCGGCCGCGACCTCCTGCGGGATGTAGCGCGCCCAGATGGCGTGACGTGCCTCCTCGTCCGGCAGGCCGATGGGGATGACGTAGTCGAAGCGTCCGTGCCGGAGGAAAGCCGTGTCGAGGGCCCGGATGAAGTTGGTGGCGCAGACGAGCAGCCTCCCCGGCTGTTCGCGGAAGGCGGGAATGATCTTCAGGAGCTCATTCGTCACTCCCTGGAGCGGTGACGGCGGTTCGCCCTGGCGCTGCGCCGCGATCTCCTCGACCTCGTCGATGAAGACCACGGCGTGTTCGAGTTCGGAGATGTTGAGGAACGTCTCGCGAAGCGCACCGGCGAGCCCGCGCGGATCGGAGGCGAGCCGTGAGGGAAACACCTCGACGAAGGGCCATTCGAGGCGGGACGCGATGGCCTTGGCGAAGGTGGTCTTCCCGGTGCCGGGCGGTCCGAACAGCACCACGGCACGCGGTGGAACGACGCCGTACTGGTCGGCGAGGTCGGGATTGGCCAACGGCAGCACCAGACGGCGTTCAAGCAGTTCCTTCTCACGCTGCATTCCGCCGACGGCGTTCCAGAGGTTCCGGGCCATCAGCCGGCCGCCCAGTTCCCCCAGCAGCCCCATTTCCTGCCGGTGCACGGGTATCTCCCGTTCGAAGTACCGCAGGTGCTTCCGGTCGATGAACCCGGAGTTCAGGAGCGCGCCGACGCGCTGCTCGGTCTCCGGCACCAGCGTGGACAGCTTGGTGAGCCCGAGGGGCGCCATCCGGTTCTCGATCGACGCGAGCATCCCGCTGCCGATGCCCCGATTTCGCCAGTTCTCCTCGATGGCGAAGAACACGATCCAGCCCTGGTCGTGCGCGGCCCGGGCCACAGCCGCTCCGACCACGGTCTCGCCATGCACGGCGACCACCGCGTGGTCCTTCTGGCAGGAGGCGATCACCTCGGCGAGCGCGTAGACAGGTTCGACGCCGGCCTTGTGTGCCTGCTCCCACAAATGGAGGATGGCGTCCATATCTGCCGCGTGAAAGTCCCGGATCCGCCAGCCGGTCATGGAGTGTCCTTACCTAGGAGGGTCGTCATCGACTGCTAGACAGCATTGCATAGGCGATGGATCCGACGAGCCTTTATGACACTCCGGCTGGCCGGACCGGTCACATAGGCTTGACGCATGATCCTTCTGACCGGCTTCGAGCCCTTCGGCGGCGAAACCGTCAACCCGTCCTGGACCGCAGCGCAGCTCGCTGCCACGGCGTTGCAGGCCGCGGGCCGGAACGCGGCCGCCGTCGAGCTGCCGTGCGTCTTCGGAAAGAGCGCAGAGGTGCTCCGGGACGCTATCGGGCGGCTGCAGCCCATGCTGGTGCTGTGCGTGGGCCAGGCCGGCGGACGGTCGAGGATATCCATCGAGCGTGTGGCCATCAATGTGGACGACGCCCGGATCCCCGACAACGCCGGCAACGCCCCCATCGACCAGCCGGTGAGGCTCGGCGGTCCGGCCGCCTATTTCAGCACCCTGCCGATCAAGGCAGGCAGGGCCGCGGTGGCTGCTGCGGGCCTGCCCGTGGAGGTCTCGCAGACGGCAGGCACCTATGTCTGCAACTCCGTCTTCTATGCGTTGATGGATGCCCTGGCCGGGCTGGACGGCGTGAGGGGCGGGTTCATTCACGTGCCCTTCTCCGATGAGCAGGGCCTGCGCCACGGGCAGCCCGGCCTTGCCGTCGAGGACATGGCGGCGGCGCTCACGCTGGTGGCGACCGCTGCCCTGACGGCTGACGGCGATCTGGTCGACGGTGACCTGCGTATGGCGGCGGGCGCGGAACACTAGCGCCACCATGGAAAACAGCACCACCATGGAAGCGGATTCCCACACAGCTGAGCCGGAGCCGGGCGTCGGAGGCAAGGCCGGTACCTATCCCGTCCTATCCGCAGCGGCGGCCGGGCGGCAATCCGCCGACGCCGGGCACGACCTACGCCTGAAGAGGGCGGCCGGGAACTAAACGCGCTTCCGCCGCCGTGTCCGTAGGAATGCGACGCTTCGTGGCGGGCGCTCGCGGTAGCCGCCGTCGGCAAGGCCAGCCGTTCGTTCGAAGACGTTGCGCGACGCCGGATCCCCGGTGCGCAGCAGTGACCAGGCTGCGGCGGTGAAGTAGAGCGGAAGGAACGGCAGACCGAGGCATAGTGCGTACTGGCGTGCATGTCGCGATTCGTGGTTCAGCAGTGCCCCGGTGGGCTGCGCGCGGCTCCCGCGGAGGAACACCACGCTGCCCACGGTGAAGGCCCGCGCCCGCGGAAGTGACCCGGTGAACCCTTCGGCCAGCAGGAGCCCGTGTGGTCCGCGCGAGACGGCGCACCCCTTGGAGCGGGCGAGGAGCAGTCCGCAGGGGGTGGAAAGGTTCAGCCAGTTCAGTGCGTGAATCAGCGACGGGGTGCCCATGCGGCCATCGTAGCGGCGCGTCAATTAGACTTGCCCTGCCGGAGCGCTTCGAGCGCGCCGGCTTCCCATGAGCGGCACACGCAGGTCAGCTGTGCTGCCGGACACGCGAACGAAAGGGCCAGGTAGGCCATCCGAATGTCGAAATTCCCAGAGCAGGACGGCGCCGACCGCGCCGCCGCCGAAATCCCCGATCCGCTGGATGCCGATGCGGTAGCTGCCGCCGTCGAGCGTGCGCTTGCCGACATCGCCTCCGCCGCTGACCTCGAGGAGTTGAAGGCCGCCCGGATCACCCACACCGGCGAGAAATCGGCTCTGAGCCTGGCCAACCGGGGCATCGGTGGCCTCGCCAAGGAGCAGAAGGCAGCGGCCGGCAAGAATATCGGCCCCGCACGCGGCCGGATCAGCCAGGCACTCGCGGCACGCGTGGTCGAACTGGAGACCGAGCGCGATGCGCGCATCCTGGTCGAGGAGGCCGTGGACGTCACCGCCGCACCACGACGGCGCCGAGCGGGTGCGCGTCACCCGCTCTCGACCCTGCAGGAGCGTGTGTCGGACGTGTTCGTCGGCATGGGTTGGGAGATCGCCGAAGGGCCGGAGCTGGAATCCGAGTGGTTCAACTTCGATGCCCTGAACTTCGCACCCGACCACCCGGCACGGGAAATGCAGGACACCTTCTTCGTGGAACCTCCCGGCGCCCACCTGGTGCTGCGGACGCACACCTCGCCCGTGCAGGTCCGTTCGATGCTTGAGCGCGAGCTTCCCATCTACGTCCTGTGCCCGGGCAAGGTCTTCCGCACGGACGAACTGGACGCTACGCACACCCCGGTGTTCCACCAGTTCGAGGGCCTCGCCATCGACAGGGGACTCACCATGGCGGACCTCGTGGGAACGCTCGACCACTTCACGCAGCAGCTGTTCGGCGCGGAAGCCAAGGTGCGCCTGCGCCCCAACTACTTCCCGTTCACCGAGCCGAGTGCCGAACTCGATGTCTGGCACCCCGGCGCGAAGGGCGGTCCGCAGTGGATCGAGTGGGGGGGCTGCGGCATGGTCAACCCAAACGTGCTGCGGGCCGCGGGCATCGACCCGGAGATCTACTCCGGCTTCGCCTTCGGCATGGGGATCGAGCGGGCCCTCATGTTCCGCAATGAGGTCAGCGACATGCGGGACATCATTGAGGGCGACATACGTTTCAGCGAACACTTCGGGATGGAGATCTAAGTGAGAATCCCTCTTTCATGGCTGCGTGAATACGCCGCAGTGCCGGTCGATGCAACGGCCGAGGACGTCATGGCCCATCTGGTCCGGGTGGGGCTCGAGGAAGAGGCCGTCCACCGGCCGACCGACGAGCTGCAGGGCCCCATCGTGGTGGGACAGGTACTCAGCATCGTCAAGGAGCCGCAGACCAACGGCAAGACCATCAACTGGTGCTCGGTCCGCGTCGTCCCGGAGGGCGCTGAGCAGGAACTCGACGGCGACGGCATCGATCCGAGCGGCTTGCAGGGAATCGTCTGCGGCGCGCACAACTTCCAGGAGGGCGACAAGGTGGTGGTCACGCTGCCGGGCGCCGTTCTTCCCGGCGACTTCCGCATCAGCCCGCGGAAAACCTACGGCCATGTGTCGGCGGGCATGATCGCTTCCGTGAAGGAGCTCGGCATCGGGGAGGACCACGACGGCATCCTCGTGCTGTCCACGCTGGGACTCGACCCTGAACCGGGCACCGACGCGATGGAGCTGCTCGGTCTGTATGACGAGGCCGCCGAGATCAATGTCACCCCCGACCGGGGTTACTGTTTCTCGATCCGTGGTGTCGCCCGCGAGTACGCCCACGCCACGGGGACCTCGTTCACCGACCCGGCCGGCGCCGTCGTCGTGCCCGACGCGACCGGGAACGGTTACCCGGTGCGGCTCGAGGACTCGGCTCCCATCTACGGTCGGCCCGGCTGCGACCGTTTCGTGGCGCGCACCGTCCGCGGCGTTGATCCCACCCGTCCCACGCCGACCTGGCTGTCCGCGCGCCTGCGCCTGGCCGGGATCCGGTCCATTTCGCTGGTGGTCGATGTTTCGAACTACGTGATGCTCGAGCTCGGCCAGCCGCTGCACTTCTACGATCTCGACCGGCTCTCGGGGGACATCGTGGTGCGCCGAGCGCTTCCGGGAGAGAAGCTGACCACACTCGATGACAAGGTGCGCGCACTCGACACCGGCGATCTCCTCATCACCGACGATTCGGGCCCCATCGGCATCGCCGGCGTCATGGGCGGCGCGGCGACCGAGGTCTCGGGAAGTACCGTCAACGTCCTGATCGAGTCGGCACACTTCGAGGAGGTGGGCATCGGGCGCTCGCGCCGCCGCCACAAACTACCCTCCGAGGCCTCCAAGCGCTTCGAGCGCGGAGTGGACTGGAACGTCGCGGACATCGCGGCACAGCGCGCCGTCGAGCTCATCACGAGCCTGGCCGGCGGCACCGCGGATCCCACGGGGACCGACGAGGGCCACGCCCCCGCGCCGCGCGTCATCGACCTCGCCGGAGATTTCCCCTCCCGACTGATCGGGCGGGAGTTCACGCCGGAGCAGATCATCGGAACCCTCGAGGACCTCGGAGCCTCGGTCACCGCGCATGACGGCGGTTACTCGGTGACGCCGCCGAGTTGGCGCCCCGACCTTGAGACCCGTGAGGACCTGACTGAGGAGATCATCCGCCTCGAGGGCTACGACACCATTCCGTCCACCCTTCCCGTGGCCCCACCCGGACGGGGACTGACGCGGGTCCAGCAGCAGCGGCGTCGCCTGATGAACGCACTGGCAGCCTCCGGGCTGACCGAAGTGCTGTCCTACCCCTTCGTCAGCGAACGGAGCAACGCCGTCTTCGGAAACGCGGATGAGGGCACGAAGGTAGCCGCGGTGAAGCTCGCCAATCCGTTGAGCGCCGAACTGGGCTACCTGCGCACCTCGGTGCTGCCGGGGCTCATCGAGGTGGTGAAACGGAACCATTCCCGGAGTTTCCGCGATTTGGCACTCTTCGAGGCCGGACTGGTCTTCCAGCCCGCCGGGTCCATGGGCACCGGATCCATCCCGCCACTGGGTGAGAAGCCGGCGGAGGAGGTCCTCGACGCACTGTATGAGGGCATTCCCTACCAGCCGCTCACCATTGCCGCTGTCTTCACCGGCAACGACGCGCCGGCCTCGGCCGGTTCCGCTCCCCGGGCCTGGGACTGGGCCGATGCCCTCGACACGGTGCGGCTGATGGGCGACGTGGTGGGGGTCGAGGTCATCATCGAACAGGGCACCCACCAGGCGTTCCATCCCGGACGGACCGCCCGGGTGGGGCTGCGCGACGGCGAGGTGCTGGGTTACGCGGGGGAGCTGCATCCGAAGCTGATCGCCACGCTCGACCTGCCCGCCCGGACGGTTGCGCTCGAAATCAACGCCGATCTCCTCTTCGAGGCGGCGGCGGACGTCATCGTCGCCCGCCCGTTGTCTTCGTTCCCTGCCACTACGCAGGATGTGGCGCTCGTAGTAGCCGACGGCGTGGTGTCCTCGGAAGTCCTGGAGACGCTCCGCGAAGGCGCGGGGGAGCTGCTGGAGGACGTTCACCTCTTCGACGTCTATGCGGGCGAGGGCATTCCCGAGGGCAGCAAGTCCCTCGCTTTCGCGCTGCGCTTCCGGGCTCCCGACCGCACCCTCACCGCGGATGAGGCGAGCGCGGCACGGGATGCCGCCGTCGCACTCGCGTCGACCCGTTTCGGGGCGGTCCAGCGACGCTGAGTCGCTACCGAGCCATACAGACGTGGCGAGCTGCCCAGCTTTCAACATCGAAAGTGCTGCTAGCCGGCGTGTTGCCCTCCGACAAGCTCATCGATAACCAAGAACCGGGCAGGGCCCCGCTCGTCAGCATGGGCACCGGGCCTTCGGGCCCTGGGCGCGGCGGCAACCCCCGCCGATCAAGCACTTGTGGCGGCTTCGCTCGACAAATGCCGCCACAAGTGCTCAATCAGTGAGGGGTGTGAGGGGAGCGGCCCTTCGGTAGCGCCGCTGGGGGGTCAGGGGATGAGCAGAAGCTTCCCCGTCGTCCGCCGTGCCTGGAGATCCTCGTGAGCCCGCGCCGCCTCCGCCAGGGGATAGCGTGCACCGATGCGGACGTCCAGCTGACCGGCAGCGATGGCGCCGAACAGTTCCTCGGACCGCCAGCGCCGTTCCTCGGGGGTGCGCAGGTGGTGCACCAGGGAGGGCCTGGTGATGTGGAGGGAGCCGCCGCTGTTGAGTCGTTGAGGGTCGAACGGGGCCGGGGCGCCGGAGGCCGCTCCGTACAGCACCATGGTGCCGCGGACGCGCAGGCTCTTCAGCGAATCGTCGAACGTGGACTTCCCGACGCCGTCGTACACCACGTCGACGCCGGTACCGTCGGTCAGCGCGTGCACCGCGTCGGCGAAGCCCTCGTAGGGCAGCACCTCGTCGGCACCGGCCCCGAGGGCCAGTTCCTCCTTCTCCCGCGTGGAGACCGTCGTGAAGACCCGTGCACCCTTTGCCTTCAACAGCTGGATCAGAAGAAGGCCCACGCCGCCGGCGCCTGCGTGCGCCAGCACCGTGCTGCCGGCGTCCACCGGATAGGTCGAGTTGATGAGGTAGTGCGCCGTCATGCCCTGAAGGGGAACGGCCGCCGCGGTCTCCAGGTCGATACCCTCGGGTACCGGCAGGGCGCGGTCGGCGTCGACGAGCGCGTACTCGGCGTAGGTCCCGATCCCCTCGGCGAACGCCACGCGGTGCCCCGGAGCGAAGCCTGCGACGTCCTGACCAACTTCCTCCACCACACCGGCGGCTTCGGCCCCGGGCGTGAAGGGGTGCGCCATCGGATAGGCCCCGCTGCGCTGATACGTCTCGATGAAGTTGACCCCGGCCGCGGCAACGCGGACGAGCAGCTGGTTTTTTCCCGGAACGGGCCTCGCGGCGTCCTGCGGCTTCAGCACATCCGGGCCGCCCGCCTGTTCAACGACGATGGCTGTGGGCATGATCGACTCTCCATTCCTGGTTCGCAAAGGGCTGTGGCCCATGCTATTCCCTCGATCCGCCGGACCGGAGATCGCAACAGGCGGTGAATATTTATGTGGATGCTTGTATATATGTGGGGTAGGCTGATTTCATGCCTTTTTCTGTAGCGGTGTCAGGTGCCAGCGGCTATGCCGGCGGGGAGCTCCTCCGCCTGCTTGCGGCCCACCCCGACGTCTCCATCGGCGCCATCACCGCGCACAGCAATGCGGGGGCGAAGCTCGGAACGCTCCAGCCACACCTCCACGGGCTGTTCGACCGGATCCTCGAGGACACGACGGTCGAGGTGCTGTCCGGCCACGACGTCGTGTTCCTGGCGCTGCCGCACGGCGCCAGCGCCGATATTGCGGCGCAACTGCCGGCCGAGACCCTCGTGATCGACGCCGGCGCGGACCACCGCCTGGAGGATCCGCAAGCCTGGGTGAAGTTCTACGGCTCCGCGCATGCCGGCACCTGGCCCTACGGGCTTCCCGAACTCGCCGGCAACCGTGCCGAACTGCGCGGTGCACGTCGCATCGCGGTACCCGGCTGCTACCCCACGAGCGTCCTGCTCGCGCTCGCCCCCGGCTTCGCAGCCGGGCTGCTCGAGCCGACCGACGTCGTCGTGGTGTCCGCCTCCGGCACCTCCGGGGCAGGCAAAGCAGCGAAGGCGCACCTGCTGGGCTCCGAAGTGATGGGCGGTATGAGCCCCTACGGAGTGGGCGGCGGCCACCGGCACACCCCCGAGATCGAGCAGGGCCTCAGTGGCGCTGCAGGCGAACCCGTGACCGTCTCGTTCACACCGACCCTTGCTCCCATGGCGCGTGGCATCCTCACCAACGCGACGGCGCGCGTGAAGCCCGGCACGACGGCGGAGCAGCTGCGCCGCGCGTGGGAGGACGCCTACGGGAACGAGCCGTTCGTGAAGCTGCTTCCCGAAGGCCAGTGGCCGGCGACCAAGGCGGTGCTGGGATCGAATTACGCCAACCTGCAGCTCGCCTCGGACGGGCATGCAGGGCGCGTCATCGTCAGCTGCGCCATCGACAACCTCACCAAGGGCACCGCCGGTGGAGCCATCCAGTCCATGAACATCGCCCTCGGCCTCGACGAGACCGCGGGCCTGACCATCCAGGGAACCGCACCATGAGCATCACCTACCCCGGCGGGTTCCGCGCATCGGGCGTTACCGCAGGGCTCAAGGCTTCCGGCAAGCCCGACGTCGCCCTGGTGGCCAACGATGGTCCGCTGCACTCTGCCGCAGCAGTCTTCACCTCCAACCGGGTGGCCGCCGCCCCCGTGCACTGGTCCAAGCAAGTGGTTTCGGACGGCCGCGTGGACGCCGTTGTCCTGAACTCGGGTGGCGCCAATGCCTGCACCGGGCACGAGGGCTTCCAGAACACGCACCGCACGGCCGAGGCGGTGGCGGACCTGCTCGCCATCTCAGCCACCGACGTCCTCGTCTGCTCGACGGGCCTGATCGGCGAACAGCTCCCGATGGACAAGCTCCTGCCGGGAGTCGAGGCTGCGGCCGGGGGGCTGAGTACTGCCGGGGGCGCGTCTGCGGCCGAGGCGATCCGGACCACGGACACCGTCTCGAAGGAGGCCCGCTACCCGGCGTCCGCCGACTCCCCGAGCGAGGGCTACTCGATCGGCGGCATGGCCAAGGGTGCCGGCATGCTCGCGCCGGGGCTGGCCACCATGCTCGTGGTGCTCACCACCGACGCCGTCCTGCGTCCGGAGCAGCTGGACGCCGCTCTGCGGTCCGCCACGCGGGTCAGCTTCGACCGCACTGATGCCGACGGCTGCATGTCGACCAATGACACCGTGGTGCTGCTCGCCTCGGGCGTCAGCGGCGTGATTCCGGACGAAGCACATTTCACCGAGGCCCTGACCGGCGTATGCCTCGACCTCGCGGCCCAGCTCATCGCTGACGCCGAGGGTGCGAGCCACACCATCGCCATCACCACGGTTCGCGCAGCGAGCGAGCACGACGCCGAAACGGTGGGCCGCGCCGTCGCCCGCTCCAACCTCTTCAAGACCGCGATCTTCGGCAACGACCCCAACTGGGGACGTGTGCTGTCCGCCGTCGGGACCACGGACGCCGTGTTCGAGCCGGATGAGCTGAACGTGTCGATGAACGGCATCCAGATCTGCCGAAACGGCGGGATCGGGGATTCCCGCGACCTCGTTGACCTCAGCGGAAGGGATGTCACGGTGGAAATAGACCTGCGAGCCGGATCCGCCGCCGCAACCATCTGGACCAATGACCTCACGCACGACTACGTGCATGAGAATTCGGCCTACTCGAGCTGATGGGAATCCGCACCGTGACACCGACAGAACTCCCGGCGAGCACCCTGCTGGCCCAGGACAAGGCCTCCACACTCATCGAGGCCCTGCCCTGGATCCAGCGCTTCGCCGGAACCACCATGGTCATCAAGTACGGCGGCAACGCCATGGTCAACGAGGAGATGCGCCGCGCCTTCGCCGAGGACATCGTGTTCCTGCACCACGTGGGCATCCGGCCCGTGGTGGTCCACGGCGGAGGGCCGCAGATCAACCACCTTCTTGAACGCCTCGGTATCACCCCTGAGTTCAAGGGCGGGCTGCGCGTCACCACCCCCGAAACCATGGACGTGGTCCGCATGGTCCTCACCGGGCAGGTGGGGCGCGAACTCGTGGGCCTCATCAATTCGCACGGCCCCTACGCGGTGGGGCTCTCCGGTGAGGACGGCGGCCTGCTGCAGGCCGTCCGCACCGGCACGGTAGTGGACGGGGAGGACGTGGACCTCGGCCTCGTGGGCGAAGTCACCAGCGTGAACCCCGGAGCCATCCTCGACATCCTCGAGGCCGGGCGCATCCCCGTCATCTCGACTGTCGCTCCCGAGATCGACGCCGACGGCGGAGCCACGCAGCAGGTGCTGAACGTCAACGCGGACACTGCCGCCGCAGCGCTCGCGGAGGCCCTCGGCGCGTCGAAGCTCGTGATCCTGACCGACGTCGAGGGCCTGTACGCCGACTGGCCGGACCGGGACTCGCTCCTCTCCTCGGTCACCACCACACAGCTCCGGGCCATGCTGCCGACGCTCGAATCGGGCATGATTCCCAAAATGACTGCGTGCCTTCGCGCGGTGGAGAACGGCGTCGAGCGTGCGCATATCGTTGACGGGCGCCTTGCGCACTCCATGCTGCTCGAGACGTTCACGACGGCGGGGATCGGTACCCAGGTGGTACCCGATGTCGCCGTGCCGTCGGTCGTCGGATTTGGCGTTCCGCTGCGGGGTACCGCGGTGCCGTCGGGTACGCGTGCACCGGCGCACACCGGGCCGGGCACCGCAGCGTCCACTGGCAGGGAGCCCGCGGAGCGGGCCGCCGGGGACGGACCGTCCGGTGCGGAGTGGCTCTCGCGGTATACCGACTCGCTCATGGGCGTCTTCGGTACGCCGCAGCGCGTCCTCGTGCGCGGCGACGGCTGCTACGTGTGGGACGCCGACGGAAACCGGTACCTCGATCTTCTCGGCGGGATCGCCGTCAATGCCCTCGGCCACGCCCACCCTGCCCTCACCTCGGCCGTCTCGGCCCAGTCCGCGACCCTCGGGCACGTCTCGAACTTCTTCACGAGCCCTCCCCAGATCGCCCTCGCGGAGAAGCTTCTTGCCCTGGCGGAGGCACCCGCCGGCTCGAAGGTCTTCTTCACCAACTCCGGCACCGAGGCGCTCGAAGCGGCCTTCAAACTGGCACGGCGAAACAGCTCGCCCACCCGCAGGAGGATCCTTGCGCTCGACGGCGCTTTCCACGGCCGTACCATGGGAGCCCTCGCGCTGACCTCGAAGCAGGCCTACCGGGAACCCTTCGAACCGTTGCCCGGGGGTGTCGAGCACTTGCCGTTCGGCGACATCGACGCACTGATCGCGGCCGTGGATGACACCGTGGCCGCCGTCGTCCTCGAGCCCGTCCAGGGCGAGGCGGGCGTGCGTCCGCTTCCCGCGGGCTACCTCCGGACCGCGCGCGAGGTGACAAGCCGCCACGGTGCGCTCCTGATCCTCGACGAGGTTCAGTCCGGGATGGGCCGCACCGGGAAGTGGTTCGCGCACCAGTCCGACGGCGGCGAAGAGGATGCAGTGCTTCCTGACGCCATGACGCTGGCCAAGGGCCTGGGCGGAGGCTTCCCGATCGGTGCCCTCGTGACCTTCGGCGCCACGGTGTCGTCCCTGATCACCGCGGGCCAGCATGGCACCACGTTCGGGGGGAACCCGGTGGCGACGGCGGCCGGCCTTGCCACCATCGACGCACTCGAATCGGGCGGTCTACTGCAGCACGCTGCCGTCATCGGCGACTATCTGCGGAACGGCCTGACGCAGGTATCCGGCGTGAGGGAGATCCGGGGCAGCGGGCTGCTGCTCGGGTTCGATGTCGACGGCGGCTACGCACCGTCCGCCGTGAGCGCAGCCCTGGCGGCAGGCTTCATCGTCAACAGCACGGGCCCGCACACCATCCGGCTGGCACCGCCGCTGATCCTGACCGAGGACCAGGCCGCATCCTTCCTCGCAGCCCTCCCGACAGTGCTGGACACCGCCAGAACCGTCTCTTCCGCAGCCTCCGTCAAGGGAGCCTCATCATGACCCGGCACTTCCTCGTCGACACCGACCTCACCCCGGCCGAACAGGCGGAGGTCCTCGACCTTGCGCTCGAGCTGAAGGCGAACCCGTACGCGGAAGCCGTCTACGCAGGGGAGGGCGCGGGTCGCCGCACCGTCGCGCTGATCTTCGACAAGACCTCGACGCGGACACGGGTGTCCTTCGCCGCAGGGATCGCGGATCTCGGCGGTGTGCCGCTGGTGATCGGTGCGGGGGAATCGCAGCTCGGCCACAAGGAGTCCATCACCGATACGGCGCGGGTGCTCGAGCGGATGGTGGCGACCATCGTGTGGCGGACCTACGCGCAGGCAGGGCTCGAGGAAATGGCCGCGGCGTCGCGGGTACCCGTCATCAATGCCCTCTCCGACGACTACCACCCGTGCCAGCTCCTCGCCGACCTGCTGACCATCCGGGAGCACAAGGGACCGCTCGCCGGGCTCACCCTCGCCTATCTCGGCGATGCTGCGAACAATATGGCGAACTCCTACCTGCTCGCGGGGGTGACGGCGGGGATGCACGTACGCATCGCCGGGCCGCAGGGCTTCCTGCCGGCCGAACCGGTGGTCGACGCCGCACGTTCCCGGGCCGCGGAGACCGGCGGATCGGTGCTCGTCACCACGGACGCTGCCGAGGCGCTCGCCGGAGCGGATGTCGTCGCTACCGACACCTGGGTCTCCATGGGCCAGGAGGACGAAAAGGCTGCGCGCGCCGAACTCTTCCGTACCTACGCCGTGGATGCCGCCGCCATGGCACGCGCGGCACCGGACGCCGTCGTCCTGCACTGCCTGCCCGCCTACCGCGGCTACGAGATCTCGGCCGACGTGATCGACGGGCCGCAGTCCGTGGTGTGGGACGAGGCAGAGAACCGCCTGCACGCCCAGAAGGCGCTTCTGGTGTGGCTGATGAAGGCGTCCCAGGCGTCCCAGGCGTCCCGGGCGGACGGGGGATGACGGCCATGGCAGCGCAGCGGGATCCCGTCCATCCGTCCACGAAGATCGCACGCCACGCGCAGATCCGGGCGCTGCTCACCAGCCAGTCGGTACGCTCGCAGGCCGAATTGGCCGCCCTGCTCGGCGCCAACGGTGTCCTCGTCACGCAGGCCACGCTGTCCCGCGACCTCGTTGAACTCGGCGCCGTGCGCGTCCGGGGGAAGGAGGGAACGCTGGTCTACGCCGTGCCCGCCGAGGGTGGCGGCCGCGCTCCGCAGAGCGGGATCACCCAGGAAATCCTCGATGCACGCCTCACCCGGCTGTGCAGTGAGCTGCTGGTCACCGCGGAGGGGTCCGGCAACCTCGTGATCCTGCGGACCCCTCCCGGGGCCGCCAATTTCCTTGCCCTGGCCATCGACCACTCGGTGATGCCGTCGATTCTTGGCAGTATTGCCGGTGACGACACCGTAATGCTGGTGACACGCAAGGTCGACGGCGGCGCGGAGGTCGCCGAGCGTTTCCTGGGCCTCGCGCAGGAAACCTGACGTCCTGACTTTTTTCCACAACCATTGCCGGTACCCACATCGGCCCCACAAGAGGAGCATATTTCCGTGACCGAACGCATTGTTCTCGCCTATTCCGGCGGACTCGACACCTCAGTGGCCATCGGCTGGATCGCCGAAGCCACCGGCGCCGAAGTGATCGCCGTCGCCGTCGATGTCGGGCAGGGCGGCGAATCGCTCGAGACCATCCGCCAGCGTGCGCTGAGCTGCGGCGCCGTGGAGGCGTACGTTGCCGACGCCCGCGACGAGTTCGCCAACGAGTACTGCATGCCGGCGCTCAAGGCCAACGCCCTGTACATGGACGCCTACCCGCTGGTGTCCGCGATCTCGCGCCCGGTGATCGTCAAGCACCTCGTGGCGGCGGCCCGGGAGTTCGGTGCCACCACCGTCTCCCACGGCTGCACCGGCAAGGGCAACGACCAGGTGCGCTTCGAGGTGGGCATCCAGACCCTCGGCCCCGACCTCAAGTGCGTCGCGCCCGTGCGCGACCTCGCGCTGACCCGTGACAAGGCGATCGCCTTCGCGGAGGCCAAGGGCCTGCCGATCGAGACCACCAAGAAGAACCCGTTCTCCATCGACCAGAACGTCTGGGGACGCGCCGTCGAAACCGGTTTCCTCGAGGACATCTGGAACGGACCCACCAAGGACGTCTACGATTACACCGCGTCACCCGAATTCCCGCCCGCTGCTGACGAGGTGACCATCAGCTTCCGGGAGGGCATTCCCGTCGCGATCGACGGCCACGCGGTCACGCCGCTCCAGGCCATCGAGGAGCTCAACCGCCGCGCCGGCGCGCAGGGCGTGGGCCGCATCGACATCGTCGAGGACCGCCTCGTGGGCATCAAGAGCCGCGAGATCTACGAGGCCCCCGGTGCCATGGCACTGATCGCCGCACACCGCGAACTCGAGAACGTTACCGTCGAGCGCGAACAGTCCCGCTTCAAGAAAACCGTCGACCAGCGCTGGACCGAACTGGTCTACGACGGCCAGTGGTTCTCCCCGCTCAAGCGTTCACTGGAGACCTTCATCGACGACACCCAGAAGTACGTCACCGGCGACATCCGCATGGACCTCCACGGCGGCCGTGCCACGGTCACCGGGCGCCGCTCCGACGTCGCACTCTACGACTTCAACCTCGCCACCTACGATTCCGGTGACACCTTCGACCAGTCCATGGCCCGCGGTTTCATCGAGATCTTCGGCCTGTCCTCAAAGGTGGCGTCGAGCCGCGACCAGCGGGCAGGCGCCTGATGGATCCAACCTCCGAGGGTGGGGGGCGCCCGGGGACGAACGAAGGGTCGCTCTGGGGCGGCCGGTTCGCCGGTGGCCCCGCGGATGCCCTCGCGGCGCTGAGCAAGTCGACGCACTTCGACTGGCGCCTCGCGGTCTACGACATCGAGGGCTCCCGCGCGCATGCTCGAGTCCTGAACCGCGCCGGTCTGCTCGACGATGCGGAACTGGCCGGGATGCTCGATGCCCTAAACCGGCTCGACGCTGACGTCCGCTCCGGCGCGTACGTTCCCGCGGACTCCGATGAGGACGTCCACGGATCCCTCGAGCGCGGGCTGATCGAGCGTGCCGGGCCGGAGCTCGGGGGAAGGCTCCGAGCAGGGCGCTCCCGCAACGACCAGGTGGCCACGCTCGGCCGGATGTACCTCCGGGACCACGCGCGGATCATCGCGCGCGGCACGCTGGCGACGATCGAGGCGTTGATCACTCAGGCTCGGACGCATGCCGGTGTGCCCATGCCGGGGCGCACCCACCTCCAACATGCCCAGCCGGTACTGCTCAGCCACCATCTGCTGGCGCATGCCTGGGCGCTGCTGCGCGATGTCCAGCGGCTGCAGGACTGGGACCGGCGGGCCGGGGTCTCCCCCTACGGCTCGGGGGCCCTCGCTGGATCCTCCCTCGGTCTCGACCCCGAAGCTGTTGCCGCTGACCTCGGATTCTTCTCTGCCACCCACAACTCGATCGACGGCACCGCATCCCGGGACGTCTATGCGGAGTTCGCGTGGGTTGCCGCGATGATCGGCGTCGACCTTTCCCGCATCAGCGAGGAAATCATTATCTGGGCCACCAAGGAGTTCTCCTTCGTGACCCTCGACGATGCCTTTTCCACCGGTTCCTCGATCATGCCGCAGAAGAAGAACCCCGACGTCGCGGAGTTGGCCCGTGGCAAGGCCGGGCGCCTGATCGGGAATCTGACCGGACTTCTGGCCACCCTGAAGGGGCTTCCCCTTGCCTACAACCGGGACCTGCAGGAGGACAAGGAACCGGTGTTCGACGCCGTGGACACCCTCGAGGTGCTGCTGCCCGCGGTGTCCGGAATGATCGCGACGCTGACGTTCAACACCGAACGGCTGGCGGCGCTCGCTCCGCAGGGCTTCGCGCTGGCCACGGACATCGCCGAGTGGCTGGTGCGGCAGGGCGTACCCTTCCGTGAAGCGCATGAACTGTCGGGTGCCGCCGTGCGCGTGGCCGAGGGACGCGGCGTCGAACTGTGGGACCTGACCGACGTGGAGTTCGCCGCCATCTCGGACCATCTCACGCCTGCCGTCAGGGAGGTCCTGACCGTCGAGGGGTCACTGGCCAGCCGCGACGCGCAGGGCGGGACGGCACCGGCGGCGGTGGCGCGCCAGCTGGAGGCACTCGAGGAGGAGCTGGCCACGGTGGCGGGGTACGCCGAAGGGCGTTAGTACGTCCGCGTAGCCCGTCCCCGGGCCCGCCGACCTCGAATCGGGTGCGCGGGGAGATTGCGGATCTCCGTGAGGAGTGCCGTTCTTCCCGCGTATCCGATGTAGCGGCCGCGCTCCCACTACGCCTGCCGCGAAGCGCGTTGACACAGGGGGGACGCCCCAGCACATTGGGAGCATGCAGCCCTCCAGCGAGCGCGCCAAACTGAGCGAATTCTGGCCCTACCTCCGGGGCCATGGCGGTGTCCTCGGAGCTGCCGCCGTCGTATCGGTGGTGGCGACAGGCTTGTCCGTAGTGCAGCCGCTGATGGTCCAGCGGCTGGTCAATGCGGTTTCGGCCGGCAACCCGGGCGGCCGCTTTGTCTGGCTGCTCGTCGCGATCACCCTTGCGGGGGCCGTGTTCAACGCCGGACAGTCCTACCTCCTCCAGCGCACCGCCGAATCGGTGGTCCTGGGGCTCCGGCGCTCGCTCATCGGGCACCTGCTCAGTTTGCCGATCCGCGAGTTCGACAGGCGCCGCGTCGGGGACCTCATGTCCCGCGTCGGCTCCGACACCACCCTCCTGCGCAGCGTCATTACTTCCGGACTCTTCGACATCGTGTCCTCGGTGCTGATGTTCGTCGCCGCCGTCGTGCTCATGATCCTCCTCGACCCGTTCCTGTTCGGCATCACCCTCGGCGCCGTGGTGCTCGGGACGGGCGGCGTGCTGATGCTGGGCACCCTCATCCGCCAGCGGAGCAAGGATGTGCAGGACGCCGTCGGCGCGATGTCCGCCGCCGTCGAGCGGGGCCTGTCCGGAATCCGCACCATCAAGGCTTCCGTCGCCGAACAGCGTGAAGCCGCCGTGATCGACGCCGAGGCCGTCAGCGCGTTCCGCGCGGGAATCGCCATGGCGAAGCTGCAGGCCGCCGTGCAGCCCATCATGTCCGTCTGCATCCAGGGCGCCTTCATCGTGGTGCTCGCGGTCGGTGGCCTCCGCGTGGCCAGCGGCGCCCTCCAGTTGGGCGACCTCCTGGCCTTCATCCTGTACCTGTTCCTGCTCGTCCTGCCGATAGGTTCGGCGATGAGTGCTTTCGTTCAGATCCAGTCGGGGCTCGCTGCCCTCGACCGGATCCAGGAGATTGCACGGCTTGAGCCGGAAGACCAGGACGAGGACGAGAACGAGAACGAGAACGAGAACGAGAACGGCGGGAGTGCAGGCGCGGGGAACGGCGGCGGTGGGCATGACAGTGCCCACGCCTCCGGAAGTCCTGCCGCTACCGTGAGCTCCGCCGCTGCCGCTACGGCGGGACGCGGCGTCGCGATCGAGGAAGGCCGCGGCGCACGGGCCCCATTCCTGGAGCTGCGGAACGTGCGGTTCCGCTACGACCGTGACGAGCCGTCCGAGCAGCTCCTTGGATCACCGGAGGACGAAGCAGCGCAGGAGGCAATCGCCGAAACCACAGCGCCCGACGCCCCCTGGATCCTCGACGATGTTTCCTTCACTGTTGCCGCCGGGAGCCGTACCGCCCTCGTCGGGCCGTCAGGGGCCGGCAAATCGACGGTACTGGCCCTTCTCGAGCGCTTCTACGAACCCACCTCGGGGAGCATCTCCTACGACGGTGCGCCGATCAGCAGCATGCCTCGATCAGCACTCCGGCAGCGCATGGGCCTCGTTGAGCAGGAAGCTCCGGTGCTCAGTGGCACCCTTGCCGACAACCTCCGCCTTGCCGCCCCGACGGCAAGCGATGCTGACCTCGAGGCCGCGCTCGACGCCGTCGGGCTGACCGCGCTCATCGGCCGATCGGAGGACGGGCTGCAGCTCAACCTCGGCGAGGACGGCGTGCGACTGTCGGGCGGGCAGCGCCAGCGCCATGCGTGGGCGCGCACCATCCTCGCGGATCGGCCGGTGCTCCTGCTGGACGAACCAACGTCGTCGGTGGATTCGCGGACCGAACAGCTGCTGCAGCAGACCCTGGGCAGGGCGGCGCAGAACCGCACCGTCATCGTGGTGGCCCACCGGCTCTCGACGGTCGCCGACTTCGACCAGATCCTTGTGCTCGACGGCGGCCGGGTGGTGGCGGGCGGCACGCATGCCGAACTCCTGGTGGGCAACGAACTGTACCGCGACATGGCGGCACGGCAGCGGCTCACCGCGGACGTGTTGGAGAACTGACCGCCGCTCGCAGGAGCTGGTCGGCCCTGTTGGAAGCTAGCAGGGCACGGTCGTCGCGCCCTGCTCCCGGTCGAGGAGGCGCTGCTTGATTTCCAGCCCCCATCGGAATCCGCCCAGCGAGCCATCCGTGCGGACCACCCGGTGACACGGCACGAAGAGTGCTGCGGCGTTCCGGGCACAGGCTCCCGCCGCGGCGCGCACCGCTCCTGCGCTTCCGGCGAGTTCCGCATACTGCGTATAGGTGACGGGTGCCCCGGGCCGGACGCTGCGGAGGACATCCCAGGCGTGGCTGCGGAACGGCCCCGAGACCTGGCGCACTGCAATGCCGTCGATCGCGGCGAGGTCGCCGTCGTAGTAGGCGCGCACGGCTTCCGTCATCGACGTCAACCCCGGAGATCCCCGCCCGGCGATCGGGTGCCTCAGGCTCGGGTGGATCTGGCCGGTGAGCTCGTCCACCGAGGCGGTCCAGCCCGAGGAGAGGACAGCGCCGCCGGTTTCGATGATGGTGAACGGTCCATCGGGGGTGGGAATAGTCACCACGGATGCTGGGGAGAGGAGTGCGCTGGTCATGGAGTTGCTTTCTCGGCTGGGATCGATCGGCGATTGGTTGCGGTCCGTACGGGCGCGGAGCGCCACAGGTGCATCGTGGCGTAGGACCGCCAGGGGCTCACTCCGCTGAGGGCGCCGGCCATGTCGCGCTCCGTCTTGGTCCGGGGCCCGGCAGGGGAACCCCGTCGGGTCAGTGCGACCCACGCGTTACAGACGGCGGCGTCGTTGCCGAGCAGGACGTCGGTTGCCCCGAGCACGCGCATGGCCACGTAATCCGCTGTCCAGGGGCCGATGCCCGCCAGCGGGAGAAGCTTTCCGCGGAGGCTCTGCAGGTCGTCTCCGACGCCGATGTCGAGGGTTCCGTCGGACAACGCCTCCGCCGTGGCGCGGATGGCCTCGATGCGCCGGGCCGGTCCGCGGAGGAGGTCCCCCGCGGAGGCCGCGATGTCCGCGGCCGAGGGAAAAAGCCGGGTGAAACCGTCGACGGCGAGGCGCGGTTCACTGCCCGAAGCGGCGAGAACGGTCAGGGCACCGGTCGCCGCCTTGACCGTCACCTGCTGTCCGATCAGGGCACGCATCAGGATCTCGTGCGGGTCCACGCCGCCCGGCAGCCGGATCCCCGGAACACTCCGGACCAGTGGAGCGAGGTCGGGTTGCTGTGCCAGCACCGTGTCGATGGCCGCGGGGTCGGCATCGAGATCGAAGAGGCGTCGAATCCGGGTGAGCAGCACGGGAAGATCGGCGAGTTTCTCGAGGACGATCGAGACCTTCATCCCCGCCCTGCCCGCTGACACGGCGACCGCCTCGGCGTGGAACCAGCCGTGGCCGCCGGGCAGGCGAACCAGCCGCGCGTACCCGTTGGCGGACGCCTCCTCGACACCACGGACCGCACGGGCCTTGAGGAAGGTGAAGATCCCATTGTCGTAGGGAGGCCGAACCGGAAGGGTCAGGGTGAGCGTGGTGCGCCCCCCGTCGACGGGAGACCCACGGTGTGGGCTCGCTCCCCGGAGTTGCGAGGGAGTGAGTGCATATACCTCGGCCACTGTGTCGTTGAACTGGCGAATACTGCTGAAACCGGCGGCGAATGCGACATCGGAGAACAGTAGGTCCGTCCCCGTCAGCAGGGTGCGTGCTGTTTGCGCGCGTGCCGCACGCGCAAGGGCGAGCGGACCGGCACCGAGTTCCTCCCGCAGGATTCGGTTCAGCTGGCGGGTCGAGTACCCGAGCCGGAGGGCAAGGCCGCCGACTCCGGAGCGGTCCACTTCGCCGTCGGCAATGAGGCGCATGGCCCGACCCGCGGCATCGTTGCGGAGGTTCCACTCCGGCGTGCCGGGCACTGCCTCGGGCAGGCACCGCTTACAGGCCCGGAAACCCGCTTCATGGGCGGCGGCGGACGTCCGGTAGAACCTCACATTCGCAGGTTTCGGGGTGCGCGCAGGGCACGACGGCCGGCAGTAGATACCCGTCGAGGACACTGCGGTGACGAACTGACCGTCGAAGCGCGTGTCCCGCGAATCGATTGCCCGGTACCGCTGCCAGAAGTCCATTGCTCCATCCTGACAGTGCGGCGGACCACAAGCTAGCGGGAATCGGACATTACGGTGGCGTCAGGTTCCCCTCCCCACCGCGGATCTTGCTAGCGTTCATCCGGTGGTTCTCCCTACCCCGCCTCCTTCTTCCTCCGCCCCCGCCGGGACGCGTGACCGCCTCTCGGTCAGCGCGCTCGAGGCGGCGCCGCTGCTTCTGGGGGCAACGCTGACGCACTTCGACGACGACGGTCCGGTCAGCGTGCGCATCACCGAGGTGGAGGCCTACCTCGGGCCAGTGGACCCAGGTTCGCATGCCTTTCGGGGCCGGACCGCCCGGAACGACTCGATGTTCGGCCCGGCCGGGCACCTCTACGTCTACTTCACCTACGGCATGCACTACTGCGTGAATGTCGTCTGCGGGACGGACGGCTGGGCTACCGGTCTGCTCCTTCGCGCAGGGGAGATCACCGGCGGGCTCGACCTGGCCCGTCACCGCCGGAACACTCCGAAGACGGACTTGGACCTCGCGCGCGGGCCGGCCCGGCTCGCGCAGGCCCTCGGGCTGGATCGGCGTTACGACGGCGCTGATGCGCTGGCTCCGCCCTTCACCCTTGCGCTGCCACCCGGGCCGGTTCCGGCGTCGGGCTACTCCACCGGGCCGCGGGTCGGAGTAAGCGGCCCGGGGGGCTCCACCGACTACCCCTGGCGGTTCTGGCTGCCCGGCGAGCCCACGGTGTCGCGCTATCGGCCGGGTAAGTCCCTCAAAGGACCGTAGGGAGGCGGGGTGACCGACAGCCCGGCCGTGCCGTGGCGCGGGAGTCCGCAGCTCCGGGAGGCCGCGGACGGCCCGCCGGGCACGGGGTCCGCGCGTTGTCGACGGCGTAGGAGTTCCGCACGCTAGAATTGACGGTCTGTCTTTTTCGGGAGGGAACCCCCATGCATGAAACATCCCAGGCGAAAGCCGAACTGGAGCACGAGCGCGGGTACGTCGGCGGCCTGTACCGGCGGTTGGACGACCTCCGGGCCGAGAAGGCGCAGCAGCTGGCAGAGGTGCGCCGCAGCGCCTCCGCGGGGTCGCACCAGAACCGGTCGGAACGCGATGCCTTCGCCACGATGTACGAGGACCGGCTCGCCCAGCTGAACGCGGTCGACGACCGGCTCGTGTTCGGGCGTCTCGACCTCGACGACGGCGACAAGCGCTACATCGGCCGCATCGGGCTGTCCGACGACGAACTGCGCCAGCTCATGGTCGACTGGCGCGCACCGGAGGCCGGAACTTTCTACCAGGCCACGGCCTTCGAACGCATGGGCGTGCGACGGCGGCGCCACCTGATTCTTGCCAGGCGCGACGTCGTCGCCATCGAGGACGACGTGCTCGACGCCGGCATGCTCGGCGACGACGATTCCCTGCAGGGCGAGGGCGCCCTCCTCGCGGCACTGAATACCCGCAGGACCGGCCAGATGTCCGACATCGTGGGAACCATCCAGGCCGAACAGGACCGCATCATCCGCGCCCCGCTGCCCGGCATCACCGTGGTCCAGGGCGGCCCGGGAACCGGAAAGACCGCCGTGGCACTGCACCGCGCAGCCTACCTGCTGTACACGCACCGCGAACGCCTGAAATCGGCCGGCGTACTGCTGGTCGGACCCACCGACGCCTTCATGCGCTACATCGAACGCGTGCTGCCCTCGCTGGGGGAGACCGGCGTGGTCATGGCCGGGATCGGCACCCTGATGCCCGGGATCACCACGATCCCCGAGCCGGGCGAGGAAGCCGCCGCACTGAAGGGAACCCTCGACATGGCGCGCATCGTCAAGCAAGCCGTCGCCAACCGGCAGCGGGTTCCAGCGGAGGACAAGCGGCTCGACGTCGAGGGAACCCGGCTCACGCTGACGCCCCGGCAGGTGGCGCGTGCGCGCGAACGCGCGCGGGCCACCGGCAAGCCGCACAACGAGGCCCGGGTGACCTTCGTCCGGATCCTCCTGCGGGAGCTGACCGAGCAGCTGCTCGAAACCCTCGAGGCATCGTCGGGCGCGGGAAACAACGCCGACCGCTCCTATTTGGCGGAGGATGTGCGGAGCTCTCGGGACGTACGGATCGCGCTGAACCTCGCCTGGATGCCGCTCACTCCCCAGAAGCTGGTTTCGGAACTGCTCAGCCGCCCCGACCAGCTGGCTGCCGCTGCACCCCAGCTCAGTGACGCCGAGCGCGCGATGCTCCTGAGGGCGTCCGACGCACCCTGGACCGAGGCGGACGTCCCACTGCTCGATGAGGCTGCGGAGCTCCTCGGCGAGTTCGATGTCTCGGCCGGGCGAAGCGCCGCCGCGCGCGAACAGGAGCACCGCCGCGATCTCGCCAATGCCGAGCGCACGCTGGAGAACGTGAATGAGTCGCTTGCGGACTCGGGCGTCGACGGCGTGGTCACGGCAGAGGCCCTGGCGCTCCACAACACGGTAACCGTCACAAGGGCGACGGCGGCCGAACGCGCGGCCGGCGACCGCACCTGGGCCTTCGGGCACATCGTGGTGGACGAGGCGCAGGAACTCTCTCCCATGCAGTGGCGCCTGCTCATGCGACGGTGCCCGCTGAAATCCTTCACCATCGTCGGTGACATCGCGCAGACCAGTTCCGCCGCAGGATCACGGTCCTGGCAGCAGGCACTCGAACCGTTCGTGGGGGAGCGGTGGCGGCTCGAGGAGCTGACCGTGAACTACCGGACGCCGTCGCAGATCGCCGAGGCGGCTGTTCGCATGGCCAACGCCGCAGGCCTTGTGGTCTCAGCGCCCAAGGCCGTGCGCGAGGGTCGGTACGCGCCCGTCGTCGATGCCGTTCCGGACCTGATCCCCGCGCTCGTCGCCGCGCTTCCCGAGGAGCTCGAGGCGATCGACGGCGGGTTGCTCGCCGTGATCGCACCGGAGGACCGCCTGGCCGAGGTCCGCTCGGCGCTCGAGCCGGCGTACGGCTCACGCGTCGGCACCGGTGCAGGCGGGCCGGGTCAGGACATCGTGGTCATCTCCCCGCGCGGCTCCAAGGGCCTCGAGTTCGACGGCGTCACCATCCTCGAGCCGCAACTCATGCTCGATTCCGCCACTGCCCGCGTCGGCGACCTGTACGTCGCGATGACGCGTCCCACGCAGCGGCTGAGGCTGATTTCCACGGGCAGGATCCCGGAGGGTATCGAGGGCTGATAATTTGGATGCTGTGCCGCAGCAACCAGAATCCCCAGTCCGGAATAAAACCGCCCAGCAGAACGATCCCTCCTTCGCGAACGTCTGGCAGGAGCTCCGCTGGCGCGGCCTCGTGCAGGTGTCGACCGACGAGACCGAACTCGAGGCGCTCCTTTCGGGGGACCCCATCGTGTTCTACTGCGGCTTCGACCCGACGGCACCAAGCCTTCACCTCGGGAACCTGGTCCAACTCCTGACCATGCGGCGGCTCCAGCTCGCCGGGCACAGGCCCCTTGCGCTGGTCGGTGGATCCACCGGGTTGGTCGGTGATCCACGCCCGACGGCGGAGCGCACCATGAACACCAAGGAAACCGTTGCGGAGTGGGTCGGCTACCTGCAGGGACAGGTGCAGCGCTTTCTCAGTTTCGAGGGTGCCAACGGGGCCCGGATGGTGAACAACCTCGACTGGACGGCGCCGATGAGCGCCATCGATTTCCTGCGCGAGGTCGGCAAATACTTCCGCGTCGGCACGATGATCAAGAAGGACATCGTGGCGACCCGCCTCAACTCGGACGAGGGCATCAGCTACGCCGAATTCAGCTACCAGATCCTTCAGGGCATGGACTACCTTCAACTGTTCCGGGAGTACGGCTGTGTGCTCCAGACCGGCGGCTCGGACCAGTGGGGCAACCTGACCAGCGGTACCGACCTGGTCCGAAAGGCGGAGGGTGCCGGCGTCCACGCCATCGGCACCCCGCTCATCACCAATTCCGATGGAACCAAATTCGGAAAAAGCGAGGGCAATGCCGTGTGGTTGGATCCGGCCATGACAAGTCCCTACGCGATGTACCAGTTCTGGCTGAACACCTCCGACGCCGACGTCGTCGACCGTCTCAAAATCTTCACCTTCCGCTCCCGCGAGGAGATCGCCGCCCTCGGGGTCGCGACCGAGGAGCAGCCCCACCGGCGCGAAGCGCAGCGGATGCTCGCCTACGACGTGACCTCGCTGGTGCACGGTGTCGACGCCACCGAGAAGGTGATTGCCGCGTCAGCCGCACTGTTCGGGCAGGGAGAGCTGGCGGACCTCGATGAATCGACGCTGACGGCCGCCACGGCCGAGCTCGAGTCCGTGACCGTCTCTCCTTCTGCGCTGGGAATAGTGGATCTGCTGGTGGCCACCGGTCTTTCCGCGAGCAACTCCGCTGCGAGACGCACCGTCGCCGAAGGTGGCGCCTACGTCAACAATCTCAAGATCACCGACGCCGAGCACGTGGTGGGGGAGGAAGCCCTCCTTCACCACCGATACCTGCTGGTGCGCCGTGGCAAGCGAAATCTGGCAATGGCCGACATCGGCGCGGCTGGTTAGTCCGGCTCCCGTAGTCCCCGACACGGTCGGGTCCTTGAAGGGGAGAAGTGTTGCTCCTGCTGGCTGGGTGTGTGGGTGTTGGTGGGGTGTGTGGTGGTTTGGGTTGGTGGTTGGGTGGGTTGGGTGTAGTGTTTGTTGAGTTGCCCTGTTGTGGGTGGCCTTCCCTCCTTTTTTGTTGCTGATGCGGCGCGTTTTTTTGGTGTCGGGTTGGTGGTGTTTTGTGGTGGGTTGGGGGTTTTTTGTGGGTTGGTGGGGTTCGCGGTTGGCGGGTTCGGCTGATTTGACAGGGAATCGAAGCATGGAATAGGTTAGTAACACATCGCAGCGAAGAAATAAAGAGTCTGAACGAGAATTTTTGAGGAAGTTTTCGGGGCTTGGGAGTATTCGGTTGTGTCTGTTGTTTGAGAACTCAATAGTGTGCCAAGTTTGTTGATACCGATTGTTTTTTGATTGGTTGAATTGGCTGGTTGCCTGCTTTGTGGTGG
>NZ_JADOUU010000008.1:0-141508 GCF_015751955.1 Arthrobacter sp. CAN_A214
AAACAGTTTTGCTCCCAGAACTCACTGCAGCATAATCAAAGAACTGACCCGCACGGTGTCGAGAAAACTCCACCACTCAGCGGGACGTAACCTTGATTGTGGGTCCTACAGGTGAGCCAAGCAACCGCAGTCAGTGCCTCGGGGACGCTCGTGACGTGTCCTTGATCACCTTCGATTGTGAAAGCTTGACAGGTGCTGCAGTATCGCACAAGACAATAAACTTGATGATTAGTATCAGAAATATCAATGCAAAGGAGAGCTAGGGATGGAACTGCGCTGGCTGGAGTCTCTCGTGGCGATCGTCGATTATGGATCTTTCCTGCAGGCCGGGCAGGAGCTTGGACTGTCCCAGCCGACCGTCACCGGGCATATCAAGGAACTCGAGGCGGAGCTCGACCTACAGCTGATAAATCGACGAACACGACCGGTGCAGCTCACGCCGGTGGGTGCCAGCTTCATTCGCCACGCGCGCCTGATCCTGGGGGAAGTCGACGTCGGGTTGCAACATGCGCGAAGATACGGCAAGCCGCAGTCTCACGGTGTCGTGGCCGTTGGCACCTACCCGAGTGCATCGGCGGGCTATCTTCCCCATTTGCTGGGACTCGCCCGTCAGGAACACTCGAAGATCGACGTTCTGCTGGATGAAATGGCCGGTGGAGAGATGGAAAGCGCTGCAGAGTCTGGCAGGTTTGACGTCTTCCTCCGGCAGACCGAACCGCTGCTGTCGCGCCGGCACTTTGCCTCGGAGCTCTTGTGGCGGGAGAACTTCCTAGTTGTGATTCCACCCACACACAAATGGGCTGAGAGCCCTGAGAAACCGCTGGACCCCCAGCAGATTCTGCATGCCCGAATCATCATGACGGGCCGATTCCGGCCTGATACGCTTCTCAGCCATCCGCTCTGGCGCGACCTCGGCGGCTATCCCGAGGTAGCCCATCAAGTGCAGCACCCGCAGTCACTTCTGGCGCTGGTCGAAAGCGGCGCAGGCGTCGGTCTCACCACGGAGCTGCCTGTGGCGGTCTCAAGGAAACACAATGTGGTCTTCCGCAGAATTGATCATGAAGCGGCCGTACGCGAGGTCTACGTGAATTGGTATTTGGGGCGCCCACTGACGAACCAAGCCAAGGCAATAGTGGATTTGATGCTCGCGAACCCAACTCCGCCGCTGTTGTGCCCGAGCCAGTGAGCTGCGCCCTGCAAACTTTCCCTTTGCGCTGACCCCGAGCCAGCGGGTGGGTCAGCTGCATCAGGTTCCATATGGGATTTTTGGTGGCGGTTTGGACCGGAGAATGGTGTTGCGGTGGAGGATCGGGGAAAACCATTGTCCCTTCGCGGAACTCGTAGATCAGATGGCTCCATACCCGGTGAGAGTTTTTCGCGGCAACCCATCACCGTGCAGGGGCACTTGGTGTCACTCTTGAGTGCCCCTGCGTCAGAAACGTCGACGAGGGGCACCCCCGGTAGCTAGTTGGCGTAGGGGCAGGCGATGCCGATGTATTGGGTGTAGAGGTATTCCTCGATGCCTTCGCTTCCGCCTTCTCGGCCTAGTCCTGATTGCTTGATACCGCCGAAAGGCGCAGCGGCGTTGGAGATGACGCCGGCGTTCAGGCCGAGCATGCCGGTTTCGAGCTGCTCGCCCATCCGGAGGCCCAGGTTCAGGTCGCCATACCGCTGCGAGCTTCGCCGTATTGGCCGGCGCGAACGTCAAAGCGGTGCAAAGGATGCTCGGGCACAGCTCAGCGGCTATGACCCTAGACATCTATGCGGACCTGTTTGAAGACGATCTGACCGCCGTTGCAGACGCACTTGATCACGTTGTTCAGTAGCAAGTGTGGGCACGAAGCTTATCCGGGCAAAACTAAAGGCCCCTACTCCCAGTGTTTGCACGGAAGTAAGGGCCCTAGTCGCCTGTGGCAGATGAGGGATTCGAACCCCCGTAGGCGTTGCCAGCTGATTTACAGTCAGCCCCCTTTGGCCGCTCGGGTAATCTGCCGAACGTCTTCAAGCGAAGACCACCCGCAGCAAGCGCGGGCAAGACAACTTTACAAAAGATTCGCCCCAGACACGAATCGGCATCCGGTGCGCAGTACTTCCGGCCGGTAGTGCCTCCAGGACGCCATTGCTGCGCGCTCGGTGTGGAGGCGGCCGGGCATCCTCCGGAGGGGGTTGCCCGCTGGGTGGAAGGACTAGCGGGAAGAGGATGGGCACACCTCGAGAAGGCGTCCGATGGTGCAACCAAGTAGGCTTGAACAAGGAATCGAACCAACTTCAAGGAGGCACCGTGGCAAGCGAATCCACGTTCGACGTCGTGAGCAAAGTGGACAAGCAGGAGGTGGCCAACGCGTTGAACCAGGCGCAGAAGGAGATCGTGCAACGCTACGACTTCAAGGGTGTAGGCGCTGAGGTCGATTTCAGCGGCGAGAAGATCCTGATGAAGGCCAACTCCGAGGAGCGCGTCCTCGCCGTCCTTGACGTACTGCAGTCGAAGATGATCAAGCGCGGCATCTCGTTGAAGTCCCTCGACACCGGCGAGCCCTACGCCTCGGGCAAGGAATTCCGGCTGGAGACCTCCATCAAGGAGGGCATCGAGCAGGACATCGCCAAGAAGATCAACAAGCTCATCCGGGACGAGGGTCCCAAGGGCGTGAAGTCCCAGATCCAGGGCGACGAGTTGCGCGTCAGCTCCAAGTCACGCGACGATCTCCAGGCCACCATGGCCCTGCTGAAGAACTTCGACGAGGCCGATCTGCAGTTCGTCAACATGCGCTGACCAGCACCAGTAACGACGACGGCGGCCCCACCTTCCACAGGTGGGGCCGCCGTCGTCGTTGGAGGTCAGTTCCGCCGCCCGGCCATCGCTTCGAGGCGCGCGATGCGCTGGTCCATCGGCGGATGGCTCGCGAAGAGCTTGTTGACGTCGCTGCCCTTGAAGGGGTTGGCGATCATCAGGTGCGAGGTGTTGACGAGGCGCTGCTCCTGCGGAAGCGGCGCACGCTGGGTGCCCGACGCGAGCTTGCCCAGCGCCGAGGCGAGGGCCAGCGGATCGTTGGTGAGCTTGGCGCCGTCCTCGTCGGCATCGTATTCGCGGGTGCGCCCGATCGCCATCTGGATCAGGCCCGCGGCGACCGGGGCGAGGAAGGCCAGCAGCAGGGCGGCGATGGGGTTGCCGCCCTGGTTCCGGCCGCCGAAGAGGCCGGCGAACGCGAACATCTGAGCCACCGACGTGATCACGCCGGCTACGGCAGCCGCGATGGAGCCGGTGAGGATGTCCCGATTGTAGACGTGCATGAGTTCGTGCCCCAGGACGCCGCGGAGTTCCCGCTCGTCGAGCAACTGGAGGATTCCCTGCGTACAGCAGACTGCGGCGTGCTCGGGATTGCGGCCCGTTGCGAAAGCGTTGGGTGCCATCGTGGGTGACACGTACAGTCGCGGCATCGGCTTGTCGGCCCGGGCGCTGAGCTCCCGCACGATGCGGTACATGGCGGGCGCCTGCTGCTCGCTGACCTCGACGGCCTTCATGCTCCGGATGGCGATCTTGTCGCTGTTCCAGTAGCTGTACGCGACGGATCCCACCCCGATCAGGGCGAAGATCCAGAGAAAGGCCGAACTACCCGTGGCGCCGGCGATGACGGCGCCGAACAGCAGGAAGATCCCCATGAGGGCGCCGAACAACAACGCCGTCTTGGCACCGTTGAGATGATTGTGCACTGCAGCAACTCCTTCGGATGACGGCTCCCGGATCCAACCGGGACGTACTGGCTCAACGCGACCGCGAGGCACGCTGTTCTCCAGATTCTACGGGCCGGGGCTTGGCGCCGGCTGGTAGTTTCAGGCCTCCGGCCGGCGCGAATCGTACCGGGCGAAGCGCGGCTGCCAGCGCGAGAGAGCCAGCACCAGCACGATGCAGGCAAGTCCGCCGACGACGGCGGTCCACCCCTCGCCGAGCCAGGCCGCGTTCCCGCCGGCCACGACGTCGCCCACCCGCGGGCCTCCCGCGACCACCACGATGAACACTCCCTGCAGGCGGCCGCGCATGGCGTCGGGGGTCGCTGACTGCAGGATGGTGTGGCGGAAGACGCTGCTGATCGAATCGGCGATCCCCGCAAGGACCAGGCACAGGGCGGCCGGGAGAACCCAGACGGAAAGCTCCCCCTCCCCCACCGGAGCCCGCCCGGCGCCCGCCATCACCACCACCAGTCCGAAGGCGCTGATCGAGGCGCCCCAGCCGACGATCGACCAGATCACCGCGAGCCCCTGCTTGTGGATGCGCCCGAGCGGCCCGGAGAACAGGCCCGCAAGCACCGACCCGAACGCGGCCGAGGCGAACAGGATGCCGACCGTCAGCTCCCCGCCGCCGATCAGCACTGCCCCCACTGCAGGCAACAGCACGCGCGGCTGCGCCAGGATCATGGCGGCGAGGTCCACGATGAACGTCATCCGGATGTTCGGCCGGGTCCCGAGGAAGCGGAAACCCTCGAGGACCGTCGCCAGCCCTGCCCGCCGGGTGGGTCCCTCCGGCGGCATGGGCGGCAGCCGGTACACCGCCCACAGCGCGAAGGAGAACGTGACGACGTCGACCGTATACGTCCAGGCGTAGCCCACCTGCGCCACCAGCACGCCCGCAAGCAGCGGACCGATGGTGAAGGCGAGACCGAAGGTGATCATGCTGAGCGCATTCGCTGCCGGGAGGAGCTCGGGCCGGACAAGCCGCGGAATGATCGAACTGCGGGTCGGCTGGTTGATGCCTGCGGCGCCCGAGTGCAGGGCGATGAGGCAGTACAGCAGCCAGACGTTGTCGAGGCCGAGCCAGGCCTGCGCGGCGATTCCCATCGACGTCCCCCACAGCGCGATGCCCGATGCGAGCGCCACCTTCCGGCGGTCCTGCGCGTCAGCGATGGCCCCGCCATAGAGACCGGCAATCACGAGCGGCACGAGGGCGAAGAGGCTGAGCAGCCCGACGCTCAACGTTGATTCCGTCAACGAGTAGACCTGGAGGCTGACGGCGATCAGGGTGAGCTGGGTGCCGATCGCCGAAAGCGCCGTGCCGATGTAGAGCCGCCGAAATGCCGGGCTCTCCCGAAGGGGCGTGAGGTCGGCGAGGAGTCTGGGCACCGGGAAAGTGTATCCGGACTTTCGTTCGCGGCGGCAACAACTTCATCAAGGGGTGGTGCCCCTCAGGTTCCCCGCTCTTCCGCGGCAATCGCCGTGTCGATTTCCTTCAGCACCCGGGGGTCGGCGATGGGCCGGAAATGCCCCATTGTCTCGAGCTGTATATTCCGGGCACCCTCCAGATAGCTGCCGCCGGGGATGTGCGGATCGAACTTGCCGTAGATCGAGGTGATGCGGGCATTGCTTTCGATGTTCTCGCGCAGAAGCTGGAGGGTGCGGTTACCCGGGGCGAAGGCCCGGATGCTCGGGAGCACGAAGAAGTTTGCATAGATGGAGCCGGAGAAGGGGGTGTTCACGGTGACCATGCGGTTCACTCGGCCCGCCTGGTGCGGCATGGTCATCAGGAATTTCCCGATCAACCCGCCTTTGCTGTGCGCGACGACCACCACGTTCTCGAGGCCCTGCTGCTCGAGATACCGGCCCACGAGGACCGCCATGTCCTCGACGGTCCCGAGGTTGTAGCCGAGCTTCCGCACCACGTGGATGGGGTGGCCCGCCTTGTGCAGATGATCCGCGATCGGACGCAGGAACTGCCAGGTCTCGTAGATCCCCGGTATGAGCAGGACCGGCAGCTTGTCCGCCTGCGCCTTGCTCGCGTCGGGATGCAGGTACCGTGCGGGGTCCGCCCGGAAAAGAAACCCATGCATCTGCCAAAAACCAACATAGGCATAGTCGAGCGCCCAGGCCCAGCCGCGCTTTCCGAGGTTCACCCTCTCACCGTACCGACATTCTTCCGGTTCGGGGGACCTTTCCGCGCCTTATTATGAATTGTTCGGAATAAGTGGTTGACTCGGGTCATGACCAAAGCAGCGCACCACTCCGAGGCCCTCGAGGCCCAGTGGTCGAGCGCGCTGCATTCACTGGGGAGGCGTGTCACCCGCCAGAGGCTGGCAGTCCTCGCCGCCGTCGAACGTTCCCCGCACGCGACCGCCGACGACGCCGCGGCCGCCGTGCGCGCCGAACTGCCGCACATCACCGTGCAGTCCGTCTATGTGGTCCTCGCGGACCTGACCGACGCGGGTCTGCTACGCCGCATCGAAACGCCGCACTCCCCCGCACGCTACGAGACGCGGGTGAATGACAACCACCATCACGCCGTGTGCACGGGGTGCGGACGCATCGAGGACGTCGACTGCGCAGTGGGCCATGCCCCCTGCCTGACTCCCTCCTGGGCCCCTGGCTCCAAGCGGATGACCATCCGGATCGCGGAAGTGATGTACCAGGGCCTCTGCGACGACTGCCGCGCCACCCCTGCACACCCCATCGACCAAATCTCAGATCCATTCCAGAAGGAGCAACATGAACGCTAATTTCAGCACGACGCAGTCCGGGGCGCCGGTCATCGATGACGGCAATTCCTCGGCCGTCGGCCGTGACGGAGCCATTCCGCTGACCGACCACTACCTCATCGAGAAGCTGGCGCAGTTCAACCGCGAGCGGATCCCCGAGCGCGTTGTCCACGCCAAGGGTGGCGGCGCATTCGGCGTCTTCGAGACCACCGAGGACGTCAGCATGTTCACCAAGGCGGCCCTCTTCCAGCAGGGCACGACCACCGAGACGCTACTGCGCTTCTCCTCGGTTGCGGGCGAGCAGGGCTCCCCCGACACCTGGCGCGACCCCCGCGGCTTCGCGCTGAAGTTCTACACCGCCGAAGGCAACTACGACCTCGTGGGCAACAACACCCCGGTGTTCTTCATCCGTGACGGCATCAAGTTCCCCGACTTCATCCACTCACAGAAGCGCCTTCCCGGCACCAACCTGCGCGACGCCGACATGCAGTGGGATTTCTGGACGCTCAGCCCCGAATCCGCACACCAGGTCACCTGGCTCATGGGAGACCGCGGCCTGCCCAACTCCTGGCGCACCATGAACGGCTACGGATCCCACACCTACATGTGGATCAACGAGGCCGGCGACAAGTTCTGGGTGAAGTACCACTTCAAGTCCAGCCAGGGCCACGAAGTACTTTCTGTCGACGAGGCCGAAGCGCTCGCCGGCTCGGACGCCGACCACCATCTCCGCGACCTCGCCGAGAACATCGCGAAGGGCAACCACCCCAGCTGGGACCTCAAGGTCCAGATCATGCCCTACCACGCCGCCAAGGACTACCGGTTCAATCCCTTCGACCTCACCAAGGTGTGGCCGCAGGCCGACTACCCGCTGATCCCGGTCGGCAAGCTCACCCTGAATCGGAACCCCGAGAACTACTTCTCGCAGATCGAACAGGCCACGTTCGCGCCGTCGAACTTCGTTCCGGGCATCGCGGCAAGCCCCGACCGCATGCTGCAGGCACGTATCTTCTCCTACGCAGACGCCCACCGCTACCGCGTGGGCACCAATCACGCGCAGCTGCCCGTGAACATGCCGAAGAACGAGGTCCGCAACTACTCGAAGGACGGCGCCGGCAGGTACCACTTCAACGCTGCGTCGACCCCGGTCTACGCTCCGAATTCGGTGAATGGTCCCGCCGCTGATCCCGCACAGTACGGTGCACACGGCGGCTGGGAGAACGACGGCGACCTCGTCTATGCTGCACACTCGCTGCACGCCGAGGACGACGACTTCGGCCAGGCCGGCACGCTGTACCGTGAGGTCTTCGACGACGCCGAACGCGCCCGTTTCCTCGAGACGATCACCGGGGCTGTAGGTGGCGTCGTCAGCGGCGACATCCGTGAAAGGGCCATCGCGTACTGGACGAACGTCGATGAAACGCTCGGCGCCAAGCTCCGTGCGAACCTCGGTACCGCCTCCGTCTCGGAGTCCGAAGCCGCGCTGTACTAGACGGCGCCGTATCGAACTGCACCGCGGCTGACGACGCCGCGCTCGACCGCATCCGCGGCATCAGCACGAAGAGACGCAGGGCGGGCCTTCGGGCCCGCCCTGCGTCTCTTGCGTATAGCGGTAGGACTCAGACTTCGTGCAACTCGGCATCTGCGATGAGGAGTTCCACGCGGTGTCGCTGCCGGGTCGGGAGGAGTGCGAGGTAATGCGGATTCTCGGTCAGGAACTCCCGGACCTGAGGGCAGTACGGTGCGACGGCAAGTCGGCGGCGGTGCGCGTTGAGAAGGACATGCTGGATCAGAAGCGGCTCCACCTCAGCCCGGTGGAACCGTGGATCCACAACGGCCTGGAGGAGCAGCACGTCTCCGCCGTGCATTTCATACTTGACGTACCCGGCCATCCTTCCGTTCTGGAAAAGTTCGAAGCGGGAGAACAGCGGGTTGTCGCGGAAAGTTCCACGTGGGTCGGGCGGCACCACGCGGGTCTCGGCGATGGTTTCCCGGCGTTCGAGTTCTTCGACGAGGGACTCGTACTGCTCCCTGGATTCCATCGGGGGGTAATCGCGGTCCAGGAGTCGATAGACCTGGTTGCAGAGCACACGGAGCTGGCGGGTGGGAACGACCGTGAGGTCGACCGGAAAGCCCGTTTCATCGAGTTGCGGATCGATGCTGGAACCGGGGCCTGACGGTGCAACGAAGGGCGGCGGGCTCTGCTGCACAACAGGCGAGTGAAGACGGTCAAGTACTAGGGGAACATTTTCCATGGTCTACTCCACGCTGGTGGTTTCCATGGCCCTCTGCTAGGCCGGTTCCGAAAGCATAGTTCAACCGGATTGAAAGAGAAACCCAGTAGGCTGACTATTCTCCCACCGCCCATGCACCAGCGGATTCTCCCCATTTTTCAGCCGGCAATCTCCTGCTGGGACAAGGCCGGCCAGGGTGCGTGATCGGAGTTCGTCTTCCTTGGAAGACCCGCGCGGCCTGTCGTCATTGACGCAGAGAGTGCCGATCCTTCAGCCACCAGGACCCGTCAGCGGGTACCCGGCATAGAAGCGTATCCACGGCTTCTGCTGGGGAAGAAAGATGACAATGCGTACTTTGCCCGGCCTTGCTACACGTAGCTCCGGTGCTGTGCACCTCCCCCGGTTCCTCCCCTGATACCCTCGCTGGAAGCTGACCGCCGCATGGCGCGGAAGGCAGAATCGTCGGATTCCCCCGGAGGAACCAGTGCGCGCAGTCCATTTCGACAGGTTTTCCCAGCGGCCGGTGCTCCGCGATGTAGCGGACCCGGTGCCCACCCCGGGCGGCGTCGTCGTGCGTGTCGAGACGACGGGACTGTGCCGGAGCGACGTCCACGGCTGGCTGGGACACGACGCCGGAATCGCCCTCCCGCACGTTCCCGGCCATGAGCTGGTGGGAATCATCGATGCGGTCGGCCCGGCGGTGCAGCGTTTCTCTGCAGGGCAGCGCGTCACCGTACCGTTCGTCTGCGCATGCGGGCGGTGTCCCGAATGCAGCTCGGGCAATGGCCAGGTGTGCCGGAACCAGACGCAGCCCGGCTTCACCCACTGGGGTTCCTATGCCGAGCTTGTAGCCCTCCACGACGCCGACAACAACCTCATCCCCGTACCCGCGGAACTCGACAGCGGAGCAGCTGCGCTCCTCGGATGCCGGTTCGCCACGGCCTACCGCGGCCTCGCCCACCAGGCGCGGGTGCAGCCGGGCGAATCCCTGCTGGTGATCGGCTGCGGAGGCGTGGGCCTGAGCGCAGTGATGATCGGCGTCGCGCTTGGAGCCACCGTCACCGCCGTCGACGTCGACGATGCCACCCTCGAGCGGGCGCGCCGAGTCGGAGCTGCGCGGACCATCAACTCGTCCGGGATGAGCCGGGAGGCACTCCTGGGCTCGATCGGGGAGCTGGTCCCGCAGGGCGTAAACGTGTCAGTCGACGCACTCGGGCTCGCAGAGACGGCAACGGCGGGCATCCTCTCCCTGCTGCCGCGAGGCCGGCATGTCCAGATCGGATTGTTCTCCTCCGACCCGGTGATGCCCATGTCGGCGGTGATCGCCAGGGAGTTGACGGTACTGGGGAGCCACGGGATGCCGGCCCGGGATTATCCTGCCCTCCTTGCGCTGGTAGCCTCGGGAGCGCTCCGCCCCGAAATCCTGATCGAGCGCAGGATCACCCTGGATGAGACACCCGAGGCACTTCTGTTGATGGCCTCGGGACGTAATCCGGCGGGCGTGACCGTGATAGACGTCGTGCCCCGTTCCAAGTGACGCGCCACCCCACCCCCGCTGATCAAGCACTTGTGGCGGCTTCCGGCGGGAGATACCAGCCATAGGTGCTTGATCAGCGGGGGGTCAGGTCCGGACCAGCACTTCTTCCGGCTTACTTTCGCTACGGGTGAGCCTGGCGCCCTCGACGTCGACGTCGGGCAGGATCCGCCCGAGCCAGGCCGGCAGCCACCACGCCCTCCTGCCGAGCAGGTACATGGCCGCCGGGACGAGTGTCATCCGCACCACGAAGGCGTCGAGCAGCACTCCGAACGCCAGACCGAAGCCGATGGGCCGGACCATCGTCAGGTGGGAGAACACGAAACCCGTGAAGACCGCGACCATGATGATTGCCGCGGCCGTGACCACGCGCGCGCCGTGGCTGAAGCCGATGCGCACGGCAGCCCGCGGATCGTCACCGTGCACGAAGGCCTCCCGCATCCCCGATACCAAAAACATCTGGTAATCCATGGCCAGCCCGAACAGCACGCCGATCAGGATGATGGGCAGGAAGCTGAGGATGGGCCCCGGATTCGTCACGCCGAAGAATCCCCCGAGCCAGCCCCACTGGTAGATCGCCACCGTTGCGCCGAAGCTCGCCAGCAGCGAGAGCAGGAAACCGGCGGTCGCGATCAGCGGCACCAGGATGGAGCGGAAGACCAGCAGGAGCAGTATCAGTGACAGGCCGACGACGATCCCCAGGTACAGCGGCATGGCCTCCATGAGTTTCGCGGAGACATCGATGTTCGCCGCCGTCTGCCCTGTCACGGCGATGGTCACCCCGGTTTCGGCTTCGATGTCCGCTGAGGAATCCCTCAGGTCGCGCACGAGGTTCTCCGTGGTCTCACTGGCCGGGCCCTCCTCGGGGATCACCTGGAATATGGCGGTCCTGCCGTTCTCGCTCACGGTGGCCGGGATGGACGCCGCCACGTCGGGAATTGCCGTCAGACGGTCATTGACCTGCAGCTGCAGCTCGGTCAGTTCGGCTTTGCCGGTTGTTTCGGGCAAGGATCCGACGACGATCAGCGGACCGTTGGTTCCCTCGCCGAACTTCTCCCCGACGGTGCTGTAGGCCTGGAAGGCGGTGGAATCGGCAGACTCGGTGCCGCCGTCGGGCAGTCCGACGCGGAGCTGTGCAGCCGGCACCGCGATGACGCCGAGCAGCACGATGCCGGCGATCAGCGTGAGCACCGGTTTCCGCGTGACGATACCGCCCCAGCCGCGGCCGACGGCGGCACGCTGGTCGGCGGCCTGCTGGAGCGTTTCCGGCGTACCTGCGGCCGATTCGACCTCGTTCTTCGCCCAGCGCCGCTTCGAGATGAGCCTCGTGCCGAGGAAGGCCAGGAGCGCTGGTGTCAGGGTCAGTGCCACCAGGACCGACACCGCGACGGTGCCGGCTGCGGAGAGACCCATGACGGTGAGGAACGGCAGGCCCGGCACCGCGAGTGCCGCCAGCGCCACCACCACGGTGAGTCCCGCGAACAGCACGGCGTTCCCGGCGGTACCTGTGGCCTTGCCGATCGATTCCTGCAGATCCATGCCGTGCAGCAGCTGCGTCCGGTGGCGGTTGACGATGAACAGGGAGTAATCGATTCCCACGGCGAGGCCGAGCATGAGTGCGAGCACCGGGGAAATGCTGTTCATCTCGATGAGCCCGGACAGGGCGAAGGTGATACCGACGCCCACCCCCACGCCCACTACGGCCATGACCAGCGGCAGCCCGGCAGCGATCAGGGTGCCGAGCATCAGCACCAGCACGATCGCGGCGACGAGGAGGCCCACGATCTCCGCAGGCCCAAAGATCTCCGAGACGTCCTCGACGATATCCTTGCTGAAATCCACCGAGACTCCGGCGTCCGCAACCGACTCGGCCGTTACCTGCACTTCCTCGCGGAGTTCCGGCGTCACGGCATTGATCTGCTCCTCGAACTGCACGCTCGCTACAGCCGCAGTGTTGTCCTCCGAGACGAGGCGGATGCCCGACGTCGCCTCGAGCGTGCGCTCCCCGAGCTCCAGGGACGCAAGGCCCTCCTCGAGCTGCGCGCGACCGTCCTCGAGTTCGGCCCTGCCGGCGTCGAGCTGTGCCTGTGCAGCTGCGATTTGCTCCTCGGTGGCCTGGGCCTGCTCCGGTGGGAGGAAGGCCCGCCCCTGTTCGAATGCTTCCCGCTGCGCGTCAAGCTGCTCCTGGCCCTGCTCCAGCTGCGCTTCACTGCCGGAGAGTTCCTGTCCGCCGGCGTCGAGCTCCGACCGGCCCGCCTGCAGTTCAGCGCTGCCGCTCTCTACCTGCGCCGCGACGTCGAAGGGATCCACGATGGAGCGGACGCCGTCGAGCGCGGCCACCTCGGCGAGCGCCGCCTGGACGGCGGACGCCTGGTCGGCAGTGAACGCGCCGTCGTCGGAGGTGAAGACCACCGTGCCCGTGCCTCCCACGGCCTCGGGAAGTTCCTCCCTCAAGCGGTCGGAGATACGCTGCGATTCGGTTCCGGGAATGGAGAAGTTGTTGGTCAGGGTTCCGGAAAAGGCGACGGCGGCCCCGCCCACGGCGAGGATGATCACCAGCCAGGCCGACACCACCCACCACCGCCTGCGGTAGGCGAACTTGCCGAGCCGGTAGAGCAGAAATGCCATGATGGGTCCTTGCGGGTTGGTGCTGGAAACGGAGGATGTGTCAGGCGGGGTGTGCGAAGCCGTCGCGGAGCAGGGACAGGGCGCGGACTATCCGGGCTTCGAGGTCCGCACCGGAGGCGTCGTCGGGTTCGGGGCTTTCCCCGGCCCAGTCCTGCATGGCTGCCTTGGTGCAGGAGAGCACCGAGCCGACGAGCGCGGTGACGTACAGGTGGGATACGCCGGGCCCGAGGCGCTCTTCGACGGCCTGGACTATTCGGGTTTCGGCGCGCTCCCAGGAGTGGAGCTGCGCCCGGAGCAGCTCCGGATTGTCGGCCGCCATGCGGAACAGCTCGCCGTGCGTCCCCAGATGCTGTACCTGGGTGGTGGCCCCGAATGCCGCAATCATCGTGTCGAGCAGCGGGAGCCCGGCGGGCTGTTCGGCGAAGATGCCGATGGCCAGTTCGAGGAAGGACTCCATCCGGACGTTGAGGGCTTCCTCTGCACTGTGGAAGTAGTTGAAGAAAGTGCGGCGCGACACCCCTGCGGAGGCCGCGATCTGGTCGACGGTGAACGACCCCGGGCCCTCCCGGCGTGCCAGGGCGAATGCTGCATCGGCAATCGCCCTCCGGGTGTCGATCTTGTTCTGCGCGCGGCGCCCCGGGGGCTCTGTCGTCTCGGCTATCGTCTCCACAGACGTCAGGTTAGTTCACAAATTGCACAGCGTGCAATTTTTGCCGTCAAATGATCACCGGGAACGGAGGCGACCCGCCCCTCCCGGGACCGGCCGCTGCTAGGCGGGCATACCGGTCGCGGTCGATCCGGCCACGGATCCCAATGGAACGTTCGCGAGCCTCGAAGACCCCGAAGGCAACGGCATCCAGCTGTGGCAGCCGGCAGGAGTCGACCGGCAGGACACGGAAAAGGGCGGGTGACGACCCCGCCCTTCCCCGGCGCAGCTAGTCCATCAACCGTGACCGGATGAGGAACCGCTTGCCCTCCGGCGCCTCCACCGAGAAGCCGCTGCCCCGCCCCTGCACGACGTCGACCGTCAGGTGCGTGTGCTTCCAGTACTCGAACTGTTCCCGGGACATCCAGAAATCGATCGTCTGGCTGCCGTCGTCGGAGATATCGAGCACCCCGAGCAGGATGTCGGCTTCCGCGGTGATGAACTCTCCCGCCGGATAGCACATGGGCGAGGAACCGTCGCAGCAACCGCCGGACTGATGGAACATCAGTGGACCGTGGATGCCCCACAGTTTCTGCAGGAGCTCGACGGCGGACCCGCTCAGGGCCACCCGGGAAAAGGTCTCGCCCGGCAGGACCACCGAGGCTTCTACTGTCACGGCATCTCCCTAGAAGAACCCGAGCTTGTTCTCGGAGTAGCTGACCAGGAGGTTCTTGGTCTGCTGGTAGTGATCGAGCATCATCGCGTGGTTCTCGCGGCCGATGCCTGAGGACTTGTAGCCGCCGAACGCCGCTCCCGCCGGGTAGGCGTGGTAGTTGTTGACCCACACACGGCCCGCCTGGATCTCGCGGCCCGCACGGTAGGCGACATTTCCGTTCCTCGACCAGACGCCGGCGCCCAGTCCGTAGAGCGTGTCGTTGGCGATCTCCAAAGCCTCGGAGTAGTCCTCGAACCTCGTGACCGAAACCACCGGCCCGAAGATCTCTTCCTGGAACACCCGCATGTTGTTGGTGCCCTCGAAGATGGTCGGCTGAACGTAGTAGCCCTCGGCAAGATCGCCGCCGAGCGTCATACGTTCACCGCCGATCAGCACCTTCGCGCCCTCCTGACGGCCGATATCCATGTAGGAAAGGATTTTCTCGAGCTGGTCGTTGGATGCCTGGGCGCCCACCTGCGTGTCGGTGTCCAGCGGGTTGCCCTGCACCATCTTCCCCACCCGCGCCACGGCGTCGGACATGAACGAGTCGTACATGGACCCCTGCACCAGTGCCCGCGAGGGACACGTGCACACCTCGCCCTGGTTGAACGCGAACAGCGCGAACCCTTCGAGTGCCTTGTCGTAGAAGGCGTCATTGCTGTCGGCAACATCCGAGAAGAAGATGTTGGGGCTCTTGCCGCCGAGCTCGAGCGTGACCGGAATGAGGTTCTGGCTGGCGTACTGGCTGATCAAACGGCCAGTGGTGGTCTCACCCGTGAAGGCGATCTTCCGGATGCGCTTCGACGACGCCAGCGGCTTGCCTGCCTCGACGCCGAATCCGTTGACCACATTGATGACGCCGGCGGGCAGGATGTCGCTCAGGAGCTCCATCAGCACCAGGATGGACGACGGCGTCTGCTCGGCCGGCTTCAGGACGACGGCGTTGCCCGCGGCGATCGCGGGGGCGAGCTTCCACGTGGCCATGAGGATGGGGAAGTTCCACGGGATGATCTGCCCGACGACACCGAGCGGCTCGTGGTAGTGGTAGGCCGTCGTGTCGTCGTCGAGCTGCGACAGGCGCCCTTCCTGCGCGCGGATGGCGCTGGCGAAGTACCGGAAGTGGTCCGCGGCCAGGGGCATGTCGGCCGCCAGCGTTTCACGTACCGGCTTGCCGTTGTCCCAGGTCTCGGCGACGGCGAGCATCTCGAGGTTCGCCTCGATGCGGTCGGCGATCCTGTTCAGCACTGCGGCGCGTTCGGCCACGGAGGTCTTGCCCCATGCGGGAGCTGCCTTGTGGGCGGCGTCGAGGGCGAGGTCGATGTCCTCCGAGGTGCTCCGTGCCACCTCGCAGAACGCCTTGCCGGTGACGGGGGAGATGTTCTCGAAGTACTGGCCCTTCATCGGGGCAACCCACTCGCCGCCGATCCAGTTCTCGTACCGCGGCTTGAAACTGACCTTGGAACCATCCTGGCCAGGCTGGGCGTAAACGGTCATTGCTTGACTCCTCGAACTTGCTGCGGGACATGGACGTCGTCGTCTATGTCCTGCGAGCGTAATAGCCCGAGCGTTGCAATAAGGTTGCAGGCCTGCGGCGCCCGTGCAGGTCAGGACCTGCTCAAGCTGCCCGGCCCAGCGATGCCGAGCTCGCGGTCCATCCATTCGAGATGGGCGACGACGGCTGCCCGCCGGGGCGACCGTGGCGGCAACACCTTCAACGCGAGAGCCCACGCCTCGACGTCGTACTCGGCTTCGGGCAACTGGAGGTACTGCAGCAGGCCGTCGGGCGCGGCATCGTTGAGGACCGCTTCGCGCAGCAGCGTGCTGATCTCACCGCGCAGCCGGATGATGGCAGGAGCCTGGGAGCGCGGCAGCACCGGACCGCGGTAGATCCCGAGCGCGAGGCGGTGGGCTCCCCGGTGCAGGTAATTGAGCACCTGCACGGCGTCGACCACGAGCTCCGTGGGCAGGCGGTAGGGGCGGGACGACGGAACCAGCGATTCCCCGTGCTTGGCGAGGACCTTGCGGAGACGCAGCATTTCGGCGCGCACCGTGGTCCCCGAGGCGTGCTCCGGGTAGGCCATCAGCGCGAGCTGCTCCGCGGTGACGCCGCTGGGGTGAAGCGCCAGCAGCGCCAGCAGCTCGGCGTGCCGCAGGCTGAGCTGGACGGACTGCCCACCGACATGCACCACCCCATGGTCGGTGCCGAGGATCTGCAGGCTGTCGCGGTACAGGAACGCCGGCCGCCGAACGGCCGGCGCACGCCGCGCCCTGGGAAGCCTGCTCTGGAGGCGGTGGATGCTGAGCTGGGCTTCGGCGGCGGCGACGGTCGCCTCGACGAGGGAAAGGGTATTAGCGGCGACGGCGTCGGAGGTTCCCGTGATGTCGACGACGCCGAGCACCGTTCCTGAATCCGGATCGTGGAGGGGCACCGCCGTGCAGCTCCAGGGGTGCACCTGCGGACTGAAGTGTTCTGCCCCGGCGATCTGGACGCTGGCCCCGAGTGCGAGGGCAGTACCTGGGGCACTTGTCCCCACCGCCGATTCGGACCAGTCGGCCCCCGCGACGAACAGCATTCCCTCGGCCCTGCGGCGCAGCTCCCGGTCCCCGTCGACCCAGAGCAGCCGGCCGTTCTCGTCCCCCACGGCGACGAGGAGGCCGCTGTCAGCGCTCGGCTGGACCAGCAGTCGGTTGATGACGGGCATGACGGCGGCGAGCGGGTGGCTCTGCCGGTAGGCCTCGAGCTCGTCCTCGGAGTAGAAGAGGCTGGCCGCTACGGCATCGGGATTGGGGAGGTGCGTCAGGGACCGCAACCATGAGTCGCGCACGAGCCTGCGCAGGTTGCCGTCGAGGCTGTCGCCCTGGCCCAGTGCCTCATGCGCGGCGAAAGCGCGCTGCTGCGCGGAGCGGGAGGTCAGTTCCTCGGGGCTGGACGAACGGGACGGCGTCATTGGCACTCCGTATCGGGATCCGCCCCACCGGCACTCCTGTGGGACGGATCACAGTCTAGCGGGATTACTCCGGCAGGCTACTCTCCGCGTGACACCGCCACCATCGAATCCCGCGGAACAAGCTTCACCCTTTCGCGTACCAGTTCGGCGTTGCCGGTGGTGTTCACGAAGTTCGCACCGAGCTTCAGCTCATGGGCATCGAGCTTGAGCCAGCCCTCCCACGTGGTGTAGGGCACGCCGCGCGATTCGAGGAGATCGATGATGGCATCCTTCGACGGGTCCTCCGCCGGCGGCAGGTTGAGTCGGTCCTCCAGCAGGTACCCGATGGTTTCGAGGGCATCGCCCTTGGTGTGCCCGATGAGCCCGACCGGGCCGCGCTTGATCCACCCCGTCGCGTAGATCCCCGGCACGGCACTGCCGTCCTCGCCGAGGACACGCCCACCCTCGTTCGGGATGACGCCCCGCTTCTCGTCGAAGCCGACCTCGGGCAATTCGGAGCCGAAGTAGCCGACGGCCCGGTACACGGCCTGCACCGGGTAGTCGACGAATTCACCGGTACCGCGCACGCTTCCCTCACCCGTCAGTTCGGTCCGCTCGAACCGTATTCCGGCCACCTTGCCGGGAGTCTCCGGGGAATCGAGAATCTCGACCGGCGTGTGGAGGAAGTGCAGGTGCAGCCGGCGCGAAGCGCCGGTCGGCTCATCCTCGACGAGCCAGTTGGTCAGGGTCTTGACCATGGTCTTGGTCTGGTTATTACTGGCAATCTGCTGCTCGGAGGCTTCATCGAAGTCGAAGTCCTCGGGGTACAGCACGATGTCCACGTCACGCGAGTGCGAGAGCTCGCGAAGCTCGAGCGGGGTGAATTTCACCTGCGCCGGACCCCTCCGGCCGAAGACATGCACATCGGTCACGGGCGACGCCTTGAGGCCCTCGTACACGTTGTCCGGAATTTCGGTGGTGAGGAGGTCGTCCGCGTGCTTGGAGAGGATCCGGGCGACGTCGAGTGCCACGTTGCCGTTGCCGATGACGGCGATTTCCTTCGCGTCCAACGGCCAGGTGCGGTCGACGTCGGGGTGGCCGTCGTACCAGGACACGAAATCTGCTCCGCCGAAGGAGCCGTCGAGCCCGACGCCAGGAATGTTCAGGTCGGCATCCTTGATGGCACCCGTCGCGAAGATGACCGCGTCATAGAAACGCCGAAAATCGGACAGCGTGAGGTCCCGGCCGTAGTTGATGTTGCCGAGGAACCTGATGTCACCGCGGTCCAGCACCTTGTGGAGGGCGTTGACGATGCCCTTGATCCGCGGATGGTCGGGAGCGACGCCGTACCGGATCAGGCCGTAGGGCGCAGGATACTGGTCGAAGAGGTCGATACTGACTTCGAAATCGCCCCCCTGCACCTGATTGGACTTCGTCAGGATGTCGGCGGCGTAAACGCCTGCCGGCCCGGCGCCGATGATCGCGACCCGCAGCGGACGGGCCGCAGCTGAGGTAGACACTGATATGCCTTCTTCCGTGGGAAAAGCTCCCGAGAATGTCCTGCGCCAATAAGCGCACGTTTTCCTATTCTAAATGGCGGGCCGGACGCGTGGCTAAACCGGCGGGATGAAATTCGCTGGGGGAATAAAGCGCACCCCGGTCCCGTTCCCGCCCTCGTGAGCCGATCAGCGCAGAGAGCCCAACGCCCAGTCCGGAGCGAGAACTCCCTGGGCATCTTCTTCGGCATCGGAGCCTATGGCCTGTGGGGCCTCCTCCCGCTGTACTTCATCATCCTCGCACCGGCAGGTCCCGTGGAGATCGTGGCCAACCGGGTGCTGTGGTCCCTGCTGTTCTGCACCATCCTCCTGACGGTCCTGAAGTCGTGGGGACCGGTCAGCCGGGCCGTCCGAACCCCCCGCATCCTCGGCCTCCTGACAGTCGCCGCACTCCTCATCGCCGTCAACTGGCTCGTCTATACGTACGGCGTGACGAGCGGCCAGGCCATCGAGGCGTCCCTGGGCTACTTCATCAATCCCATCGTGTCGGTGCTGCTCGGCGTGTTCGTGCTGCGCGAAAAACTCCGGCCGCTGCAGTGGGTCGCCATCGGAATGGGCCTCCTCGCCGTCGTCGTGCTGGCCATCGGCTATGGTTCTGTGCCGTGGATCGCCCTGGCACTCGCGTTCTCCTTCGGTTTCTACGGCTTCGTGAAAAAGAGCGTCGGGTCCCGTGTGGACGCCGTCTCGAGCCTCAGTATCGAGACGGCGGTCCTCACCCCGATTGCCGCCGGGGTGATGGTGTGGCTCTCATCCAGCGGTGCAGCCACCCTGCTGACCGAAGGAAGCGGGCACTTCTGGATCATGGCGGCGTCGGGCGTCATCACCGCTGTGCCGCTCATCTTCTTCGGCGCTGCGGCCCGGCGCCTACCGCTCACGACCATCGGGCTGCTGCAGTACCTCGCGCCCGTCCTGCAGTTCCTGCTGGCCCTCTTCGTGTTCGGCGAGGAGATGCCGATCGAGCGCTGGGTGGGTTTCAGCCTCGTGTGGGCGGGCCTGGTGCTGCTGACCATCGACATGCTCCGCACCGTCCGCCGCCAACCCCGGGTGGGCAAGGGCGGTGGAGCCCCGGCGCCTTCCTCCGGGGACCAGGGCGCCCACCGGGCGGCTCCTACCGGCTCCGCGGACCGGAGCAGCGCGGAAGCGACTCCCGGAAAGACCTCCGATACCCAGGCGCCCCTGAAGCTGTGAGCTGATTCCCCGCTGCGATGTCCTGCAGATCAGGCCGCCGCGAGGTTCCAGTCCCTCGGGACCACGACCATGGGAACCGGCAGGGCGCGGAGCATCTTGTTCGCCGTCGAGCCGAGGAACAACTGGCTGTGCTGGGCGAGACGGCTCGAACCGACGATGACCAGTTCGCCGGCGTCCCATTCGATGTCGTCGATGGCCTGCTCGATGGTGCGGCCGTGGGCCACCATGATCGACGCGTCGTGACCCTGCGGCAACTGCTCCACAGCCCGGACGAGCACCGAGTTCGCGTGGCGGTGGGCCTGGTTGATGGCCTCGCCCGAGTTCTCCGCTTCCCGCTGGTCGAGCGCCACGAGGGAAATCAATCGAAGGGGCAGGCTCCGCCGTGCGGCAGACTCCACGGCGACGTCGAGTACGGCCTCCGCACCGGCTCGCGCCCCCACGGCGCAGGACATCCGCGTGAAGCGGTCCCGGTGCCGATAGCCCCGCGGCGAGAGGGCCACCGGAAGCGGTGACGAGTGCAGCACCGCATTGGCCACGCTGCCTACCGTGAAGCGGCGCAGCAATCCGTTGCTCGATGCTCCGATGACGATGAGTCCCGCATCCAGCTCCGCTGCCGCCTCGAGCAGGCCCGCGGCGAAGGAGTCGGCAAGGCGCACATGGGTGGTGACCTTCACGGCGCTGGGCACGCTCGCCGCCGCGCGCTCCAGGGCTTCGGCGGCACGGGCGGTCCCGGGGGCCGCGCTGCCGTCCTGCGGCCAGTCGAGGACTGTCACCAGGTCGATGCCCGCGGACTGCGTGAGCGCCAGCGACGTCGCCAGCTCAAGGGCATCCTGCCCACGGTCGTTCTCGGTGTAGCCGACGACGTATCGCACGGGAAGATCCTTCCGGGAGGAGAAACCACCGGCGCTCGAGGCAGGTGACGCCGGGCCGGATTCGACCCACTCTAACCTGCCGGTTCCAGTACGTCAGGCCGAGGGAGCAGCTCCCGTCTTCAGCACGTCTCCCCGAAAGAACGCCGGGTTCACCCGCGACATTACGAGCATCAGCACCGCGCCCAGCAGGATCACTCCGATCCCGAGGAGGAAGACCATGCCCACCCCGCCGATCTCGGAGCCCGAGCCGTAGGAAGGATCCATGGAATCGAGGGCGGTCTTGACGAACATCACCAGCAGGATCACGCCTCCCAGGAGCGGGGCAAGGAACTTGAGCAGGAAATCGCGCGCAGTGCTGAACGCAAGCGCCCGGAAATACCAGACGCACGCCAGCGCGGTGATTCCGTAGTAGAAGCAGATCATCATGCCGAGGGCGGTGATGGTGTCCCAGAGCGCGTTCTCCGAGACGATCCTCGTGATCACGTAGAACCCTGCCGCGGCCACGGCAGCCGCCACCGTTGCGTAGCCGGGCGATTCGTGCCGCCGGCTGACCCCGCCGAACCTGCCCGGCAGCGCCTGGTAGTGCCCCATCGCCAGGAGGGTCCGGGCCGGGGAGACGAAGGTGGACTGCAGCGACGCCGCGGAGCTGCTGAGGACGGCCATCGACATCAGGATGGCGAAGGGCCCCATGACCGGGCCCGCGAGAGCCGCGAAGATGCTCTCCTGGTTGTCCGGGTTGCCGGCACCGAGTTCGCCCTCGCCCACACCCGCGAAGGAGAGGGTGGCAAGTGCGACGGTCAGGTATACGGCCATGATGACCACGATGGTGAGCATCCCGGCCCGCCCCGGCGTCTTCTCCGGATTGGTGGTCTCCTCGTTCATGGTCAGCGTGACGTCCCAGCCCCAGTAGATGAAGATGGAGAGCGAGACCCCCGCGGCGAACGCCGAGAAGGAGCCGACGGCGAAGGGATTGAACCATTCGGCGCTGATCGGCGTCGCGTCGAAGGCGGTTCCGTTGGTGATGTGGATGAAGGCGGCGACAGCAAACCACACGAGCACCACGAGCTGGAACGTCACCAGCACGTACTGGACGGTCTTGGTGGTTTCCATGCCCCGGTAGGACACCCAGCAGGCAAGGGCGATGAAGACCAGGGTGGTGGCGATATTGACCGGAAGGTCGAGCGTCAGGTCAGCGAGGGCGGCGTTACCCGTAATCTGCGACAGCAGAAGGTAGAAGAAATCGACGGCCACGGCCGCGAGGTTCGACAGCACGATGATCGTCGCGGCGATGAGTCCCCACCCTCCCATCCACCCGACCCAGGGCCCGAAGGCCCGGGTGGCCCAGGTGAAGGACGTGCCGGAGTCGGGCATCGCGTTGTTGAGTTCGCGGTAGCCCAGGGCCACGAGCAGCATGGGGATGAAGCCGACCAGGAAGATCGCCGGCAGGTTCACCCCTACCTCCGCGACGGTGGGCCCGAGGGCCGCCGTAAGCGTGTAGGCCGGCGCGATGCAGGAGACCCCGATGACGACGGCACCCAGCAGGCCCACCGATCCGGCGCTCAACCCTTTCCTGCTCAGCCCTGTCCCAGCTTGCGTCTGGGTTTCTGTGCTCATGGAGTGGCCTCTTTGCGATCGGAACCCGGGCCGGACGTGGCCTCGGGGGTCTGGTGGGTACCCGGCACGTCAGACTCCGGGGGTTCGGAGGGACTCTTCGGCAAGCGCGAGGGCGATTGCCTCCGCCGTGAGCTGCCCCATGCGGATGGCACCGTCGACGTGCTGGTAGCCTTCGGCGGCGATGTCGGAGCAGGACCAGTAGATGGGCCCCACGGGGGTGCGCTGGTCCCGTCCGTACCGGTGGAGCCCGCCGAGATCGTAGCTCGACGCATAGGCGCCGCGCGTCCATTCCTCCGACGCCCAGTCGGACTCGTAGTAGACCTCGGGATTGAGTGCTTCAGGCCCGAGGAACCCGGCGAGCGACCCGAGGATCCGTTCCCGGCGTTCCTCCGGCGGAAGCTCGAACATGGCGTCCGCCTTCTCGTCGGAAATGAATCCCACGAGGGTGCCGCGTGGGTCCTCGTAATTCGTGTTGTCGTAGACCTCCTGCACGATCGAGCCCGCGCTGAACCCGGTGCCTGAAAGTCCTTCGTCGCGCCAGAAGGGCGTGGGATAGACGGCATGGACCTTGATGACCAGTCCCAGGGACTGGTGCTGGTGCATCTGGTGCTGGCGCCGGGGCAGCGGAGGTTCGTAGGACACGCGTGAGTACAGGTTGGGCGGCACCGCCATGACGGCATAGCGGGCGGAGACCGTGGTGCTGTCCGAGATTGCAGCGACGCCGCTGCCCGCCCCTATCCCGCCCCAGCACAACGTCCGCACCGGAGCATTGAGGACGACGTCGTCACCCAGTTCCGCTGCCATGCGCTCGGAGACCGACTGCATCCCGCCGATGACGCGGCGATCGAGGATGAAGTCCTCATCGACGAGGTTCGAGAACGACCCTGCGGTGGCCGCCATGAGGACGGCCTGCAGCGTCGAGAATGCGTGCGCGGGTTTGGTCAGCATGCCACCGGCGACGAACAGTCCGATATTGTTGCAGGCCTCCTCGTCGTCGGATTGCCGGCGCAGCCAGTGGTGGAACGAGATGGTGTCGAGCGCGCGGGCATCGGGATGGTTCCATGGGGCTTCCGGCCCGGCCTCGGCGACGAGCCGGTCCAGCATCCCGATCAGCCGCTCCATTTCCTCGCGGGTGTGCGTGTCGACGGGAAATCTGTCCCCGGCATAGCGGATCGCTTCGCCGTCCGGCCCGATGTAGACGGAATCGCCCTCGCGGTACCGGGGGAAGGTGTCCATCCCCAACTCGTCCAGCAGTGCGATGAGCGCGGTCTGGTCGGGTGAGACCCACTGCCCGCCCACCTCGAGAACCGCTCCGCCGACGACGTCGGTGTGCGTGCGTCCGCCTACACGGCCCCGCGCCTCGAGGACTGCCACGGAATGGCCGGCCCTCGCCAGACTGCGGGCCGCAGTCAGCCCTGAGGGCCCTGCCCCGATCACGACGACGTCGCGCTCCAGAATGTTCACTACGTTCCTTCCTGCGGTGCGGAACCCTACTAAATGAACGATGTTCATTTATATCGCCCTACTATAGTTCTAGGAGACGTTCTTGGGAAGAGTTCGCCGGAGGAAATAGGAGTCGCCGCCATGGGCACCGTGCCACCGGACGCGCAGCAGCGCCGCGCGGGAAGGCCCTCACAGGGAGTGCTGTCCCGCAGCCGCATCACCAACGCGGCACTGGAGCTGATCGATGACACCGGTTACGACGGCCTCACCATGTCAGCGCTCGCACGCCGCCTCGAGGTGGCGCCGTCGGCCCTCTATAACCACGCTGCATCCAAACAGGAAGTGCTGCGCTGGCTGCAGGACCACGTAATGACGATGGTCGACTTCAGTGCCTTCGCCACAGAGCCGTGGGCCGAGGCAGTGCGCCGCTGGGCATGGTCCTACCGCGAGGTCTTTGCCCGACACGCCCCACTGGTGCCCGTCATCGCGGTCCTGCCGGTGACCGACGCGGCCGACACGCTACGGATGTACGAGGAGGTGGCTCGGGGCTTCCTCGCCGGTGGCTGGCCCGAGGATCGCGTGGTGCCCGCCATCGTGGCCCTGGAATCCTTCATCTACGGCTCGGCGCTCGATGTCTCGGCCCCCAGCGACATTTTCGACTCGGGAGACCTCGCCGGGGAGTTCCCGATCTTCACCGCCGCGGTGCGCAGCAGCGCCGCATCGGGGGACAACGCCGCCGACGCCGCCTTCCGGGCGGGCCTGGAGGGACTCATCACCGGGTTGAGGGAGCAACTGGCGGACTGAGCTCCGCGGAACCTGCACATTTCTGGGGCCGCGGGCGTACCGGCCGGCCGGAAGTGCGCAGGTTCCATTCGGGAGGTGTCAGGCGCCCACCGAGCGAATGGCGTCCTCGAGGACGCCGAGCCCGTCCGCGAGTAGCGCATCGCCGATGACCAGCGGCGGCAGCAGCCGGACCACATTGCCGTAGGTGCCGCAGGTGAGGATGATGACGCCCTCGCGCAGGCACCTCGCTGCGACGGCCTTGGTGGCCTCGGGATTGGGGGTTCGGGTCCCCGGTACCACGAACTCCATGGCGAGCATCGCGCCGCGGCCACGGAGTTCACCGATGATGCTGCGCTCCCCCAGCTCCGCCTGCAGAGCGGTGAAACGCGCCGTGACCACGCCCTCGATGTGCCGGGCGCGCCCGGCGAGGTCGAGCTCCTTCATGGTGCCGATCGCGGCAAGTGCCGCCGCGCACGCCACGGGGTTGCCGCCGAAGGTCCCGCCCAGACCGCCCGCATGGACGGCATCGAGCAGGTCCGCCCGGCCGGTGATGGCCGAGAGCGGCATCCCCCCGGCGATGCCCTTGGCCATCGTGATGATATCGGGCACCACACCCTCGTGGTTCACGGCGAACCATTCCCCGGTGCGGCAGAATCCGGACTGCACCTCGTCGGCGATGAAGACCACGCCGTTTTCGCGCGCCCACTCCGCGAGCGCCGGAAGGAACCCCTCGGCCGGGACGATGAAGCCGCCCTCGCCCTGGACCGGTTCGATGATGATCGCGGCGACGGATTCGCTGCCGATCTGCTTCTCGATCATCGTGATGGCACGCTGCGCGGCCTCGGCGCCGGTGATCGAGGGGTTCTCCTCGCGGAACGGATAACTCATCGGAACGCGGTAGATCTCGGACGCGAAGGGGCCGAAGCCGCCGTCGGGGCCGGCCTTGTAGGGCATGGACTTCGCGGTGAGCGCCATGGTCAGGTTGGTACGGCCGTGATAGGCGTGGTCGAAGGCGACGACGGCGTCCCGTCCGGTGGCCAGGCGGGCCACCTTGACGGCGTTCTCCACTGCCTCTGCACCCGAGTTGAACAGCACGGTGCGCTTCTCGAAATCGCCCGGCGTCAGCTCGGCGAGCTGCTCGGCGACGGCGATGTACCCCTCATAGGGGGTGACCATGAAGCATGTGTGACTGAAGCGCCTCACCTGCTCCGCGACCGCGTCGACGACGGCGGGATCGGAAGCACCGACGCTCGTCACGGCGATGCCGGCGCCGAGGTCGATGAAGGAGTTGCCGTCGACGTCGCGGACGATCCCGCCGTCGGCGTCGGCTGCGTACACCGGCACCGTGGAGGCGACGCCCTTGGCGACCACGGCGGCGCGGCGGGCCGTGAGCTCGACCGACCTGGGACCGGGGAATTCGCCGACGATGCTGCGCTTCTGTTCGAGCCGGAAAGCGGGCTCGGCAATGCGGGCCGCGGTGGGGGCTGAGAGTGTAGTCATGGAGTTGATGTCCTTTGCCTAGGCGTCCAGCACGCTCATGACGTGCTTGATGCGGGTGTAATCCTCCACGCCGTACATGGAGAGGTCCTTGCCGTAGCCGGAGCTCTTGAAGCCTCCGTGCGGCATTTCGGCGGTGAGCATGATGTGGGTGTTGATCCAGACGGCGCCGAATTCGAGATCCCTCGAAACGCGCATCGCGGTTCCGTGGTCGGTGGTCCACACGCTCGAGGCCAGCGCGAATTCGACGTCGTTGGCAAGCTCCACCGCCTCGGCCTCCGTGGTGAAGGGCTGCACGGTAAGGATCGGTCCGAAGGTCTCCTTCTGCACGATGTCATCACTCTGCCGTGCTCCCGTGATGATGGTGGGTTCGAAGAAGTATCCCTTCTCCCCCGCGCGCTTGCCGCCCGTCACGATGCTGCAGTGCGCGGGCACGGCGTCCATCACGGCGTTGACGGCGTTGAAGTGATTGATGTTGTTCAGCGGCCCGAAATAGTTTTCGGCGTCGTCCGAACTACCCGTCTTCAGGGTCCGGGTGTGCGCGACCATCGCGTCGACCAGCTGGTCGTGTGCCGTTTCCTGCACCAGCACGCGGGTGATCGCGGTGCAGTCCTGGCCGGCGTTGAAGAAGGCGAATTCGGCGATGGCTTCGGCGGTCTTCTGGAGGTTCGCGTCGGCGAAGACGACGGCGGGGGCCTTGCCTCCCAGTTCCAGGTGAGCCCGTTTGAGGGTTTTCGCGGCGCCGGTCGCCACGGCGATTCCCGCGCGGACCGACCCGGTGATGGCGACCAGGCCCGGGGTGGGGTGCTCAACCATCGCGGCACCGGTTTCCCCGGTGCCGAGGAGGACGTTGAGGACGCCCGCGGGAAGGATGTCCTGGGTCAGCCGGGCCAGGACCAGGGTGGATTCTGGAGTGGTGTCACTCGGCTTGAGGACCACGGTATTGCCGGCCGCTAGTGCCGGCCCGATCTTCCAGATCGCCATGAGCAGCGGGTAGTTCCAGGGTGCGACCTGCGCGACGACACCGATGGGCTCCCGACGGATGTAGGACGTGTGGCCCTCCAGGTATTCTCCCGCCGACTTGCCTTCGAGGAGCCGAGCGGCGCCTGCGAAGAACCGCAGCTGGTCGGCGCCGACGGCAACTTCCTCAGCCGCGATCATCGCGCGAACCTGGCCCGTGTTGCGGTGCTGGGCCTCGACCAGCTCTTCGCTGTTCGCCTCGAGGGCGTCGGCGAGCCGAAGCAGCATCAGCTGGCGCTGGCCCGGTGTCACGTTCCTCCAGGACCGGAAGGCCGTGGCAGCTGCGGCCATGGCGGCGTCGACGTCAGCCTGGTTCGACACCGGGGACTGCGCCACCACTTCACCATTGGTGGGATTGACGATGTCCAGCAGCTCGGTGCCGGCGGCCGGGATGAACTGCCCGTTGATGTAATTCTTGAGAGTATCGGCCACGGTGGGCGTCCCTTTCAGTGGAATGGAGCCGCTAAACGGCTGCGGGGATCTTCCGGAACACTACGCCGGACCGCAGCGCCGAACCACGGACACTTGCACAGGGATTCGCCGAAATCGCCGTGCAGGAGGACAGGAAGGACCTAGGGTGGAGCCATGGCTATTCCCCTGATCTCGCTGCTGTCCGCTCCCGGCCTGAACCTCGCCCGCCAGGGCACCGCGCCGCTTCCCGAAACTCCCATCCAGTGGGTCGCGGTCACCGAGCTCGAGGACCCGTTGCCGTTCCTCAGCGGCGGGGAGGTGGTGTTGACGACGGGTGTCCGGCAGAAGACAGCGGCGGCCCAGCGGAACTTCGTGACCCGCGTCCGCGAGGCGGGCGCACTCGCCGTGGGTTTCGGTGTGGGGCTCACTCACGGGAAGATTCCGCCGGCCTTCCTCGAGCAGGCGGAGGAGGAGGGGCTTCCCATCTTCAGCGTTCCCTACGAGACACCCTTCATCGCGATCGGGAAGATCGTGGCTGACGCCCTGGCCGCGGACACCTACGCGGGGCTCGAGAGCCTTTTGCGCGGACACCAGGTCCTTGCCGCAGCACTCCTCGGGGGCGGTGGGATCCCCGCGCTGCTGCGGGAACTGGCCGCGATGACCGGGGCCGAGGTCGCCCTGTTCCAGTATGGAACCCGCGTCGCCGGCGCTGCATCGCCCGTCGCCGGTTCCCCCACCGCAACCATCTGGCACCGGGTGCCCGTGGCGACCGGACTCAAGGATCGCTGCACGCTCACGGTGGCCGAACCGTTCCGCCAGGCTGCGATCGTGGATTACGCCCAGAGCCTGATCAGTGTGGAACTCAGCAACCAGGCACGACGGCGAACGAGTGAGCGCGCCGCTGCCGGCCAGCTGATCCAGGACATCACGCGCGGCACCCTCGACGGTCCCGATGCCGCGGCCCGCCTGGCCAGTGCGGGAATCGATACCGGCACGCGCCAGACGGTGGTCATGATCGACGTCGCCTCCGGCCAGCAGAGGGCGCTGCGTACCCTTCCGCTGCCCGCCGGCTGGGAATCCGCGGTTGCGGCAATCCTCGAGGACCGGCTGGTGCTGCTGTCCGGTGCAGCCGACATCGGGCAGCTTGCGGGTGACCTCAGTTCCTACCTGCACGGTGCGGGGTTCACGGCGCAGGTGGGCGTGGGAGGCTCCTACGCCCAGCCCCACGGGCTGCGGTGGAGCTACTTCGAAGCCCGGGAGGCGCTCACCCACGGCCATCGCATCAACACGGCGGACCGGTTGAGCCTCACCTCGCTGCTGCTGGCGAGCGGCGATGTGCCGCTCGCGGACCTCGCCGCGGAAACCCTCGATCCGGTGGCGGCGTTCGACGCCAGGCACGGCGCCGGGCTGATGGTGACCCTCGAGAAGTACCTGTCCCTGAACGGCTCGGTGGCGGCGGTCGCCGAAGACCTGCAACTGCACCGCAACACCGTGAGGTACCGGCTGCAGCAACTCATCGACCTGACCGGTTACGACCCCGGTGTCACAGCCGACCGCGTGCACCTGTACCTGGCGCTCACGGTCCGCTCGTTACGGTGATCGGACCGGCCCGGCTACGGGTTCACCGACGGTTTCGCGGCTCGACCCACCGCATTCGTCCACCGGGTCCAGGTGACGATCCAGGGATAGCTCCATCGGCAGCTGGAAGGTGAGGGCGGATCCCCGGCCCTCGATGCTCTCGGCGGACAGAGTGCCGCCATGGCGTTCCACGATCGCCCTCGAGATGGCGAGGCCCAGCCCCACGCCGGGAATTGCCGCGTTCCGGGCCGCCGACGTGCGGAAGAACTTCGAGAAGATGCCCGCCATTTCTTCCTCGGACATCCCTGTGCCCTCATCCTCGATCCTGCATTCCAGGACGCCGTCGGCCGCGGAGGCGCTGGCTGTCACGGTTCCACCGGAGGGTGAATACTTCACTGCGTTGGACAGCAGGTTGTCGAGCACCTGCGCAATTCTTGCCGGATCGCACTGCACCATCAGCTCTTGGTGCGCCACCTCCCTGAAGTTCACCAGCGGATTCGCCGTGCGCTCCCTGGCCGATGCGACCCGCTGGGCGAGGAGCGCCGAGAAATCAATGCGAACTGGATGAACCTCGGATGGCCGTTCCGCAGCAGCAAGGAGGTCGCTGACCAGCTTGTGCAACCTGTCGGAATTGCGGGACACCACTTCCAGTCCCGTTACGGCATCCGGCGGCAGACCCGGAAGGCTGCCGAGCAATTCGACGTAGCCGCGGATGGCAGTCAGCGGAGTGCGCAGCTCGTGGGAGACCGTTGCAACGAATTCTTCCTTGGCGTTGAGGGCTGCGACCAGTTCGGTGACGTCATTGAACGTCACCACTGAACCTTCGCGGCTGCCGGTCCGGCTGATCATCAGCCGCGAGGAGGTGGAGAGGACCCGCTGGTTCGGCTGGGCCCCCCACCACAGGAGGTAGTCGGAGAACACCTGTCCCTCCGCGGCACGCCGGCTGGGACGGAGGGACTCCGGGATCGCCGACCGCCCGTCATTCTGGAAAATGAGGAGGTTATCCTCTGACTCCGCCTGATCAGGGTGCGCGGCTGCAAGCGTATAGAAGTGCTGCAGTTTCCGATTCGTCAGCAGGGGTCTGCCTTCTTCATCGACGGCGAGCAGTCCAACATCCACCGAGTTGACGAGCGTATTGAGCAGGAGCTCCCTGCGGGCGCTTGCCTCCAGCAGTACCTGCAACTCGCGGTCCTTCTCCTCTACCACCGCCTGCTGGGTCATCATGCTCGATGTCATGACACGGATGGTGATGCCGATGGCAAGCATGATGAAGGGCAGCAGGAAGGACTGCGTCAACGTCGCCGGGCTGACTGCCACCTCTGTCACGAACACGGGAACCCAGACCACCGCGAGCGTCGCGAGGAATCCTGCGGCAAGGGTGGCACGGGGGTAGAGTCCCGACGCTGCCAGCCAGACGATGGGGAACACCGCAAGCAGCCCGACACCCGTGATCACCGAGCCGGCTCCGTGCCGCATCAGCCCGATGGGAAGAAAAGCGAGCAGCGGGATGATCAGGAAGCTGGGGTAGGGCAACCGATCCCAGGGAATGACAAAGCACAGGAGCAGCAGAAGGGCCTGGAGTGCCGTCCCAAGAACGAAAGCAGGGTGGTCGAAGATCTGCGGATGGAAGATGAGGCTGCCAACGACGATCAGGAGCACGGTGGCGGACAGCGGCAACTGGGTGAGGACAACACGGCCCCGCAGGGAGAACTCGTGGAACTGGCGCAGGTTCAGCGCCAGGTAGGCAAGCACGTTGTCCATAACTACGGCAAGTCCCCAGTCGGTCGGTGAAAGAGCCACTGGAACCGCAGGAACAGCGGACAGGGCAGATCACACCATAACCTTTATCTCCGGTGCATGGGAGTGCATTGCTCCTCTCGCCGTTCCTCCGGTGTTACGGCAGGGCGGGCCGCCCCAGCCAGTCGGCCAGGTCGGCATACGCCGCGCGTGATTCGGGGAGCCAGGGAAGGCCTGGGAACACATGGAACGCGCCGGGATACTCCCGCAGGACGACGTCGGCGCCCGCTTCCCGCGCGCGATCGCGGAACACCAGGGCGTCCGGCATGCACACATCACGGGTGCCCTGGTAGATCCGGATGGGCGGGAGGCTGCCGAGCAGATCGGCCGGAGCGCAGGCCGGGCTCACGAGCGGCGTGCGCGGATCATCACCGCCGGCCCACCAGGACCCGGCGCGCACCGCTCCGGGAACGGACAGCATGGGGTCGATCTTCTCGTAGCGCGGCACATCCGGGTTGGTGCCGGTGACGTCCAGCCACGGCGAGAAAGCGATGATCCTCGACGGCATGGGCAGTCCCGCGTCAGCGAACGCCCAGCACTGCGCAACAGCCAGTCCGCCCCCGGCGGAATCTCCCGCGAGCACGACGTCGTCGGCGTCGCTCGTCAGCAGCACCCCGCGGTACACCGAGGTGAGATAGGGGAAGACCTCGCGGTAGGTGCTCTCGGGAGCGAGCCGGTACAGCGGGACGGTGACGGTGGCGCCGGTGCGCCGGATCAGCTCTGCGACGATCCACCAGTGCGGACGGCTCAGTTCATTGATGTAGACGCCGCCATGCGTGTAGATGATGTGCAGGCGCGTTGCGCCCTTGCGCGGGCGGACAGTGATCGTCCGGACCCCGTCCACCAGGCGTTCCTGGATGCTGTGGAGCGTCGTCAGGGTCCGCGGCATCGCCGCCGCTTCCGGATACTCCCGCCCCGGATAGGTGTCCTCGACCCAGTCGGTGGTCCGGTGGCGGTCCTTCGTCGGGGTCAGCGCAATGAGCCGTGAGGCCAACCGCACGGACAGGGAACCCTCGGTGCGGGGATCGCCCGGTGAATATCGCTGCAGGCTCCGCCGGATGCGCTCGATCATTCGGCCAGCCTAGCGGGTAGGCGATCTTCCCCCCTCGCAGACGCGGCACCTCCGGCCATGCGGATGGCCGCCGTCCGAACCGAGCGGTGACTCCTCCCGCCGTCCGCCGCCGAGGAGCTCTCTGTCATGCTGGACGTTGGACAAAGCCTCTTCGCGCTGTCGGCCCGCGCCCGGAATGTTCCGCCGGCGGCCGCCCTTCCCAGGTAAGGACCCGATGGATACCGCAGCCCAGATAGCCCTGATCCTCGATCTCCTCGGGGTGTTCTTCTTCGCTGTGTCCGGTTCGTTGCTGGCCGTCCGCAAGGGATTCGACCTCGTGGGCTCGCTGCTCCTCGCCTCACTTGCGGGCCTCGGGGGCGGCGTGGCGCGCGACGTCATCATCGACACCCCTCCCGCTGCGTTCAACGATCCCACCTACCTCCTGCCGCCGCTGCTCGCCACTGTGCTCGTCTACTTCGTCTTCTCGCGGGTGGAGCGTGGTCGGCGGGTCCTGGTGATCTTCGACGCCGCGGGCCTTGCCCTCTTCTGCATCACCGGCACGCTCAAGGCCCTCACGTTCGGACTGAACCCCGTTGCTGCAGTGCTGCTGGGCGTCACCACGGCGGTGGGCGGTGGTCTGCTGCGCGACGTCGTCGCCAACGAGGTTCCGCAGCTGTTCGATCCACGCGACATCTACGCGCTGCCCGCGATGCTCGGTGGCGTCGTCGTCACCGTGCTGGTGGCGCACGGCTGGTTCAACCTCCTGTCCGGAACGGCCGCGGCGTCCATGGTCTTTTCGCTGCGTGTCCTGGCCTGGCGGTACGGCTGGCACGCACCCCTGGCGGCACGCGCGTGGACGCCGCGGCGCGCACGGAAGCGTAAGAGCGCCTGACCGCGGCCGGTTACGATTGAGGCATCCCCACCCCCCACCTGGAGTAACCGTGACTGAGCTGTTTCTGGACAAATTTCGAGCCCTGGTTCCCTCCTATTTCGAGGACGAGTGGGTCGAGGAGGACGGGCTCTCACCGGCAGAGCTCGAGGAGATGATGCAGGGCAAGGACTTCGAGCTGCCCCTCGCGCTGCGCGAGTTCTACCTCGCCGTCGGCGCGACGGAAGACATCATGGAGGCCTTCCACTTTTTCTGGGATCCCGACGAGCTGGAGATCGAGGACGGCTTCCTCCTCTTCCTCGAGGACGAGGAAGAACTGTACACCTGGGGCATGAAAGCGGACCAGCTATCCGTCCCGGACCCGATCGTGTGGCGCCGCAACAACGCGCGCGGAGAATGGAAGTCCGAGGACGGCACGTTCAGCGAGTACGTCCTCGACCTGTTCGAGTGGGTGTTCGAGGACACGGAGGAGAACTGAGTGAGCGGATTCTTCCACCACGCCCCCGAGGGATATCAGTGCCCCTTCTGCGACCTTGCCCGAAGCAACTTCGATAATCCTCGGAACCTCTGCCGCCCGGGCGACGTCGTGTATGCGGATGAGCTCGTCCTCGCCTTCATCGCCTCCCACGGCTTCGAGCCCAACCCGGGGCACGTGCTCGTCATACCGCGCAGCCATGTCGAACTGCTCTACGAACTGCCCGACGACGTCGCTGCACGCATCATGACGGTCACCCGCGATGTCGCCGTGGCGATCAAGCGTGCGTGGGAGCCCGACGGGGTGTCGACCCGACAGCACAACGAGCCCGCAGGCAGCCAGCACGTCTGGCATTATCACCAGCACGTCCTGCCGCGCTGGCACGACGACGGCTTCTACTTCACGCCGAAGCGGCCCGTCGTGGATCCGGAGATCCGGGCGAGGAAGGCACTGGAGCTGAAGGAGTTCCTGTAGGTCCGGCGTCGGGTCCTGCCCACCTATCAGCGGGTCGAGCGCGCGTCGCGCCCGACACGCCGCACTCCATGTGCCGCCATTGCCGCCGTCGACGGCGTGTCGCGGGGAGACACGCCGCGACTGCGCAGCCTTCCCCCGCAAGGACGGCAAAACCCGTGCAGCCTCACCGCACCGGGCGCCCGCCGAGTACCTGGGCGACCTGCGCTAGGAGCTCGTCCGGGAAGAACATCACGTCCTCGTAGCAGAAGCGCAGGACCAGGTAGCCGCTGATGACCGTGGCGTTGTTGCGCTTCCGGTCCCGTCGGAGGGCCCTGCGGTCGGAGTGGAGAGCCGCACCGTCGATCTCGATCACGAGAAATCCCTCAACAAGGAAATCCACCCGGCCCACGCCGGAAATGTACACCTGCGGCTCTACCTGCCAGCCCGCGTCCTCGAGCAGCAGCCGGGCAACCACCTCGATAGCCGAATCGGCGCTCGTCCCGGCCCGGTCGAGTGCCGTCCGCGCCCGACCGTTGCGGTTTCCCGGCAGGCGGTCCCTCACGAACTGCGGGACTGTGTCTCCTCTTCTCAGCGCGGACTCGACCATCGGGATCGACTCCCGCTGCGGGCGGCACTGCAGCGCGTGCACCAACACGTCCACCAGACCCACGATCGGGAGCACCGCATGGGTCGGAACGCTGCGGCCTCGATGGTTGACTGCGTTCCCGGCACCGACATTGACGCGGCTCAAATGTACCGCTGCCGGTTCCTTGAGAGTCCACAACCCATAGTGTGCAGCAGCGGAAAGGCAGGTGAGAAGCCCTCCCGCGACCACTGCAGCACTGAAGTCCTCTGGTGCATCTGGCAGGCCCAGGACACCCGGACGCAGCCGAAGGACGCGTCCGTCCGCGACGGCCCGGGCCAACGCCCTCGCCCCGAATCCTCTCCCCAGGAGGTCCTGCGTCCGGGCGACCGATCCCATGCTGCGCAGTACGCGCACGACTTCCATGGAGACAGCGAACAGCACCCGGCGGGACCGCGGGGTCGGCGCCGTCGCTATGTGCGCAATTCGCCGCACCACATTTCACGTCAATGCCCGGCTTCAATGCGTGTCGGAGGGCGACACGCCGTCAAAAGCGGCCGCCGGCCCACAAAGGCGGCAATTGCCATGCGCCCACCCCGTGAAGCCAGCGCCATGAAGCCAGCAGCGGAGGGCTAGACTTCCCGGCTGACCACTGCCTGCGCGAAGCTGGCGAGCGCCTGCTTCACCACGCTGTCCGGCAGCGGATCCAGGGCCGCGACGGCGTCGTCGGCCCAGCGCTGCGCGAAGGCCCACGCTTCCTGCGTCTGGGGATGCGAGCGCACTGCGGATACGGCCTTCTCCAACGCGGCGTCGGACGTGAGGTCGGCGTCGACCAGGGCGATCACCTCGGCCGCGGAGGCGTCACCGGCGGCGGCAGCCCGCCGCAGGAGGATGACCGGCAGGGTGGGCACGGCCTCGCGCAGATCGGTTCCCGGTGCCTTGCCGGACTTCACCTTGAGGCCGGTGACGTCGATGACGTCGTCGGCGAGCTGGAACGCGATTCCCACCTTCTCGCCATAGGCCACCATCACGTCGATGACCTCGCGCGGGGTGTCGGCGAACAGTGCCCCGAGCTGGCCCGATGCCGCCACAAGAGAGCCGGTCTTATCGGCGATCACCGAGAGGTAGTGCTCGAGGGCATCCTCGTCCTTGCCCGGCCCCACGGTCTCGTGCAGCTGCCCCAGGCACAGTCTCTCGAACGTGCGGGCCTGGATGCCCAGGGCTTCCCCGCCGAGTTCCGACACGAGGATCGACGCACGCGCAAAGATGAGGTCGCCCGTCAGGATCGCCACCGAGTTGCCCCACACCTCGTGGGCCGTCGGTGCGCCGCGGCGGTAGGGAGCGGAGTCCATGACGTCGTCGTGGTAGAGCGTGGCGAGGTGGGTCAGTTCGACGACGACGGCGGCCTGCACCACCTCCGGGCGGGTCGGGTTGCCGAGGTGGGAAGCAAGGATGGTCAGGAGCGGACGGATCCTCTTGCCCCCCGCTTCGACGAGGTGACGGCTCGTGGCATCGGCCAGCGGGTCGGAGTTCGAGATCGCACCTCGCAGCTGCTTCTCGACCTCGGCGAGGCAGGAAGCCACGGCCGGCCCGAGTTCGGGATCCTCGGCGATCAGCGCGAAACCGGGTGGCAGGCTCGAGGAATCGTCAAGCCCTCCGGCGGTGTCCAGCGCACTGTCGGCACCGACGCCGGTCCAGCTGGAGGGAAAGGATTTCGTCACCGTATAAGACTAACCACGTGGCACGGCAGATTGCGCACGGAGAGCAGCCGTGACGGAGGGCTGGTTGGTGGTGGGCGGGACCAGCGCCTCGAGCAGGTGGATGACGCGGTCCTCGAAGCCGCGCCCACCGGTATCGGTGAGGTTCGCCAGCATCCGCACCACGAAGCGCATCAGCACGGGAACCGGCATTCCGGTGCGCAGCGCCAGCGACAGGATGGCCGGCTTTCCGATCAGGCGGGCGAAGATGCTGCCCAGAGTGAAGTGGCTTCCCCACTGCGCACGGATGTAGGGCGCATACCCCGAAAGCACCTGGTCCCGCCCGAGCGGGGAGCGCACCCGTTGCGACCGCTCGATGAACTCGGCGGCGTAGCGGGCCGACTCCATCGCATAGGAGATGCCCTCGCCGTTGAAGGGGGACACCATTCCGCCTGCATCGCCGAGCAGCAGGAGCCCCGGGCTGTAGTGCGGTGTCCGGTTGAAGCCCATAGGCAGCGCCGCACCGCGGATCTCGCCCACCTGGTTCTCGGGCGTGAATCCCCAGTCGGCGGGCATGCCGGCGGTCCAGTCGCGCAGCACCTGCTTGTAGTCGAGCTTGCCGAACTTCGCGGAGGAATTCAGGATGCCGAGGCCCACGTTGGAGGTGCCGTCGCCCACCCCGAAGACCCAGCCGTAGCCCGGCAGCGGACGCCCGGTGGCATCCGGGAGCTCGAGCCAGCCCTCCATCCAGTCGTCGTCGTGCCGAGGGCTGGTGAAGTAGGTACGCACGGCGACTCCGAGGGGGCGGTCGTCCCGCTTCGCCATCCCGAGGCTCACCGCGGTCCGGGTGGAGTTGCCGTCGGCGGCCAGCACGACGTCGGCGCTGAAGGTGCGCGATTCACCGGTCTTCCGCCCGTCGGCATCCAGCAGGTTCACCGACACACCCGTAACGCGGCCGGCGTCGTTGCGCACCGCAGCGGAAACGGAATGCCCCTCGAGGATGAGCGCGCCGGCCTGCTGGGCGTGACGTGCAAGGGCTTCATCGAACCCGAGGCGGGTGCGCACGAGCCCGTAGTCCGGGAAGTCGCTGAGCTCGGGCCACGGCACCTCGACCGTCCGCGTGCCGGCCCTGAGGCGGAGCCCCTTGTTGCGGCGCCAACCGTCGCTTTCATCGTGGGGCAGCCCCAGAAGCTGGATCTCGCGGACGGCGCGGGGGGTGAGTCCGTCTCCACACACCTTCTCGCGCGGAAAGTGCGTCTTCTCAAGGACTGTCACCTCGATGCCGGCGCTGGCCAGGTAGAAGGCAGCGGTGGACCCCGCAGGGCCCGCGCCGATGATGAGGACCGACATTCAGTTTGCCGCCCGTGTGCTGCGTCGGCGCAGCCGCGCCGAGCCGCTGGCCACCGTAGGCCTGGCGGCACGCGGTGCCGCGCCCGGCTTGACGGCCCGGTGCACTGCCACGATGCCGCCGTTGAGGTTGCGGTACGCCACCTCGGCCCAGCCGCTTCCGGAGATTTCCGTCGCGAGCTCGTCCTGATTGGGCCAGGCCCGGATGGATTCGGCGAGATAGACGTAGGCCGCCGGGTTGGAACTGACCTTCGTGGCGATCGCCGGCAGGGCACGCATCAGGTACTCGGTGTACAGGGTGCGCCACAGCGCAACAGTGGGTTGCGAGAACTCGGCGATCACCAGGGTCCCCCCGGGCTTCGTGACACGCAGCATTTCCGCGAGGGCCTTGTGCGGCTCGTTGACGTTGCGCAGCCCGAAGGAGATGGTGCTCGCGTCGAAGGAATCGTCGGCGAAGGGTAGGTTCGTCGCATCGCCGGCCACGAAGTTGATGTCCGGCCGCCGACGCTTCCCCACGGTGAGCATCCCCAGGGAGAAATCGCACGCGACGACGTCGATTCCCGCGTCCGCATACGGTTCACTCGAGGTGCCCGTGCCGGCGGCGAGATCGAGGACGCGCTGTCCCGGCCGGGCATCCACCGCATCGACGACGATCCGACGCCAACGGTGCGCCTGGCCCACGGACAGGACGTCGTTGACGATGTCGTACTTCGGTGCGACGTCGTCGAACATGGCTGCTACTTCGTTGGGCCGCTTCTCCAGTGATGCACGTTTCACCTGCCCATTGTCTCAAACAAATGCCCGCCGCCCGACCGTTGCGGAAGGCTCGCACACCGGGCCCACCGACGCCGGATCGGGCTCCTCCCGCACCGGAGTAGGCTTGAGGCACCATGAGCAATCCGTCCCTGACAGCACCCGCGCCCGATCGCGCGCGGATCGGCGGACTTCGAAGCATCACCCTTTCGAGGGGACCCATTGAACCGAATACCGGGCTGCTCGACTATGTAGTACGCAACGATGCCCACACCTGGATACGGCGGGGCGGCGGCCTCGTCGCCTACGGGGAGACCGCACGGTTCACCGGCGCCGGACCGGGCCGTTTCGCCGAGGCACAGGACTGGTGGCGCGGTCAGCTGGCAACCGCCGACGTCGACAATCCACTGCGGCAGTCCGGCACCGGGCTCATCGCCTTCGGGTCCTTCGCGTTCTCGAAGACATCGGCGTACGAGTCCCGGCTGATCGTTCCGGAAATCGTCGTGGGCTGCTCCGACGGCTCCAGCTGGCTGACCTACATCACCAGCGACGCCGGCGCGGACGTGACACCCGAAGCAGCGGAAGCGGTGCTCGCGGCATACCTCGACGACGTCGCCCCCGAACGCGCACCCCACCCAGGGGACCGTCTGTCCCCGGGGATCCTCAGTGAGGGTGAGTACATGGTGGCGGTGGCCGAGGGTGTCCGGCATGTCCAGGCCGAGGAACTGAGCAAACTGGTTCTCGCCCGTGACGTCGTCGCCGAACTCGGCGCTCCCATCGCCACTGCCCAGGTGCTCCGCGAGCTGGCCGTGCGGTACGAGGACTGCTGGACCTACTCGGTGGACGGGCTCATCGGTTCCACCCCCGAGATGCTCATCAAGGTCGAGAACAGCACGGCCCGGGCCCGTGTGCTGGCCGGCACCCTCGACCGGGCGAACGCGCCCGCCGGGGACCCGGACTACCCGCAGCGCGTTCTGGCCGGCTCCGACAAGCAGCTGCACGAACACTCGATCGCGATCGACTCCCTCACCCGCCAGCTCGAGCCCTTCACCAGCTCCATGACCTCGCACAGCGAGCCGTTCGTCCTCCAGCTGCCCAATGTCTGGCATCTCGCCTCGGATGTGACTGCACAGCTGACCGTCGACGGCGAAGGGCAGGTGCCGACGTCGCTGGCGCTGGTCGAGGCCCTCCACCCGACAGCAGCAGTATGCGGCACCCCCACGACGGTGGCAGGCGCCCTGATCCGGGAGCTCGAGCACCTCGAGCGCGGACCCTATGCGGGCCCGGTGGGATGGATGGACGCCGAGGGCAACGGCGAGTGGGGCATTGCCCTGCGCGGAGCGGTCGTGGAAAGCCCCACGCGAATACGCCTGTACGCGGGCTGCGGGATCGTTGAGGGATCACAGCCCGAAGCGGAGCTGGCCGAGACCTGGAGCAAGTTCCGCCCCATGATCCAGGCCCTCGACCTGTCCAGCTGACCCACCCTGGGTTGGTTACCAATAGGCAATGCCTGTAGCCTGTGATGCACATCTCAAATCGCAGTAGAATCGATCCGGCTCCTTGGAGTCCCCCCTCTCCGTCCGCTTTCCCGTCCAATCGAGGTATCCCATGATTTTGAAAAAGAACGCACTGCTGGCCGTGCTGGCCACCGGAACGCTGGCACTGACCGCCTGTGGCGGCTCCGAGGAGCCCGCCGCGGAAGGCGGGCTGAACCTCGTGTCCGAGGGCAACCTCACCGTCTGCTCCGACATCCCCTACCCTCCCTTCGAGTTCGAGGAGAACGGCGAGTACACCGGCTTCGATATCGACCTCATGAGGGAAATCGCCACCGGCATGGACCTCGAACTCTCGGTCCAGGATGTCGGATTCGATGGCCTCCAGAGTGGCGCGACGATCGCCGCCGGACAGTGCGACATCGGCGCGAGTGCCATGACCATCACTCCCGAGCGTGAAGCGAACCTCGCCTTCTCGGATCCGTACTACGACTCGCTGCAGTCACTGCTGGTTCCCGAGAGCTCCGACGTAGCAAGCCTTGAGGACCTCGCGGGCATGTCGGTAGGCGTCCAGCAGGGCACCACCGGTGAAACCTACACACGTGAGAACGTACCCGCCGACACCGAGGTGGTTGCGTTCCCGAGTGATGCCGAGATGTACGCGGCCGTCCAGGCCGGCAACGTCGATGCCCTCCTTCAGGACCTGCCGGTCAACCTCGGGCACACCGAGGACGGTGCATTCACCATCGCCGAGGAATACGAGACCGATGAACAGTACGGCTTCGCCATGGCCAAGGAGGGCAGCGAAGAGCTGGTTGCAGCAGTCAATGAGCAGCTGACCGCGATGCGCGACAGCGGCAAGTACCAGGAAATCTACGACACCTACTTCACGGAGTAATCAACAGCTCAAGCCCCGCGGCTGCCGGCGCGAAGAACACAGCGCCGGCAGCCGCGGGAGCTGCAACCTCCTGAAGGAAGGTAAACCCCCAGCGTGAAACGCTCAACACGCAGACGCCTCATCCAGGGCGCGCTTTACGCGGTGTTCGCCGCCCTCGTCCTCGCGATCATCCTCGCGGCCGACTGGCAGGCCATCCGCACCAATTTCTTCGACCTCGAGGTGGCCGCTGCCGCTTTCCCCGAGATCGTCACGATCGCTGCGAAGAACACCATCGTCTACACGGCGATCGCCTTCGCGGGAGGGCTCCTCCTCGGTCTGATCTTCGCCCTGATGAAGCTTTCCCCGGTGCTCCCTTACCGCTGGCTCGCCACCGCGTACATCGAACTGTTCCGCGGTCTCCCGGCGCTGCTGGTCATCTTCGCCTTTGCCTTCGCCGTACCCATCGCGTTCCAGTGGCGGCCTCCCGGCGGCAGTGCCGGTGCCGGCCTGATTGCGCTGATCATCGTGTCCTCGGCCTACATTGCGGAGACCATCCGTGCGGGCATCGAGGCAGTGCCCAAGGGCCAGGTCGAAGCAGCACGATCGCTGGGCATGAATCCGGCGTGGACCATGGTCTCCGTGGTCCTCCCCCAGGCTTTCCGGATCATCACTCCCCCGCTGACCAACGAGCTCGTGATCCTCATCAAGGACACCTCACTCCTGTTCATCGCAGGAATGGCCCTGGGGGACCGCGAGCTGACCACCTTCGCCAGGGACTCACTGACGAGCCAGGCGAACGCGACGCCGCTGGTCCTCGCTGCGCTGATGTACCTCGTGATCACGCTGCCGCTCACGCAGCTCGTGGCCAAGCTCGAACGACACAACAAGAGAGGCCGGTGATAGCGGTGGCTGGTTCAAAAGCTGCTGCCTCGGCAGCACCCCCTGCGGGCGTACCCGCCATCGAGGTACGCCAACTGTGCAAGAGCTTCGGTACCAACGAGGTCCTCAAGGGCATCGACTTCCACGTGGACCAGGGCGAGGTGGTGTGCGTGATCGGCCCGTCCGGCTCCGGCAAATCCACGCTCCTGCGCTGCGTGAACCGGCTCGAGGAACCCACCACGGGAACCATCCTCGTGGAGGGCGTGGACATCACCGACGGCGAGACGGACCTCGACAAGGTGCGCACCCGGATCGGCATGGTATTCCAGCAGTTCAACCTCTTCCCGCATCTCAACGTGCTGCAGAACCTCACCCTCGCGCAGCGCCGCGCCAAAGGCCGCGGCAGGACGGAAGCAGAGGAGGTGGCCCGGCGCAACCTCGCCAAGGTCGGCCTGGCGGAGAAGGCCGGGGCCTTCCCCGCACAGCTCTCGGGAGGTCAGCAGCAGCGCGTCGCGATAGCCCGCGCGTTGTCGATGGATCCCGACATGATGCTGTTCGACGAACCGACCAGTGCGCTCGATCCCGAACTCGTGGGCGATGTCCTCGAGGTCATGAAGCAGCTTGCCCGTGAGGGTATGACCATGATGGTCGTCACCCATGAGATGGGCTTCGCCCGCGAGGTGGGCGACCGCGTGGTGTTCATGGACGGCGGAGTGGTGGTGGAGCAGGGCACGCCCGAGAACGTCCTGGGAAACCCGCAGCACGAACGCACCAAGGGTTTCCTCTCGAAGGTGCTCTAGGGAACCACTGCGCCGGCAACAGCCTGCCGGATCCGGGCGTGCAGGTCCCGGAGGCTTCCGCGGCCGGAGCGGATCTCGACGATGGAGCGGCCCTCGATGGGCCGCTCCATCGCTGCGTCAAGGACTTCAAGGGACGGAACGCGCTCGTAACGGAGCCCGTAGGCGGCAGCGACGGCCGCGAGGTCCACCGTCTGGGGCGTACCGAACAGACGCTCGACGGCGGCTCCGTACCGCGCCGTCGTCGTCTCTGCTCCGTGCTCCAGCAGGCCGAAAATGCCGCCGCCGCCGTCATTGAGCACCACGATCTGCAGATCCGGCTGTGGCTCTCCAGCCCCGATCAGCAGGCCTCCGACATCGTGGAGGAACGTCAGGTCTCCCACCAGCAACCGGGTGGGGATGCCGCGGGCCAGCGCCACCCCCGTGGCAGTGGATACTGTGCCGTCGATCCCGGCAAGGCCGCGGTTCGCGAAAACGTCGAGCGGATGCCAGTCCGTCGGGGCCACCAGGTCGAGGTCGCGGATGGGATTCGAGGAGCCGATCACCAGGTTGCCGTCGGTGTTCTCCCACACGGCGTCAGCGACGTGCAACCCGTTGAGTGCCGTCTCCCCCGCCAGCAGGTTCTGGATTGCAGCCTCCGCTGCCGCCCCGTCCTTCCGCCAGGAGTCCAGCCAGCCGTTGGCGCCGCGGCCTGCAAATCGAAGCAGTTCCGGCAGGCTGTCGATGATGCGCTCGTGCCGCCTGCCCTCCTCGAACCAGGCCACGGGCGAGGGAACGTACAGTGCCTGCTCGACGTCGTCCCGGGCCAGCAGGGCTGCCACCGGACGCGACAGGGTGGGACGGCCGAAGACCACCACCTTCGTGATGGAGCCGCCGGCATGCTCGAGCAGCAGCCGGTAGGGCGCGATGGCGCTGCTGCCGAAACGCGCGTTGGACGACGGCTCGGCGAACAGCGGGAGCCGCAGGTGGGCGGCGAAGACCGCGGCAAGCTCACCGGCGCCGTGCCCGGCGACCACCACTGTGGTTGCGCCCTCCGGTAGCTTCCGAGGAATCAAGGCAGGGGCGAAAGTTCCGGCCCTACCCCCGGGCGTTCCGACGGCGGCAATCGCGGTTGGTTCGAGGGTGTCGGCCGGTGCACGCGCGCCAGCGGTCGCGCCAGCAGTCGCTTCAACACCGACTGATTCCGGCCCGCGTCCTGTCGCAAGCCCTGCGACCGGCTCCGGCGAACCAGCCGAGGGCAGCGCATCGGCCCGTCCCGGCACCAGCGGATCGCGGAAGGCAAGGTTGAGGTGCACGGGACCTGCCGGCCCTCCGCTGCCGCCGGCCTCCGCCAGCGCCTGGACCACGGAGGGCACAGGGTCTGTTCCCGCGGGTATATCGGCCGAGAACCGGACGTGGATTCCGAACAAGCCAGGCTGCACCGTCGTCTGGTTGGCCCCGGTTCCCCGCAGCTCCTCCGGCCGGTCGGCGGACAGCACCAGGAGCGGAACCGCCGCGTGGTTCGCCTCCATGACGGCGGGCAGGAGTTCCCCCACTGCCGTGCCCGACGTCGTCACCACTGCCACCGGACGCTGCGCCCCCAGTGCAAGACCGAGTGCCGTGAATCCCGCGACACGCTCGTCGATACGCACGTGCAGCCGGAGTGCGTTGCCCGCTTCCGCGAGCGCGTAGGCGAGCGGAGCGCTCCGTGAACCAGGGGCGACGACGACGTCGCGCACGCCGCCGGAGATCAATGCCGAGACGACGCGTCGTGCCGCTTCGATGGCACTGAGGGATCCGCTGCTGCTGGGGGAATTGCTCACTCCTCCATCCTCACACCGATCATGGCCACCGAACGCAAAACGCACCACCGGTGAGTCCCGGTGGTGCGCCCTGCAATGCCCTGCGGGTCAGTTATCTGCCGTCCCGCCCGCCGCGGTCGTCGTCGTTGCGTGGCCTCCCGGAAACGCGCCCGCGGCCTCGGCCCGAGTGGTCCTCGCTGCGTCCCTCGGAGCCGCGGTACACCTGGACCACCGAAGGCCTGGGGAGGGCGCCTTCACCCTTGCGGGGGAACTGGCCCACCGGGACGTAGTCGGGGAAGAGGGACACCTGGTTCTCCCAGTCGCCGTCTTCGCCCGGGTGCTGGACGGCAACGAAGACGCTGCCGTCGGCGTCATGGATGATCGGCCCGCAGGTCTCGCCGTCACGGGGAACGGCGAGGAACTGCTCCACCCTTCCGCGGTCAGCGCCTTCGAGTCCCACCTTGAACAGGCCGTCACAGTAGCCGATGGTGCCCGGTTGCCCGTCCGTGGAGATCCACAGGTTGCCCGCCGAATCGAAGGCCAAATTGTCAGGGCAGGAGATCGGCGAAACCAACTCGACGGGGTAGCCGCTGAAATAGGTGCTGGAATTCCTGGCAGGATCACCGCACACCATCAGCAGGTTCCAGGTGAAGCGCAGGGCAGTTGCATCCCCGCCGTTCTCCACCATCTCGACGATGTGTCCGTCGCGGTTGACCGTGCGGGGATTTGCCTCGTCGGCTGCCGCGTTGGTTCCGGTACCCCGGTTGGTGTTGTTGGTGCAGGCGACGTAGACCCTGCCCGTGGCGGGGTTCGGCTCGACGTCCTCGCACCGGTCCATCTTGGTGGGACCCATCTTGTCCGCCGCCAGCCGCGTGAAAACGGCGACCTCGGCGGCGCTCATGCCCTCCACTGCCGATTCGTTGTCGATGAGCAGCGGCAGCCACTCGCCGACGCCGTCGAACGCCCCGTCCGAGGGGACCGCTCCGGAGCCATCGATTTCAGCAGTGGAGTTTCCCTGGAACCGCGCCACGTACAGCGAGCCCTCGGAGAGCAGCGTCATGTTGGCACGGCGGGCCTCGGGCGTGGTCCCGGGCTGCATCACGTTCTTCGACACGAACTTGTACAGGTAGTCGAAGCGCTCGTCGTCGCCGGAGTAGGCCACCACCCGGCCGTCGGGGGCCACCGAGATGTTGGCGCCCTCGTGCTTGAAACGGCCGAGCGCCGAGTGCTTGCGGGGCGTGCTCGTGGGGTCGAAGGGGTCCACTTCGACGATGTAGCCGAAGCGGTGCTTCTCGTTCTCGTGGCCGGGGGTGCGGGTGTCGAAGCGGGCTTCGTCTGCTTCCCAGTTGCGCGCGGTCGGCTGGCTGGTCAGGCCGTAGCGCCGGTCGCCGTCGCTGGTTCCCGCGCTGACGAAGTAGCCGTTGAAGTTCTCCTCACCCGACAGAATGGTCCCCCAGGGCGTGGTCCCGCCGGCACAGTTGCCGAGCGTGCCGAGGATGGTGCGTCCCGATGGATCGCCGATCGTCTTCACGAGTTCGGACCCGGCTGCCGGTCCCGTCAGTTCGTACGGTGTGGTGGTGAGGTACCTGCGGTTCAGCGGCGCGCCCTGGATGTAGCTCCACGGCTTGCTGGTGTTCTTGCGCTCCAGTTCGACGACGGACAGGCCGTGCGCCGCTTTCCCGATGCCCCGCACCTCCGGTGCAGGCGTGGTGGGAGGCACCATGATGTTCTCGTTGGTGTACTCGTGGTTGGCGAAAAGCACCGCACGCCGGCCCTTGGTGCCGGGGAGCTCGAGAATGTCGGTGTAGTCGCAGTTGTAGCCGAACTGGAGGGCCTGGGCCGCGGCGGTCTGCGCATCGGCATCGAATACCGGCGAGTTCCGGAAGAGGGGATCACCCCAGCGGATGACCGGCTTCCAGCCGAAACCTTCAGGGACGGTCATGTTGTCCACCATCGCGTCCACCGGAGCGATAGGGGTGAAGGAAAGCCTGCCCTTGGCTGCCCTGCCGCCCTGGTTCGACACTGCCTGGGCAACCCCGGTGCCGGCGTTCGTGCCGACGAGCAGCGTGAGTGCGCCGGCTGCTCCCACTCCGAGCATGTTGCGGCGCGAGAACTCACGCGAAACGATGTCCCGGAAGTAGCCGTTGTCGGTGCTGTTGCAGACCGCGGCCGAGCAGGCGTTGTCGCACTTCAGGGCGCAGGTTACCGCGCTGCGCTTTCCTTTGGTGTGGCCGAGCATGGGCAACAGGCGGCGCTTGGTTTCACTCATGGGGTGCCTTCCAGGTAACGAACGGGCGTTCGACAGAAGACTGGCAAGGGAATTGAACAATCGCTGTACCGGTTGCTGAACGCACGGTGAACGCGGGCCCAACACGCGGGGCGGGGGACCTTACCCGGATGCGCCGTACGCGGCGATGGCCGCATCGGCTGCTTGCCGGCGTCGGGCCGAGGCGTACCACAGGGCCATCAGTCCGACACCCAGGAGAAGAGCGCCGACACCGATCAGGAACGTTCCTCCGATGCCGAGGAAGGCGGTGCTTCCGTAGGCCGGGTCGAGCATGTCGGCGGCGGAAAGGAGAAAAGCCAGCGACATCATCACGGCACCCAGCAGCGGAAGGATGCCCCGGAACACGAGATTCCGTCTGCTCGAACGCAGGGTCCTCCGGAAGAACCAGGCGGAAGCGAACCCGGTCAGGCCGTAGTAGAAGGCGATGAACAGGCCGAGCGAGGCGATGGAGTCCGCCAGGAAGTTCTCGCTGACCAGGGTCAGCACCACGTAGTAGACCGAGGCCGTGACCCCCATCAGCACGGTCGAGAAGGTGGGCGTCAGGTACCTGGCGTGGACGCGCGCGAACCGTTCCGGCAGGGCCCGGTGGGCGGCCATGGAGAGGGTGCCGCGCGCGGTCGGCAGGATAGTGGTCTGGGTGGCGGATGCCGCGGAGATCAGCACTGCAACGATCGCGATCCAGGCCCAGTCGCCCAGAACGGCCTCACTCATCGAATAGAAGACGTCCCCGACATTCTCCTCGTTGCCGAGGCCGAGCCCTTCGGTTCCGGTGCCGGCAAAGGCGATGACGACAACACTCACCCCGACGTAGGTGACCAGCAGGATGACCGAGGAGATCAGTGCGGCCCGGCCGGGGGTCCTCCGCGGATTGCGGGTCTCCTCGTTGAGCGCCAGACAGGTATCCCAGCCCCAGTAGATGAACAGGGACAGCAGCACCGCGTAGGTGAACGACTGCAGGTCGTCCACGGCGAAGGGGTTGAACCATTCGAGGGAGACCTGCGTCGGGTCGAAGGCCTGCCCGGAGGCGATGCGGTATCCGGCGAAGCCGCTGAACAGGGCCAGCGCAGCATACTGGAGGATGATCAGTGTCCGCTGCATCTTCTCGGAAAGGTCCACGCCGCGGTAATTGGTCCAGGTCATGGCGACGATGAAGGCTACTCCGGTTGCCGTCACCAGGGGCACGTTGTTCCCGAGTTCGGCATCGACCAGGCGCCACAGGTACTGCCCGGCGACCTGGGCGAGGTTGGCGAGGACGACGATGCCGGACAGGGCCAATGCCCAGCCGCCCATCCAGCCTGTGAACTTCCCGAAGGCCCTCGAGGCCCATGTGAAGGTCGTCCCGCAGTCAGGGGTCTCGTTGTTGAGCTCCCGATAGGCGTAGGCGATCAAAAGGATCGGGAAGAAGGCGACGATCAAGGCGGCCGGCGCCTGCACACCGACAGCGAGGATGATGAATCCCAGGGTGGCGGCCAGGGAGTACACCGGCGCCGTGGAGGACAGACCGACGGAGACGCTCCCGGCAAGCCCGAGGTCGTCAGCGGACAGTCCTTTGCCCCGCACGGTGGAGGCGGGTGTTCCGTCGACGCTCATTTCCTGCTCAGATCCGGCGCAGGTGCGTCGATGATGTTGGGGACGAAGCGGCAGTAGTAGTCGGTGACGTAGCCGTCGGACTCGCGGATGCCGACGCCGACGGATTCACCGTCGACGACCCATGCTCCCAGGACGGGGTGGTTGCCACCGAAGTTCGGCAGTGGGCTCCAGGCCTGATAGCACCAGCCTTCGGATCCATAGTTCCCGGGCTGCTCGATGTCGATGCCCTCGGCGTGGATCCGGATGTTATCTCCTTCGCGCCCATGCAACGGCTTGGCAACCCATTCCGTCATCCCGTTCGGAGAATCCAGGAAGGACGGCAGCAGATTCGGATGCCCCGGGTAGAGGTGCCAGAGTGCGGCCAGCAGCGCCTTGTTGGAGAGGAACATCTTCCAGGCAGGTTCGACCCAGCGGGTCATCACCGGCCAGTCGAGGATGTTCCGGCCGAACTCCTCCTTCATCATGAGCTCCCACGGATACAGCTTGAAGATGGTGCTGATCACGTTCTCGTCCAGGTCGACGAAGCGCTTCGTCAGGGAGTTCCAGCCGATGTCGCTGATGTTCATGCCGACCGTCTCCCAACCGGCCTGGTTCGCGACGTCGAGCATGTAGGCCGCGGTCATCCAGTCTTCGCCTGATTCTTCGACCTCGGTGTGGGCGACGTGCAGTCGCGCTCCTTCGAGTCCTTTGCGCTGCTTTGCCCAGGCCTTCACGAGGGCTTCGTGGATGCCGTTCCACTGGTCGTTCCGGGGCCTGACGTCCTGCAGCCAGTACCACTGCGCGATGGACGCCTCGATCAGGCCGGTAGGGGTGTCGGCGTTGTATTCGAGCATCTTCGGTGGGTTCACCCCGTCATAGGCGAAGTCGAAGCGCCCGTAGATGCCCGGTTCGCTGCGGGCGAGGGATCCGGCCGCAAGCTTCAGGGCCCCGGGGCTGATGCCGATGTTACCCATGGCTCCGGTGGCAAGATAGCGGGCGGCTTCGAGGCTCATGCCGTGCAGCTCTTCGGTGACGTTCTCGAGCATTTCGACTTCGCTGGGATCGAACTGGTAGTAGGCGCTCTCGTTCCAGTAGTCGATCTCGGAGCCGTCGGGCATCACCGTCGTCGAGAAGACGAGCCCCTGGCTGGCGATTTTCTCCTTCCAGTCCGGGCGCGGGGTCGATTCGATACGCTTCATCAGCTTCCGACGCCCCCGCCGGACTTCACGCTGCTGCCGAAGCCGTTGCGGCTGACCGACGGGGATCCCTGCGCTGCCACGCCGCTTCTGGCGGAGGCGCCCGCCGGGATGGAGGTCACGCCGTTGGTGAGCCTGAACCCGACGGCCGGGATCGACCTCGTCTGGCCCGAGTTGAGCGCACCCATGGCGAAGAAGTACCAGCCGAAGGAGCCGGAGGACCGGCCCTCCTCGCTGCACTTGCTGTCCTCGACCCGCTCCTGGGTGGTGCGGTCCTGGCAGACCTGGGCGTAGTCGGCGTCGATCACTTCGCCCTCGGGGGTGCATCCTGTGAGCACCGCGCTGGCCAGGAGCGCAGTCACGCCGATGGCGAGGGAGGTACTGCGGCGGCTGCGGTACGGCTGGGCTTGGAAGGGGTGTCGGACATCGGTCATGGTCGGCTTCCGGTCGCTTGAATGGATGTCTGCTCGGACTGTGTGCGGTCGGCGGGCAGACGCTCCCCAAAAAGATCAGGCGACAGGAAGTGTACCCGGCGTTTCCTGTTCACCGATTCGTCGGGCCGCCGATACCTGCTTGCCGCCGGATGATCAACAGCGGGTGGAACGGTGGTTCCGTGAGGATCGCAATCGTCGCCGAGACTTTTCTGCCCACCGTGAATGGAGTCACCCATTCAATCCGGAAGATGCTTGAACACTTCGCTGAACGCGGGGATGAAGTGCTGGTGATCGCTCCGTCCAGCACTTCCCCCGATGAGTCCGGGTTGGAGGACAACATCCGTGTTGTGCGGCTGACGTCGGTTCCCCTGGCCGGTTACAGCAGCGTGCGTGTGGCCGTGGGTGGAGTCAGCAGGGTTCGGAAGATCCTCGCGGACTTCGTGCCGGACATCATCCATCTGGCTTCCCCCTTCGAGCTGGGATGGCGTGCAATGCGGGCAGCCGCAACCCTGGGGATTCCGGTGGTGGCGGTGTACCAGACAGACATTCCCGGGTACGCAGCGCGGTACGGGGTGCCCCTCCTCGAGAACTGGGCCTGGCAGCGGGTGCGGAACATCCACTGCAGTGCGGCCCGGACCCTGGCGCCCTCGACCTCGGCGGTGCGGCAACTGCAGGCGCACGGTGTTCCCGGCGTCCACCTCTGGCGGCGGGGAGTCGACACAGCACGGTTTCATCCCCGCAGACGGAGTAGCTCCTTCCGGGCAGGCGTAGCACCAGCCGGCGGAAAATTGATCGGGTACGTGGGCAGGCTCGCTGCCGAGAAACAGGTCGAGGATCTTCGGGTCCTTGCCGACATAGCGAACGCCCGGCTGGTGATCATCGGCGACGGTCCGCTCCGCCCCGCCCTCGAGTCCGCCCTCCCCGGAGCCCATTTCACCGGCTTCCTCGGCGGCGAGGAGCTGGCCACCGCGGTGGCCAGCCTGGACCTGTTCGTCCACCCCGGGGAGCTCGAGACATTCGGGCAGACCATCCAGGAGGCCATGGCGTCGGGGGTCCCGGTCGTGGCGACCGGACGGGGTGGCCCGCTCGACCTGGTGGATCCATCGAGGACCGGCTGGCTCTACGATCCCGGGAACCTTGCACAGCTCCGCAGCCGCGTGGTCGACCTCATCGGCGATGACGCGAAGCGCTCTGCGTTCTCCGAAGCGGCCTTCGCCCGTGTGCAGGGACGGACCTGGCCTGTTCTCTGCGAACTGCTTCTCCAGCACTACGACGAAACCATTTCCGAACATGCCCTGCTTAGCCTGTGACCCGGAGGAACCCATGAAAGTATCTGTGATCGGCTGCGGTTATCTCGGGACTGTGCACGCGGCTGCGCTGTCCTCACTCGGCCATGTCGTCACCGCCCTGGACACGGACGTGGAAAAAGTCAACCAGCTTTCCCACGGTGAGGTGCCGTTCTTCGAACCGGGCCTCGAGCGGCTCCTTGCCGCCGGACGGCGGGCCGGCACCCTTCGATTCACCTCCGCCTTCGCCGACGTGGCCGAATGCGATGTCCACTTCCTCTGCGTCGGGACGCCGCAGCAGAAGACGACCAACCACTCAGACATGACCCATGTCTTCTCCGCTGTTGATGCCCTGACCCGGCACCTCCGCGAGGGCTCCGTCGTCGTCGGTAAATCGACCGTCCCGGCGGGAACGAGCGCGACGCTCACCCGGCTGCTGGCCGGCACCGGAGCCCAGCTTGCATGGAACCCGGAGTTCCTCCGCCAGGGCACCGCCATCGGTGACTCGCTTCAACCGGACAGGCTGGTGTATGGCGTCACTGAGGGCGAAGCAGGACGGAGGGTGACCGCGATTCTGGACGAGGTCTACGCACCACTCCTCCAGGAGGGGATTCCCCGGCTGGTGACCGGTTTCGCGACGGCGGAGCTTGCCAAATCAGCGGCGAATGCTTTCCTGGCCCTGAAGCTTTCCTATATGAACGGCATCGCGGAACTCTGCGACGGAGTGGGTGCCGACGTCCTGTCACTGACCCAGGTGCTCGGCCTCGATCCACGCATCGGCGGGAACTACCTGAACGCGGGAGCCGGGTTCGGCGGCGGCTGCCTCCCCAAGGACCTCCGTTCGCTTCGTGCGCAGGCACAGGACGCCGAGGCGCTGTCCCTGGGAAAGCTGCTGGGGCTCGTGGATGACATGAACACCGAGGCGCGGCAACGCATCCACGCTATGGCACTGGACATGTGCGGAGGGGACCTGAGCGGCCGCCGCATCACCGTCCTGGGCGCGGCGTTCAAGCCCCACACCGACGACGTCCGCGATTCCCCGTCGATCGATATTGCCCTCCGGCTGGCAGCATCGGGTGCGGAGGTGACCATCACCGACCCGCGGGCCGTCCGGACCGCATGGCTGAACTACCCGCAGCTGAGCTTCCATGCCGACACGAACCGGGCGATGCGGGGCGCTGAGCTCACGCTGCTGCTGACCGAATGGCCGGAGTACCGTGCGATCAGCCCGGTGGACGCCGCAGCCCTGGTAACACGGAAGGCCATCCTGGACGGACGGAATGCCCTTCCCCCCGACGCCTGGCGGTCCGCGGGGTGGGACTACAGGGGAATCGGTCGAACAGCCGACGGCAGGTCCGCGGCAGCATCCACCCCCGCCGGCGCCGCGGTGTGATCCCCGGACGATCAGGACCAGCGGATTGGACATGATTCCCTCCCCCGGGCGGTACCTGGCGCTCGGAGATTCCTTCACCGAAGGCGTAGGGGATCCGAACAAGCACCTGCCGAACGGCGTGCGCGGCTGGGCAGACCGCGTCGCGGAAAAGCTGGCCAAGGACCAGCCCGGCTGGGAATACGCGAACCTGGCGATCCGCAGCCAACGCCTGCGACAGATCGCCGCTGCACAACTCGAGCCGGCCTTGGCCATGCAGCCCACGTTGATCACCCTCTACGCCGGGGGGAACGACATCCTCGATGCGGGAACGAACGTCGCGCAACTGCTCCGGCAGTATGAGGAGCTCGTGGCAACCCTGTCCACGACGGGTGCCACACTGCTGCTCTTTACCGGCTACGACGTCGACGTCACCCCGGCGCTGCGGTTGTTCAGGCGCCGGAACCACCTGTACAACGACGGCGTGCGCAGCATCTCCCGGGAGTACGACGCCGTCCTGGTTGATTACTGGAGCTTCGAGGCGTACCGGGACCCGCGAATGTGGGCGCCGGACCGGCTCCACATGTCGAAGGCGGGCCATAAGTACCTCGCGTCCCGGGTCCTTGACGTTCTCGGTGTTCGACACTCCATGAACCTGCTGGATCGGGAACCGCTCCGGTCCCGAACCTTGCTGCAGTGGGAGCGCTCGCAGCGACGCTGGGTCAACGACTGGATCGTGCCCCTTGCCTACCGGAAGATCCGGGGTGTGACGCTTGGCGACAACCTGCAGCCCCGCTGGCCCGAACCCGTTCGGGTACCTCCCAAAGGTGGACTCCGGCGACTGGTCAGGAGCGGCTTCGATGATCGTTCCGCGCAGGCCGTCGAAGGGCATGAGCGGGGATAGTTCCCACCCTCGTCTCCGGCCCCCGAACCTCACACGCTCAGGTGCACCAGAAACAGCTTTCCCGCCCGAGACAAGGAGTCCACCATGACAACGTCGTCAACTGGGACCGACCATTCGATTGCGCCGGGGATGCGCGCCCAGGCGGAGGAACCGCGGGTGATCAAGCGCAAGCGCATCGGACTTGCTGCCGGCGTCCTGCTGGCCATCCTCGTGCACTTCGTCCTGCCGGCGGATCTTGTGCAACCGGCGCGGATGACGGCGGCGATCGCCTCGCTGATGGCCGTGTGGTGGATGACCGAAGCCGTGCCACTGGCCGTCACCGCGCTCCTGCCGCTGGTGCTGTCCCCCGCGTTCGACGTGGCACCGATCGACGACGTCGTCCCGCCCTACGCGAATGCGGCGACGGAACCAGGCCGCCGAAGAACTTCAGCATCGCCTATGCGGCGTCCATCGGATCCCTCGGCACCATCATCGGCACGCCACCCAACGCACTCATGGTGGGCTACCTCGCCGAGAACCACGACATCACTGTCGGGTACGGCCAGTGGATGCTCGTGGGTGGGCCCATGTCCGTCGTCTTCATGGCGATCGCCTGGTTCCTGCTCACCAGCGTCATCCACAAACCGGAGATGGACGAGGTCCCCGGTGGACGGCAACTGATCCGCAGCGACTACAAGAAACTCGGTTCGATGAGCGCGGGCGAGAAACAGGTCCTGGTGGTCTTCGTCCTCGCAGCCTGGGTCTTCAGCCTCACCTACTGAGTACCGGACACCGCCTGACGGCCGGCACCACCGTTTCCTTCGTCAGGTCGCCATCACCCCGTGCACCCGTTCGAGCCGCTCCAGCCACCACCGGCGGCGCTCCGCAGGTGCTGCGTACCTCCCGAGGAGTTCGCCCGAGACCTCGACGGGCCGCACGGCGAGTACGCCGTCCTCGGGCACCATCGGGCGCTCCGTGACATCACCGTCCATGAGCGACACCGTCGCCAGCCCGCAGGCGTACGGCAGCTCCGGCAAGGCCGCCGCGAGCGCGATGCCTGCCCGGATGCCCACCGACGTATCAAGGGCTGAACTGACGACGACGGGCAGCCCGGCCAACGCCACGATCTCCACCGCGCGCCGGACTCCGCCGAGGGGTGCTGCCTTGATGACCAGCAGGTCGGCGGCGTCCTCTCTCGCGACCCGCAGGGGGTCCTGCTCACGCCGGACGCTTTCGTCCGCGGCGATCAGTACCGGGAGTTGCCTTCGCCGCAGTTCGTTGCGCACACTGCGGAGGCCTGCAATGGTCGGAACCGGCTGCTCGGCGTACTCCAGGGTGAACTGCGCAAGCGCGGTCAGCGCGGTCACCGCCTCCTCCTCGCTCCAGCCGCCATTCGCATCCACCCGCAGTGCTGCGTTCGGAAGCAGCCGGCGCACCTCGGCAACGCGGGCGACGTCGTCCGCGAGGGTCTGGCCGCGCTCGGCCACCTTCACCTTCACTGCACCGACTGCCCCGAAGCGTGCCAGGATCGCCTCGACCCGGGATGCGGGCAGCGCCGGGACCGTTGCGTTGACGGGAATGCGTCGACGCACCGGCTTCGGAAACCCCCGCCACGCCGCTTCGACACCGGAGCGCAGCCAGCTCGAGGCCTCGGCGTCGTCGTATTCGGGAAACGGCCCGAACTCCCCCCAGCCGCTGGGCCCCTCGAACAGCAGCGCTTCCCGGACCATCAATCCACGGAACTTCACGCGCATCGGAATGGCCACCACGCGCGCCGTGGAAAGCAGTTCAGCCACGGGAGGCAGGAGATCCGCGGCGGACGGATCTGTGGGCAGCCCAGGTGTAGTCACCCGCTCAGGCTACGGGAGCCGGTTCGGCGCAGCGGCCAGTCGGCCGGTTCCTCCCAGTCTTCTGTGGAACAGTTGACGGGATGAAGATGCAGTCCGAGAAGCGCCGGACCCCCCGGCGAACCCGCGCGGCGCGCACTCCGCTGCTGTTCGTGCTGGCCGCGCTCGCCTGCTCGGTGGCACTCGGGTGGACCTATTGGGCGTTCGTCCGAACCACGTCTGGGCAGTTCGCCGACGAATCCGCCTGGGCCGAAGCCGGCGTTGCTGCGCCGGACTCCAAGCTGCCGGTCCTCCAGTTCCTGGACCACCTGCCCCTGCTTTCCCTGGTGATCGCAGCCGCCACCATTGCCTTCGTCACCCTCGTCCGGCGCCGGTGGATGGCTTCGGCGATAGCCCTCGGCTCGATCGCGGGTGCGAACCTCACCACCCAGATCCTGAAGAACCTCGTGTTCGACCGCCCCGACCGGGGGGTGCCGACCCTCGACTTCAATTCATTACCATCAGGGCATACGACCCTCGCCGCTTCGGCCGCGGCAGCCGTTTTCCTGGTGGCGTCGCCCCGCTGGAGGCCGCTGGCGGCCGTGGCCGGCGGTGCCTGCTCCGTGGTGGCGGGAGCCGCGACGTTCATCAACCTGTGGCACCGTCCCGCAGACGTCGTCGCCGCACTCCTCGTGGTGGGCATCTGGACCCTCCTGGGGGCCTGCTCATCCTGCGGACCGGTGATTCCTGGAACGGCTGGTCCGGCTACGGCGCTTCCTGGGCGTCCTCGCGCTGGTGGCTGATCCTGTGCTGGGTCGCCGGACTCGCCGGGGTTGCACTGGCCGCCGCGCTCTACGCCTACGTGCAGGCGATCGGCCCGGCCCCTGATCCCGGAAGCGCGAGGATACCCCTGTTCTTCTGGTCCGGACTTTCCCTGATCGTCGGGGTGGGCTTCACCCTTTCTGCTGCCGCCGGCTGGTTGTTCGGAGTCCAGGCCCGGCTTCACGCAGAAAGACCTTGACCCCCTTTCCGACGCGGTGTGAGAGTTGTTCCAATTCTGTATTTCGTCGGTTGAAGTCGGTCGAGGAGGCTGACGTGCGAGCGATGGTGTACCGCGGACCCTACAAGATCCGGGTCGAGGAGAAGGATATCCCGCCGATCGAGCACCCCAACGATGCCATCGTGCGGGTGACTCTTGCGGCGATCTGCGGCTCCGACCTCCACCTCTACCACGGACTGATGCCGGACACGCGCGTGGGCACCACGTTCGGGCACGAGTTCATCGGCGTCGTCGAGGAGGTGGGATCCTCCGTTCAGAACCTGAAGCGGGGCGACCGCGTCATGGTGCCCTTCAACGTCTACTGCGGATCGTGCTATTTCTGCGCCCGTGGCCTGTACTCGAACTGCCACAACGTGAATGCGAATGCGACGGCGGTGGGTGGCATCTACGGCTACTCGCACACGTGCGGCGGGTACGACGGCGGGCAGGCGGAGTTCGTGCGTGTGCCCTTCGCCGACGTGGGGCCGACGGTCATCCCCGACTGGATGGATGACGAGGACGCGGTGCTCCTCACGGATGCCCTGGCCACCGGCTACTTCGGTGCTCGGCTCGGCGGCATCGTCGAAGGTGACACCGTGGTGGTGTTCGGCGCCGGCCCCGTCGGGCTCTACGCCGCGAAGTCGGCATGGCTCATGGGGGCCGGGCGCGTTCTCGTCATCGACCATCTGGAATACCGGCTCGAAAAGGTCCGCACGTTCGCCCATGCGGAAACCTTCAACTTCGCGGAGCACGACGACATCATCGTCGAGATGAAGAAGACCACGGATTTCCTGGGTGCGGACGTCGTCATCGACGCCGTGGGAGGAGAGGCGGACGGAAACTTCCTCCAGCAGGTAACCGGTACCAAGCTCAAGCTGCAGGGCGGCTCCCCCATCGCACTCAACTGGGCCATCGACTCGGTGCGCAAGGGCGGTACAGTGTCCGTCGTCGGGGCCTACGGACCCATCTTCAGCGCCGTGAAGTTCGGTGACGCGCTCAACAAGGGACTGACCCTGCGGATGAACCAGACGCCGGTGAAGCGGCAGTGGCCGCGCCTGTTCGACCACATCCGGAACGGTTACCTGAAGCCCAACGACATCGTCACCCACCGGATACCTCTCGAGGACATCGCCGAGGGTTACCACATGTTCCGCTCGATAACTGCATCAAGACGCTTGTCATCGCGAACCCGAGTTAGGAGACCACCATGCCGTCAACGCCCTACGTCGCGAACAAGCCCAGGGACATCCCGACGCCCGAAGCTCTTCGCGCCCGGATCCCCGGATGGGGGGCGGACCTCGACCCGAAGGACCGACCGTCCTACCCGAAGGAGGTGTTCGACCCCGCCGGGACCGGGGCGCACTGGGATTATACCGAGGAGCAGCAGAACGGGGAGGGCCGGGAGCGGTCCATCGAGCACGGACAATTGACCCCGGTCTTCGGCACGAGCGCACCGCTGCACGGAGTCTCCGGCGCCATCCGGCGCTATGCCTACCGTTACGGCGAGGGGCGCGCAGCCCACTGGCTCATCCTCATTTTCGCCGACCGGGTGGACGCCTGGGGCGCTCATGCAAAGTCCTTCGCATCGCTGCGCCCGGACAACCCGATCACCCAGACGGGCGTGCTCTCCGAGGGACGCAGGCACGGCATCGCCTCCCGTCTGGGGAAACGCTGGGCGGACGTCAACCATGCCTGGCTCGGCCCGCTCATCGTCGCCGGGCCATGGGTGGCCGTGGGCGGTGTCGCCGTCGTTGCGGTCAGGACGCTCGCGCGGCGGTTCCGCAGCTGAGGTCCGCCGTCGGACTCATTGGACCCGGCTGGGCTCGGCCGCAGGCGGAGCCGCCCTCGGAATCCAGAACCACAGGACGAACGCACCGAGGAAACCCAGGAACGCCGTGGCCCAGATACCCACGGACAGCGACACCGCGGCGGTCATGACGGCGAGCAGACCCGGCCCGGACATGGTGCCGATGTCACTCAGCAGGCGCCAGACCCCGAGGAATTGAGGCCTGCCCGGCGAAGGTGAGAAGTCCGCGCCGAGGGTCATGACGATTCCTGAGCCTATTCCGTTCCCGAATCCGATCAGGAGGGCGGCCAGCAGCAGCCCGGTGACCGAAGAAGTGAACGGCAGCACCGTAAGCGCCGTGCCCATGATCAACAGGCAGGGCACAGCAACCCAGCGGCGGCCCTTCAGGTCCATGACCCTCCCGGCAGGATAGAAGACGAGCATGTCGATCGCCCCTGAGAGGCCGTAGATCAGCGCGGTGGTAGCGGCGTCGAGCCCGATGCTCTGCGCCCACAGGGGCAGGACCGCCTGCCGGGTCGCACGGACCGCGGCGATGAGCAGGACCCCGATGCCGACGGTCAGGAAGATCCGCGAGTGGCTGCGGAGCGTCGAGCGCACGGTGGGCGCCGAGGGCAAGGAATCAGTCCCGGCGGCCAGCGCTGAACCACGGGAAGCTCTGCGTTGTGAAGCTTCAGGCACCGGGACGGCAAGACTGAGGATGGCGGCGCCGATCGCAGCAACACCACCCACCCAGTAAGCACCGTCGAGCCCCAGGACACTCATGGCCAGCGCGGCGGCGAACGGACCCATGAAGACGCCGATGCGCGTCATCCCGCCCAGCGTCGAAAGGGCTCGTGCCCGGAAGAGGATCGGCACTGCCTCCGTCAGGTAGTTCTGGCGTGCCAACCCGAACACCGCATCGGACATGCCGACCATGAAGATCGCCGCTCCGAAAACCGCGAGATTGGGCGCGAGAAGGGCAAGGAACATGGCGGCAGCGCCCCATAGTGCCGCCCCGATCAGGGACTTCCGATCACCGAAACGCGTAGCAACCAGGGTCGCGGGCACATTGGTGACCAGCGATCCGATGCCGGTCAGCGTGATGATGAGGGCCGCGGTGGCAAGGTCAGCACCAAGATCCCGGGCAGTGAGCGCGATGACCGGAAGGATCGCGCCCGTCGCCACCCCATACAGAAGTGAGGGGCCGTAGGCGCCAACAGCAATCGCCTTGAAGCTGAAGGTTTCCTTGGGCACCCTTCCACTCTAGTTCCCGGTCCGCCGGATTGGCGGAGACCCACGGGCTCTGGGACTATATGGCATGGCCAGAATCTTCGCGCGAATGGCGTCTCTTGGAATAGCTGTCACTCTTCTCGGCGCCGGCTGCTCAAGTGACCCGGCGGAGGACACTCCGGATCCGACCACGGTGCCGAGCGTTGCGGCGGCGGCCCCTCCGACCCCGGTCCCTTCCACGGATCCGCAACCCGAATCGACGCCGGGCAAGGGGCCGGAGTGCGTCACCGACAGGTGTTTCAGCGTCACCGTCAGCGGTGACCTGCTCGTGCATCCGCAGCTTTGGGAGCAGGCTGCCGCCGATGCCGCTGCCACCGGGAAGGGCCCGCTGGACTTCGAACCGCTCCTCGCCGCCCAGCGTCCCTACCTCGAGAACAGCGACCTGGCGCTCTGCCACCTCGAAACACCGGTCGCCACCCCGGACGGGCCCTTCAGCGGCTACCCCCAGTTCAATGTGCCTCCCCAGATAGTGACCGCGGCGAAGGAAGTGGGGTATCAGGCCTGTACGACGGCCAGCAACCACACCATCGATGCCGGGACCGAAGGGCTGCTCCGCACGCTGGACACCCTGGATGCCGCGGGGCTCGACCACACGGGCTCCTATGCGACCGAAGCTGACGCCCAGCGCCTGATGATCCTCCCGACGCCGGCTGCCCGGGTTGCGGTGATCGAGGCGACCTACGGGCTCAACGGGCTGGTGCCCGATCAGCCCTGGCGCGTGGACATGCTCGACATCCCGACGATGATCGCGAAGGCCGAGGCGGCACGCGCCCAGGGGGCCGACGTCGTCCTTGCTGCCCTCCATGCCGGGGACGAGTACGCGTCGGTCCCCAACGAGCAGCAGGTGCAGGCGGCGCATGCGCTGGCGGACAGCGGCGCCGTCGACTTCATCTACGGGCACCACACCCACTCGGTGCTGCCCATCGAGAAGTACGCGGACACCTGGATCGTCTACGGCCTGGGCAACGGCGTCACCGAGTTGTCTCCGACCTACGACGTGAACAATGAAGGACTGACGGTGCGCGCACAGTTCGCCCAGGACGACGCCGGGGCTTGGAGCGTCAGCGACCTCGCCTGGGTTCCCTCGATGATCGTGCGCGACCCGTACCGGTGGTGTTCCCTCGCTCCCGACCAGCCCGCCGGGTCCTGCACGACGGTGGAACGCGAGGACGCCGCCCGGGAGCGGACCCGCTCGGTCGTGGAGTCCCTCGGAGCGGCTGAGGAAGGCGCGCACCAGTGGGATCTCGCGGCGGAGGCACCGGCCCCCTGATGGTCAACGGTCGCCGTGCGCGTCCTCGGGATCGGCGGGAGACGCCTCGCGTCGCTCCTGGATCAGCTCCTTCGTCCGGACGAGCCGGAGCAGCGTGACCAGCACGATCCCGCCCAGCACGTTGAACAGGAGCGTATAGCCGAACCAGCCGAGCCACTGCAGGTACGTGACGTCCGCGCCCGAGTGGATCGCCGCGAAGATGAGCAGCGAATCGAGGATCGAGTGGAACAGCTGAAGCCCGGCGAGAAGGAATCCGCCGATCACCGTTGCCACGATCTTCGCCGGATCCGACTGCGTGCCCTGCTGCATCCGGCTCATGAGCGTGATCGTGCTGCCGCCCAGGACGGCGAGCGCCACCGTCTGGAGCGAGATCGCCGGGTCGACATAATGGTGGGCTGCCTCGCTCACGACGTCGCTCCACTGGGGGAACGCCTGCATCACGATCCAGACGAAGATCCAGCCGCCCACGAGGTTGCCGAGGAGCGTGCCGCCCCACAGCTTCCCGAGTTGCCTCACGCTTCCCTCGCGGGCGACGACGGCGGCAACCGGCATGAGGAAGTTCTCGGTGAAGAGTTCACTGTGCGCGAGGAACAGTGCAACGAGTCCTACGCTGAAGGCAAGCCCCGCAAGCAGGTGGTTTCCGGTCTCGTGCAGCACCGCGAGGTAGGCCATGATGCCCAGCCCGACCTCGAGGCCCCCGAACAGCCCGGTGACCAGGACGTTGCGCCCGGTACGGTTCAGGCGCTCGGCACCCTCCGTGATGGTCTCGTCGAAAGACTCGATGAGCTCTTCCTCCACAGGCGCATCCGATTCCCCCAGTTCCCTGCGACGCTCTTCACTCATGGACATTCCCCTGGTTGATCACTCATTGCCGGTCAGAGCAAGTGTAATGATCAGCCTGGAGTGCCGGACGGGTGAACGCCCGGCGGGTGACCGCTGTGCGATCCGCTGCTTTGGTGCAATGCTGGGCACATGATGTTGGGGGAAGGGCTGCTGCCGACCGCGGAAAGCACGACACCCGCGGATCCCGTCGTCGTCGGTTTCGACGGTTCGCCCGCGAGCGCCGCCGCGCTGGACTGGGCTGCGAGGAGGGCCGGAGCCCTGCGGTGTCCGCTGCAGCTGGTGCACGCCGTCCATGAATTCTGGCTGATGCCCCAAGCCACCCACTACGACGCCGTCATCGGGGCTGCCCGCCAGCTGCTCCAGTCAGGCGTGAGACGGGCACGGTTGCTCGTGCCCGACCTGCACGTCAGTACCCATGTGCACAGCGGGGACGTGGTGGGTGCCCTGAGCGAACTGTCCGCGTCGGCCCGCCTGGTGGTCCTTGGTACCGACAAGAGGGACGCGGACTCCGGGGAGTTGACGGGAGCCGTCAGCCAGCAGGTGGCTGTCATGAGCTTCGCGCCGGTAGCAGTGATTCCTCCACAGGACCTCTCGACGGCCGCGGGCGTGGTGGTGGGAACCGACGGCTCGGCCGAAGCGCGCCAGGCCGTCGGCGCCGCCGCCGCAGAGGCCGCACTGATCGGGGCGGACCTGCTGATTCTCACCTCGTGCGCTATCCCACCCACCGAAGCGTGGGCGCAGAAACCCGGCGGCGCGGAATACCAGGGCGTCATCGCTGCGTCCCGTGGCCTTCTGGACGAGGCGGTATCCCTCGTGACCGCTTCCTACCCGGGTCTGATGGTGAGGAGCCGGCTCGAGACACAGCTGCCGGCTGCAGAAGCATTGATCGGTGCAGCGTCGACTGCCCAGCTGCTCGTGGTCGGAAGCCTCGGCCGCGGAGCGGTACGCCGCATGCTGCTCGGTTCCGTCAGCCACAAAGTACTGCTGAATCCGCCCTGTCCCACGCTCATCACACGTCTTCCCCAGTAAAACCCGCTCACCAGTTCGGAGAAATTCATGACGCAGCAACCCGAGAACAGCACTCCCAACAACAGCGCCCCCGTGGTGGTGGGGTACGACGGCTCGGAGGTGTCCGGGGCCGCAGTCCGGTGGGCAGCGCGCTACGCTGCAAGCAGCTCCCTCAAACTGGTCATCGTGCACTGTTGGCTCTGGCCGCTCATGACGCACAATCTGGGGCCGGTGAACGGCGTGGCGGACAGCGGACTCAAGCATGCAGCAGTAACCACACTGGCGGACGGCCGCAAGGCGGCTCTCACCGAGGCGCCCGGCCTTTCCGTCGAGACACGCCTGGAAGTCGGTTACCCGGCGGAAATCCTCACCCGGTCGTCGATCGACGCCGCCCTGGTGGTAACCGGGAGCAGGGGTCTCGGTGGCTTCTTCGGGCTCCTCATCGGATCCGCAAGCCTTCACCTGGTGGCCTCCGCCCGTTGCCCGGTGGCGATCATCCGCGACGCCGCTGCGGTCTCAGGGCCTGTGGTCGTCGCAGTGGACGGATCATCCTTCAGCCGGAAGTCCCTCACCTTCGCCTGCGATCTCGCGCTGGCCTTCGCTTCCCCGCTGCGTATTGTGCATGCGGTGCCGCAACCGAGGTCCGGGCCGAAGCTTCCCGCACTCGCGGAGGACGGGCAACGGATCCTCGACGAGGCGGCCGCCGTGGCGCGGGGTGCCGGTCTTGAGGAGGGCCTGGAGGTACGGCTGCCGACGGGTCGCTCAGTGCCCGAGATGCTGCTGCATGAAGTGACCGGTACCCAGTGCCTGGTGCTTGGGTCGAAAGGGGTCAGCGGTCTCGCCGCCCGGTTGGGATCGACTGCCCACGCTGTACTGCACCATTCCAAGGGGAACGTGATTGTGTGGCGTGGGACAGCAACAGATTAGCCCACCGCACGAAAGGACCCGCTCTGCTCATCGTCCTCACTGGAATTGACGGCGCAGGAAAGACCACCGCTGCCCTCGCCGTCGTCGACGCTGCCCGTGCCTCCGGAAAGCAGGCCTGTCTCCTGCGCAATCCGGCGGGGCGTCTGGCGATGGCCTCGATGTGGACGCGGTTGGGGATCCGGCCGGCGCCTCGGGTGGAGGAGTGCCTCGAGTCTTCGGCACGCATCTGGAACGTGCTGATCAATACCGTTCGGGCCCGCCGCCGTTGCGGACTCGTCCTCATGGACCGCGGGCTCGTCTGCCAGCTGGCGCTGCGGCAGATGAGGGGCCTGCCGAGGGGCCACGTGATCCCCTGGCTGCTTTCGGTGCTGCCGCGACCCGACGCGGTGGTCCACTTCGAACTGGAACCCGCCCTCGCCCTGAAGCGGATCGACCAAAGAGCCGCGGATACCGAGACGCTGCCGGGGCTGACGGCCTTCCATGCCGGGTATGTGTCACTTCCCGAATACGCCACATTCACTGTCCTCGATGCATCACGTCCTCCAGCCTCCGTCCAGGCCGACCTCGCAGCGATCGCAGGAAGAGGCTCCGGATGCGACCCGAAGCCTCTTCCTGCACGGTTCTGATTCCTACCGGCCGCCGATAACGCCCTCCTCCACTGCCTTGGCCGCGCCGCCGACCTGCCGACCTGCCGAATGCACGGGCCCGCACCCGGCTACCGCAAGAAAGGATAGCTTGGGAACATGACGGCATCGTATCGCTATGACGTGGAGGTGCTGCACCTGCTCGTGTCACCGGCTCATGCCTACTTCGGCCGCGCCCGCGACGGCGCGGCCGACGTCCCCACAACAGATGCCGACCACGTGGAGCTGGTGACCGGCAAAGGGATCATCGGTGACCGGTTCTTCGGCAAGGCGGCGCACATGGACGCCGCTGTGACCCTGATGGCAATCGAGGCCCTCGAGGCCATCGCCGAGGATCTGGGGGTCGCGCCCTTCGACCCGCTGCTCACACGGCGCAATGTGATCCTTCGGGGCGCCCAGCTGGCTCCGCTCGTGGGCGAAGAGTTCGCGCTGGAGTCGCAAGGGGATCTCGTGCGGATCCGGGGCGGGCGGCCTGCTCATCCCTGTGCGTGGATGGATCGGATGCTGGCTCCGGGGGCGCACGCCGCGATGCGCGGGCGGGGAGGAGTGCGCTCCCAGCCGCTCTCGGATGGGGTACTGCATCGCGGCCCGGCCGTATTGATCAGCCCGGTGCCGCTTGAGCCCAGCCGAGCGCATGTCCCCACGCTGCTGCGGCCCTCCCGGCTCCCCTAGCCTCACCCGGAGCCTCAGCTGTCCGGCGTCGGGTACGTCCTCGGCGCAGTCCGCCGTTCAGATCATCCTCGATTCCAGCATCCCGCCCGGCACCGTCATCGGCGGGGACTACCCGCAATGGCATTCTCGATAGAGTGAGACCTACCGAGGCGGACGATCAAGGACCAGATGTGAGCACCGAACTGAATTGGGCAGGCAACCACACCTATCGTGCGGATCGTCTCGCCTACCCCCGGTCCACCGCTGAACTCCAGGAGTTGGTGGCGTCGGCTCCTAAGCTCCGCGCCCTGGGATCGCGTCATTCCTTCAATGACCTTGCCGATTCGACCGGTACCCTCGTGTCGCTGGAAAAGCTCGATCCTGGAATCTCCATCGATGAAACCGCGCGCACCGTCAGCGTGAGCGGGGGAACCCGGTACGGGGTACTGGCCGAGGAGTTGCAGAGGCGAGGCTATGCACTCCACAATCTCGCCTCCCTTCCCCATATCTCGGTGGCCGGCGCCGTGGCGACCGCCACCCACGGGTCGGGTGACGCCAACGGGAACCTGGCCACCGCCGTCGTCGGCATGGACTTGGTGCTGGCCTCGGGCGAGATCCGGTCCGTCCGGCGGAGCAGCACCGCCGACTTCGACGGCATGGTGGTGGGGCTGGGTGCACTGGGCATCGTCAGCAGGCTCATCCTGCGCATCGAACCCGCTTTCGGCGTACGCCAGGACGTCTTCACGGACATCCCCTGGGCGACCGTCCTGGAGGATTTCGACGCCGCCACCTCAGCCGCCTACAGCGTCAGCCTTTTCACGGACTGGCGCAGCGACGTCGTCAGTCAGGCGTGGCTGAAGAGCCGGACCGACGCGCCTGGCTTGACGACGCGATTCTTCGGGGGCACCCCCGCACGAGCCGCACTGCATCCCCTCCCTGGTATCTCGGCAGAGAACTGCACCGTACAACTCGGAGTTCCCGGGCCGTGGTCCGACCGCCTCGCACATTTCCGGATGGAATTCTTTCCGAGCAGCGGTCAGGAACTGCAGACCGAATATCTGGTGCCACGGGAGTACGCAGTGGAAGCGATCACGGTGATGCGGTCCTTCGGGAAACGTCTGGGTCCCCTGCTCCAGGTGTCCGAGATCCGCTCCATGGCAGCGGATCGGTTGTGGCTGAGCAGCAGCTACGAACGCGCAAGCATAGGGCTCCACCTGACGTGGAAGCCCGAGCAAGCCGCCGTCGAAGCCCTGCTGCCGGAGCTCGAAGCTGCTTTGGCGCCATTGTCGGCGCGTCCCCACTGGGGCAAACTGTTCGCTGCGGAAGTGGAGGCGCTTGAACCGCTCTACCCGCGCTTTTCCGATTTCCGGGAGCTCGCGGAACGCATGGATCCAGAGCATAAGTTCCGCAACGACTTCCTTGAGCGCAAGGTGTTCGGCCGGGCATCCCGACCAGGAGCGCTCGATTCCCCCGCCGTCAGTGCTTCCGGTCGAGCCACTGCCAGTGTGCCAGGGTCCGGAGCCGGGTAAGGAGCGCACGCGATTGCTCCGGGCCGTACGGCAGCAGGGGAATGGCCTTGGTCATGTCGGTGGACGCCTCATCCATGGCCGCCTTCGTCACCCGGATGGCCGAACGCATCCTGTTCAACTGCGTTTCCACGTGATCCACCCCCACAGGACGTCCATGCCCCGGGACGAAGACGTCGTACAGGTCCTCGAGGGCGACGATCTTGCCGAGGGTCCGGATCCAGTCCGAAGGAAAGGAATCCTCGAACGCCGGGTCCGCCCCCTCCTCCACGAGGTCGCCCGTGAAGAGCACATTTCCGGCACCCACCAGAAGGTCGTGGTCGGTATGTCCCCGGCCCAGATAGAACAGTGTCACCGAGACATCGCCCAGATCCAGGTCCACCGGGGCACCTTCCACCAGGCGATTGGCAGGCAGGATGCGGGTGTTGTCGCCGTCGTCCGCCGCCATACCCGGCTCGATGCCGGCTACCAGACCGCGCTGGGCTTCGCCGCGCTCGGAACTCACTTCCCCGCAGCGCGCCGTCGCCCAGAAGTCCTCGACGCCCTGGGCGGCGAAGTAGCTGTTCCCGAAGATGTGATCCCCGTGCGCGTGGGTATTCACGACGGCGAGGGGCAGGTCGGTTCGCTGCCGGACGGCCCGATGAATCCGACGTGCCTGGAGGGGGCCGGCTCCGGGATCGATGACAAGACCCTTCTCGGAACCCAGCACGAGGCCGGTGTTCATTCCGAATCCCGGAGTGGACAGCACCCACACACCGGGGCCGAGTTCCCTCCAGGGGTCATCCGGCACGGATTCGGGCGACGCGGTGGACATGGGTTCCCTTTCGATCGGAGGCGTTCCCAGTCTAGGTGTCGACACTCCTAGGGCGCGGGTTTGAAGGCGAGCGGTTCCGTCGTCGTCGTCCCTGCATCCGGGCGTTCGGGTACGCGGAGCAGTGGCAGCAGGAAGTTGATCAGGGGGCCGATCAGGAGCGCGAAGGCCACCGTCCCCAGACCGACGGTTCCCCCGAGGATCCACCCGATGCCGAGGACTGTCGCTTCGATGGTGGTCCGCACGAGCCAGATCGGCAGCCCGTAGCGGAAGTGCACGCCCGTCATCAGGCCGTCCCGCGGTCCTGGTCCCAGGCGCGCGCCGATGTAGAGACCGCTGGCCACGGCGAGGAGAACCAGTCCACCGGTGAAAAGCAGCACCCTCGCCCAGAGCTGATCCGGCTCGGAGATCAACACCAGGCCGACCTCGGCGCTGGGGCCGACCAGGAGCACGTTGAGCACCGTTCCTACCCCGGGCTTCTGGCGCAGTGGAATCCACAGAAGAAGGACAAGTGCGCCGATGATGTTGGTCATCCAACCGAACGGTATGCCCGACTGCAGCGACGCCCCTTGGCTGAGGACGTCCCAGGGGGAGACACCCAGGCCGGCGCGGATCATCATGGCGAGTGACACGCCATAGAGGAAGAGTCCTATCAGAAGCTGGGTCCAGCGGCGGATCGAGAGGAAAGGCATGGTGCTACTCAATCGTTGAATTGGACTTACCACAAGATGCCAATTCTATTACTCTGGCATCATGCTGGTACTTTCCGCCCATCGACTTTCGTCGGAACTCGGGCAATGGCGGGGCAACACCGCGGTGTATACCGCCCTCGCTGACCGCGTCCGGCTGCTAGTGCTGGATGGCCGGCTTCCACTGGGTACACGGCTGCCGGCCGAGCGGGAACTGGCGGAAAAGCTCGGTGTCAGCCGGACCACTGTAGCTGCCGCTTACGCCCGCCTGCGTGGGATGGGCTACGTGTCGAGCACTCGGGGGTCCGGAAGCATCGTCGGAATGCCCGGTAGCGGCACTCCCCCACCGGAGGACAACCCTGCGGGACTCCTTGATTTCAGCAGGGCGGCCCTTCCCGCCGCTCCCCAGTTCATCGAGGCGACGGCGCGGGCTGTCCAGGAACTGCCCGCGTATCTGAACGGTCCTGGCTATGATCCCGTGGGACTGCCCCGGTTGCGGCAGGCGGTGGCGGACCGCTATGCCGACCGCGGCTTGCCGACCGAACCACAGCAGATTCTGATCACGCTCGGCGCGCAGCACGCTATCTCGCTCCTTGCTCGGACCCTGCTGGAGCGGAGTGACAGCGCGCTGGTCGAGGCGCCCAGCTATCCCCACGCCTATGAGGCATTGCGCGCAGCCGGGCGCCGACTGGTTCCCGTCGCGGTGAGCTCCGGATCAGGATGGGATGAGGACGGCATGGAACAGGCCTTTCGGAGGGCCGATCCGGTCATTGCCTATGTGATGCCCGACTATCACAACCCGACGGGTGAGGTCATGCCGGCCGGATCGAGGGAGCGGCTACTGACTGAAGCTGCGCGCCACGACACCGTGGTGATCGCTGACGAGACCATGGCTGAGCTGCGCATCGACGGGCCGGAGCCGGTTCTTCCACTGGCGGCCTACGGGCCGGCGGTCCTCATCGGCTCCTTGGGGAAAACCGTCTGGGGAGGGCTGCGTATCGGCTGGATCCGTGCCGAACCGGACCTGATCGGACGCCTGGTGCAGGCACGGTTCGCCAGTGACCTTGGCACCCCCATCCTCGAGCAGCTGATTGCCCTGGAGCTGATGAAGGACTACCGGCGTTTGCTGGGAATCCGGGCCGGCCAATTGGCGCGCGGACGGCAGCACCTCGAGTCCCTGCTGGCCGCGGCACTTCCGGAGTGGACGGTTCCCCACGTCAACGGGGGGTTGAGCACCTGGGTCAATCTGGGACGACCCGCGAGCTCGCAACTGGCACTGGCTGCGCGCTCCGGCGGCCTGCTCCTTGCTGCTGGACCGCGCTTCGGGATCAACGGAGTGTTCGAGAGGTTCCTGCGAATTCCCTTCAGCTATCCGGCCGAGGACACGGAGCAGGCAGTGCGGATACTGGCAGAGACTTGGGCCGCGTTGGGGCCCGAATCGCCCTCGCGTCCCTCGTACCTGCCAGCACTCGTCTGATCCGCAATGTCCTGCCCAGCGACGTTCCGGTTCACTTCGGAATGTGGGGGTTACTGGATCATGGTTCCGTCAGGGGCCACGACGTACCAGACCTCTCCGACAGCCTGTCCATTGACGTCCCCTGCAGCCAGGTCCTTGTCGAAGTAGTAGATCGGCATCCCGTTGATGGTCATATGCAGTTGACCCTCGGGAGTCTGGATGGTGCCTACTTCGCCGGTGACGCCCTGCACCTCGGGAGTTTCGCTTTCGCTGATCACCGGTGGCCAGGCGACGAGGCAATCCCCCGTGCACGCGCTGACCCCCGAATTGGCTTCGTCCCGGGTGAAGTAGTAGACCGTCATTCCTCCGGCGTCGACCACGATCTCGCCGAACTCGCTCTCCGCCACCCCGAGGGTAGTGGGGCCGACCGCCGCAGGCGCACTGGCTTCCCCTGTGGCCTCCTCGCTGGCCTCCCCTGTGGCCTCCTCACTGGCCGCTCCGGTGGCCTCCTCGCTGGCCTCACTGGGTTCGGCAGCCTCCGTAGTCGCTGCCTCCGTGGTTTCAGCGGCCTCGGTCGTCTCAGCCTCCGTGGTTTCAGCGGACGTGACCTCCGCCGCGACAGTCTCGGCAGTCTCTTCTGCCGCACCTGAGCACCCACTCAGCGCGAGCATGCCCACCGCCACCCCAGCGATCATCCTGGAAAATTTCTTGCCCATCATTTCGATCCTCCTGATCATCCCGGCAACACCCCGGGTCTGGTGGGGCGGACCCATCGCCGTCCCGCTCAGGATAAGAATGCGCTTCCGCGCTTGGAGAAACCAGAGGAAAAGCTCCGGAGGGGAGAACTTAACGATTTCCCAAGGTCGCAGTCGCAAACTTCAGTGTGTGCGTGAAGCCCTCACGCACCCCACTCAATGAGGTAGTCATGAAACCTGCACCGGATACTCAGGGAAGAACAAAAGTACGGTCCTTCGGAGGGAAAAGGACCGGAATCATCACGACGGCGTTCGCCGTCGTCTGCACCTCCTCCATCTTCGCCATTCCATCAGCGTCAGCAGCGGTCCCGACGTTCCCGGACAACCTCGTGGTGTTCCCCGACCGGGACTTCATCACCATCGAGGGCTACCAGGACAGGGTCGGACAAACAGCGACCATCGAAGTCAGCCGCGAAGGGGCCGGGGTGGTCGGTTCAGCCTCCAGCGTCGTAGGAGCCGGCGACGTGGCCTTCGAGATCAACCACCCCGGCGGCGTCTGCTGGGGAGCCGGAACCGGCTTGAACGTCACCCCCGACATCAAGGCCGGGGACGTCGTGTCCATCAAGTTCGACGGCGCCGTCGTTGCTGACACCCGCGTCCAGGACGCCAACGTGACCGGTTCCCCTGTCATCAGCGGTGATGGCACCATAATGACCATCAAGGGCCATATTGCAGAGGTTGTGAACGAGGCCCAGTTCGAGCAGCGGGTCATCGAACCGGCGCTGAAGGAAACCGACGTCGGACGGCGCGATGTGCGTGCTCTCCCGGGGCCAGTGACGTCCGATGACTCGGGCGCCTACACCTCCGGCGTGGTGTTCGAGGGGAACACCTTCACCGCGACGTATGATTTCACCTCGCCAGAGACCGCCCAGGTCGCAGCCGCCGGCGGTGCCCGCGCCATGGCCTGGGAGCAAGCGGACGTCGACGGTAACCGCCAGGGCCTGACGATCGCCGAGTTCGGCGAAGTCGGCGGCCCCGGAATGGGCGGCTGCCCCAACGGGCCGCTCCAGTCAGGACCCCCGGCACCCACCGATCTGGCAGCCGCGCCGGTCGGCACCAACGGCGACCTCAAGGTCACCTGGACCCCCGCGCAGGCCATCCCCGGCACACCGGCTATCACCGGCTACCGCGTCACGGCCGTGGCCAACACCATAACCGCTAACGAACAGATCGAGATCGGCAAGCGGATCAGCGGCCAGGGCGCCACCGGCACCACCATCACCGGCCTGAACCCGGACGAAACCTACGAAGTCTACGTCGTGGCCGTCAGCAGCGTCGGAGAGACCTTCCCCGCCGCCAGGATCATCCCGGCATCGGACGCCGAAGCCCCGACCGTGAGCGCAACACCTGGTGACGGTGCAACATCCCCCACCGCCCAGGAAGTGACGCTCACCTCCAACGAACCGGCCGCCGACATCTACTACACGACCGATGGATCCGACCCCATTACCTCGGGCGGTGTCGGTGCCGGTACGCTCTACACCGGGCCCATCGCCATCGGAGCAACCACCACGATCACCTACGCGGCGATTGACCCCTCCGGCAACGTCTCCAACAACATGACGGCAACCTACACGATCACCAATGATCCGCTGCCTGCCGCACCGACCTTCACTGGAGCGCCGGTAGCAGGCAAGGGAACCGCATCACTTGCCTGGACTGCCCCTGACGCGGGAGCCGCTGGGTTGTCCATCACCAGTTATACCGTCCAGGCCTACACGGCCGATGGCACGGCTTTCGGAGCACCGAAGACTGTTGCCGGAGACGTCACCACCCTCGTGTACGACGGCCTCACCGGCGACACGGTGTACCAGTTCACGGTACGGGCGAGCAACACCAACGGTACCGGTCCCGCGTCGGCGAAGTCCGAACCGGTAACGGTTCAGGGTGCGCTGGTGGCACAGGCAGGAGCGGATCAGACCGTTGTACGTCGCACCACGGCCACTCCGGTGACCCTGGATGGCACCGGCTCCACCACGGCGGGCGCCACCTACCTGTGGGAGCAGGTCCTGACCGGAGATACCGATCCGGACAAGATGACGCTCACTGGGGCTACCACGCTGAAGCCGACGTTCACCCTCCCGGTCTACAAGTACCCCGCGACCAACAATCCGCTCACCTTCCGGTTGACGGTCACCGCGGGCGGCGAAAGCCGGACCGACGAGGTCAAGGTCACACCGGTTCCTGACCGCGTGGCCATCGGCAGGGCCGAGTGGAAGAGCGGCGACTTCAGGGTCTCGGGAACCAGCTCGGCAGTCGGCAGCGTCATCACCCTCCACAAGGGCAGCCTCGGCGGCCCCGTCCTGGGCCGTGCGACTGTCACAGCGGCTGTGGCACCGGCGACTGGAGGCGAGTTCAGTCTCCGACTCCGGGATGCCGCAGCGGGCACCAGCAACCCCGGAACGGTCTGGATCGAGTCCTCGGTGGGAGGAGTCGCAGGACCCACGACGGTGACGAACAGGTAATGAAGTAAGAGCACACTCGGATAGAAAGAACCGGCGAACGGGCCTGGTGTTCCTCCAGAACTTGGAGAACACCGGGCCCGTTCGCCTTTGTGTCGCAGGAGCCGTCACGAAACTTCTACAAACTCGAGAACTCAGGGTTTTCCCAAGAACCGCGGAGCACGCTTAGAGCGCCAGTTCGGCTCTAAGGAGACCATCATGACCACTTCACGACGACAAGTACTCCTGCTCGGAGGGCTGGGAGTAATGGGGGCAAGCGCACTATCGCTGCCGTCCACACTTGTCGAAGCTAAATCCATCAGTAGGCTCGCCGACCGGGATATGCCCCGGCCGTTCAGGACCGAGTTCGCCCAGGCGCCCATCCTCGCGCCCAGAACGGCGATTGATCCTGCTGACGGGAAACCCGTCAATTACTACTTCCTTAAGGAAACCGCAGCGACTGCCTCGATTCTTCCCCGGTTGACGACGCCGATTCTCGGCTACAACGGGGTCTTCCCGGGTCCGACCATCAGCCTTGATCAGGGCACCAAGGCCGTTGTACGAATCAGCAATCAGCTTCCCGCTACCCATCCCACCGCCGGCCACCTTCTGTCCACGTCGACCCACCTGCACGGGTCAGCCTCCCTGCCGCAGTTCGACGGCTACGCGAGCGACGTAACCAACACCGGATTCTACAAGGACTACCAGTACCCCAACTTCCAGCCGGCTCGCACCCTCTGGTACCACGACCACGGGGTGCATTTCACGGCACAGAACGCCTATTCAGGACTTGCCGGGCAGTACCACATGCACGACCCGCTCGAGCGGAAGCTCCTCCCGCAGGGGAATTTCGACGTCGCACTGACTATCTCCGATGCCATGTTCGCCGCCAACGGCGCCCTCGGCTACGACGACAACTCCCATTCCGGCCTTTGGGGCGACGTCATCCTGGTCAACGGCAAACCATGGCCGATCATGAAGGTTCAAAAACGCATCTACCGCTTCCGCATCCTCAACTGCAGCATCTCCCGCTCTCTCCGGCCCACTCTCAGCACCGGCGACCCCCTGATCATCGTGGGAACCGATGGTGGGCTGGTGCCCGTACCGCAGAACGTCGCCAACTACCGTCACGCCGGCGCTGAGCGGTACGAGGTACTTATCGACTTCCGGAAGTACGCGACAGGGCAGCGGATCGAACTGCGGAACCTCTCTAACAAGAACAACGTGGACTACGACTTCACGAACAAGATCATGGCCTTCGACGTGGTGGACACCCCGGTCGATACGACCGATGCGACCTGGAACACCGTTCCCGCAGCATTGGTCCCCAGCGAGGCCATGAGCCTCAAGCCCGCCCAAGCCACCAAAACCCGCCATTTCCGGGTCAAGCGGGACGACGTGACCAACCTGTGGACGATCGACAGTGACACCTGGCAGGACGTCATTGCCAGCGAATACCGCAAGACCATCGCGGACGTCGATCTCGACGCCGTCGAGATCTGGGAGTTCGAGAACAGCTCGGGCGGCTGGTTCCACCCCATCCACATCCACCTCGTCGATTTCCAGATCCTCAGCCGCAACGGCAGGCCGCCGTTTGCCTCCGAGCGCGGGCCGAAGGATGTCGTGTACGTCGGCGAGGGCGAAACGGTCAGGCTGCTCATGAAGTTCGGTCCCCATCGGGGCCGCTACATGGTGCACTGCCATAACCTGCCGCATGAGGACCACGACATGATGGTTCAGTTCAGTGTGGGGATCGAGGATTTCGACAATGACCCCAACGATCCCATCAAGGCAGCACCTCCCCAGTTCGGCACCGGCGCGTAGGGGCCGGGAAGTCATGGATGCGGACCGGGTGCTCTTGCGGACTACACGCAGGGCGCCCGGTTTGCGCCACCCGAAGTCGGTGGCAGCATCTTGGGTGGTCGCTGCACTGCTGGTCACCCGGCTCTGGGTCATCGAGCCCCTGACGGTGGCGTCCGACAGCATGGAACCGGCAGTGGCAGAGAACAGCACCGTGCTGATGCTCAAAGCGTTCCCACCAGCGCAGGTGAAGCGGGGCACTCTGATCGTCTTCACCAGCCCGGAGGGAGGCACGCCTACCCTCAAGCGGGTGGTCGCGGTCGGCGGACAGTTCGTGGCCATCGAGGATTCGATCCTGCTGGTGGATGGGAAGGCAGTCCCCGAGCCGGGCATCGACCACACCCGCATCGACGGAACCTATTTCGGCCCTGTGCAAGTCCCCGAAGGTCAGGTGTTTGTTCTGGGTGACAACCGTGCCGGGTCCATCGACTCACGCGACTACGGGAGCGTTCCCCTGGAGAACCTCCTCGGCATCTTGCTCTTGCCATGAGTGCCCGTGCAGGATGCGCACTCAGTCGCCGGTATGGTGCGAAACACCGAGGGACAAACGCATGTCATCCGGTCCCTCCAACGCAAGCTCCACGGCACGATCCGGAATCTCGAAGACCAACTCCGTATTCACTGTGTTTCCCTGTCGGATGCGCTGGCTTCCCGGCACTGAGAGAAGGAGCTCGCTCGTCCCTGCAGCCAACCCGCTGATCGAGTAATCCGCTGGATCGAACGGAATTCCTTCAGGTTCCACCGCGGTGAGTTCGAGTACCACCCGCACCCGGTGCGCGCCGGCCGCGGCGGGCGAGTCGAATACGCCCGTTTCCCCAGCGTCCTGGGGCGTCCACCCGTCCTCTTCGACCGGGACGATACCGTTGATGCGAGCCAGCCCGCCGTCGATGACGGCTGCGGCCCCCAACGGCGTGCTGCTCTCCTCCTTCCCGCCCAGCAGAAGAATGCCTCCCACGGTAACAACCGCCAGCAGAAAAACGAACGCAAGAACTCTGCCGCGCGTTAACCAGGTGTTGGTCCCGCGGGCAGGCGGGCTGACAGGAAGGAGGGATTCCTCAGGTTCCATGGGATCACCGGCAACATTCATAACTCCAGCGTGGCGGCGCGACCATGGGAAAACCTTGTCCGGTCATGCCTACGGATAACGCGAACAGACCTCAAGGATTCCCGAAGGTTGGTGAGCGACCCTATGCGTACGTGTTATGGCTGCTGCTCGATACCCAGCATGTGTCGGCAGCTCTCGCAAGGAGAATAATTATGTCCGGAACATCCCGCTACGCGGACCCGGAGGTTCATCCAACGCAGGATGGCTTCGTCTTCCTGGCGCAGGTTCGGCCGTTTCGGGGTACCGACGCTGAGATCACGTCCCACCTTCAAGCCGTCTCATCCCAGATCACCAAGGATCTGCTGACCACGAGCACCGCCGTCATCGGAGCCGTGATCCTGGCGACGTGCAACCGCTTCGAGATCTACTGCGAAACCTCGCCCTCCTCAACGGCCCGAATCGCCTGTTCCGAAACCCTCGGGTCCGTCAGCCATTGCACGGGCATCCCACTGCTCCCCCTCTCCTCACTCTTTGCCTACAGCTTCGGGCTGTCCGTCACGCAGCACCTGTTCACCGTTGGAGCCGACCTTGATTCGGCAGGCGGAGGCGAGCGCGAAATGTCCACCGAGGTTCGCAAGGCCCTGACCCTGGCCCAGGCGGCCGGCACAGCCAGTGCGCAATTGGTCCGCTTGTTCCAGGCGGCGTCGCGCACGGCGGACGAAGTGGAAGCCTGGGTGGACCGATGCAGCACAGGGACTTCAATCGCCACGGTGGCCCTTGATCTCGCGACCGGCTTCCCGCGCCCCGCCCTTTCCGAGGTGTCAGTTGTTCTCATCGGCACAGGAAACCTGGCGGGCTGCGTTCTGGAGCTGCTCAGGAGCCGGGACTGCTCAGCCATCTGCGTATTCTCCTGGTCCGACCGGGCCGAAGCGTTCACCGCCCAGAGAGGTGGAACGGCGTTGAGTGTCTACGAACTGCCGGCGGCGGTGGCCTGGGCGGACGTGCTGATCGGTTGCAGCGGGGCCGGCGCCCGCATCACCGAGCCCATTCTGGCGCTCTTGAGGCGAAGGGCCGGAAAACCTCTCACCGTGCTCGATCTTGCCCTCAGCCATGATTTCGAACCACAGGTGGCGGAGATTCCCGGCGTCGAGCTGGTCACCCTTGAGGCGGTGCAACTCGCTGCCCCTGCAACCGATCTGGAAGTGATGCGGCATGCACACGCCCTGGTCCAGCAGGCAGCGCACCAGTTCGAGAAACAAGCCAGTTCAAATTGATGGTTCAGCTCGCCGGACTACAGATCGGCGAGCACGCTCCCCGGGTTCTCCATGGCATCTGCAACGTAACGGAGGAAACCTCCGGCGGTTCCCCCGTCACACACGCGGTGATCGAAGGACAGCGTCAGTTCCGTCACCTTGCGGACGGCCAGTGCACCGCCCACGACCCAGGGGCGGTCGATGATCCTGCCGACTCCGAGGATGGCAGATTCCGGGAAGTTGATGATGGCCGCACTGCCGTCCACCCCGAAAACCCCGTAGTTGTTGAGGGTGAACGTCCCGGAGGTGAGGTCCGCGGGCGTCGCCTTGCCCACGCGCGCAAGGGCGGCGAGCCGTCGGATTTCAACGTCGAGCTCCCGTGTGTTCATCCGGTCGGCGTTCCGGACACTCGGCACCAGGAGACCCCTGTCCGTCTGTGCAGCCAGCCCGAGGTTCACCCCTGCCACCCGGAGGATCTCCTGTGAGCCGTCATCAAGGATATTGATGCGCGTATTCAGTTCGGGATACCGGTCAAGCCCCGCCACGACGAACCGGGCGATGAAGGCGAGCAGGCCCGGCGCGGACTCCGCCCCGCGCATCTTCAGTTGTGCCCGCAACTCGACGAGGGCTGTGACATCCGCGTCCACCCACACTGTTGCCTCGGGTATTTCCCGCCGGCTGCGGGACATCGTGTCCGCCACGGTCTTCCGCACGCCGCGCAACGGGGTCCGGTCGAGCACCGGCAGCCCGGAGCGCGGATCGGTCCCTGGAACAGCGGCACCCGCCTCGGTTGACGAAGGGCTCGTTTCCGGCGCAGCAACGCTTGCTGCACGCGGGGAGGACGACGGCGGTCCTGCCTGGGCGGCCGACACAGCCTCGACGTCGCGGCGGAGGATCAGCCCGTCCGGGCCGCTGCCGGGGATATTGCCCAGCGTCAGCCCGGCCTCCCGGGCAGCCTTCCGTACCAACGGTGAGACGCACAGCACCGCGCGGCGGGCGGAAATTCCGTCCTCGCCGCGATCGGCTGACTCGCCGGCGGCTGGATTACCGGCAACGGGTCCACGAACGATCTGCCCGCTTTCCTGCCGGGACGCGGACGTTCCGGTTCTGCGTTTCCTGGTGCGGCCACCGGTCAATCCGCCCGGTGTCCCGTAGCCGATCAGGACGTTCCCCGAGCCGCTTTCCGCCTCGGGCACGGGCGCCTTGTCGAGCGCAGCCGTCGGGGAGATTCCCGCGCGCTCCTCCGTGCGGTACGCCTCGGTTGCGGAAGCGGCTTCGGCCGCGGAACCGGGCACATCGGGCGTCGCCGTTCCCGCCGTGCCAGTGGCACGCACCGAGATCAACGGCGCTCCCACGTCGAGCGTTTCCCCCGGAGCTCCGTGCAGCACGGCCACCGTTCCGGCGAAGCGTGAGGGCACCTCGACCACCGATTTGGCGGTTTCCACCTCGGCGATGGCCTGGTCCACCATCACCTCGTCCCCCTCCTTGACGAGCCAGGATACGAGCTCGGCTTCGGTGAGGCCCTCTCCGAGATCGGGAAGGTTGAACACCAGCAGGGCCGGTGTCAGTGCTTCGGCACTCATGGTCAGTCCTCCCACTGCAGGGCATCGACGGCGTCGAGAATGCGGTCGACGCTCGGCAGGTAATAGGATTCGAGCTTCGGGGAAGGGTATGGGATGTCGAAGCCCGTGACGCGCAGCACCGGCGCCGCAAGCGAATGGAAGCAGCGTTCCTGGACGCGTGCCACGATTTCCGAGGCAACGGAGGCAAAGCCCGGTGCTTCGGCGATCACGACGGCGCGCCCGGTCCTGCGGACACTCGCGCATACGGTCTCGTCGTCGAACGGAACGATTGAGCGGACGTCGATCACCTCGAGGGAGCGCCCTTCCTCGGCTGCCGCGGCTGCCGCGGCCAGGGCCGTGGGAACCGACGGGCCATAGGCGATCAACGTGGCGTCCGTGCCCGCCCTTGCAATGACAGCACTGCCGATGGACCGGGGCCCGGACTGCTCGTCGAAGGTCCGGCGGAGCTCGTCGAGGTCGAGCTTCTCCTTGGACCAGTACAGCTTCTTCGGTTCAAGGAACACCACGGGGTCGGGCAGCGCGATCGCCTCACGCAGCATCAGATAGGCATCGCGGACAGTTGCCGGGGCAAGGACCGTGAGGCCCGGGGTGTGGGCGTAATAGGACTCCGAGGAGTCGCAGTGGTGCTCCACTCCCCCGATCCCGCCGGCGTAGGGGATGCGGATGACCATCGGGAGGAGGACCTTGCCCTTGGTGCGGTTGGGGATCTTCGCGACATGGCTGACCACCTGCTCGAAGGCGGGATAGGCGAAGGCGTCGAACTGCATCTCGACGACGGGGCGCATCCCGTTCATCGCCATGCCGATGGCCATGCCCATGATGCCTGCCTCGGCCAGTGGCGTATCGAAGCAGCGTTCTTCGCCGAAACGTGCCGTGAGTCCGTCGGTGACGCGGAAGACGCCGCCCAGCGGGCCGACGTCCTCGCCGAACATCAGAACCGAGGCGTCGGCCTCCATGGCATCGGCGAGGGCCGCATTCAGCGCCTTGGCGAAGGTGACCGGGGCTGCAGTGGAACCGGGGGCGGAGCCTGCCGTGCGCTCGGCTGTCTGGGTCATGATGGAATCTCCTCGCGGGTCAGTTCCTCGCGGAGCATTGCGGCCTGCTCGCGCAGCTGGGAGGTCTTCTGGGAGTAGACGTAGGCGAAGAGATCCTGCGGATTCACCTCGACCTCCTTGTTCAGCCCGTCGCGGATCGAGGCGGCAAGCACCTCGGCCTCCGCTGCGAGCCTGGTCTCGGCGTCGGCGTCGAGCAGGTTCAGGCTCCGCAGGTAGGTCCGCATGCGGCTCAGCGGATCCTTCGGAATCCACTTGTCGACGTCGGCGGTCGAGCGGTACCTCGTGGCGTCGTCGGCGTTGGTGTGTGCCTGCATCCGGTAGGTGTGGGCCTCGACGAGGGAGGGACCACCGCCGTCGCGTGCCCGGGATACTGCGGTACCAAGGACCGACAGCAGCGCGGCGACGTCGTTGCCGTCCACGCGTTCGCCGGGCATGCCGTAGCCGATCCCCTTGTGTGCCAGGGACGGCGCGACCGACTGGTTCTTCAGCGGCACCGAAATGGCGTATTCGTTGTTCTGGACGAAGAAGACCACCGGGACATGGAACACTGCCGCGAAGTTGAGTGCCTCATGGAAGTCGCCCTCGCTCGTGGCGCCGTCACCGCACATGGCGAGCACCACGGTGTTCTCGCCTCGCAGCTTGGCCGCATGGGCAACACCAACGGCGTGCAGCAATTGGGTGGCGAGCGGCGTGGCCTGCGGGGCGACGTTGTGTTCGTAGGGGTCGTAGCCGGAGTGCCAGTCACCCCGCAGCAGGGTCAGCACCTCGAGCGGGTCGACCCCGCGCGTGATGACGGCCACGGTGTCGCGGTAGGTGGGGAACAGCCAGTCCTGCTTGCCGAGCACCACGGCGGCAGCCACCTGGCATGCCTCCTGCCCATGGGAGGACGGGTACACCGCCATCCGTCCCTGGCGAACGAGGGCGTTGGCCTGGTCGTTGACCCTGCGGCCGGTGACCAGGCGGGCATAGGCGCGGACCAGTTCGTCGCCGTCGGGCAGCGGATAGCGGTCATCGTGCTGGTGAATGCCGGAGGGATCGATCAGTTGCACAGGGCTCGACGACGGCAGGAGGGCCGCTTCCGGGTTGCCGCTGCGGCGCTCGCCGTCCTTCGTTGGACTGTCGAACTGCCGATTCGCGGGAATGGTCATTCTTCGCCTCCCTTGGCCGCCCTGTCAGCGGCTCGATGTCCTGGAACAAGGCATCGGCTTATGGATGCTGTGTCACTCCAAGTATCGCTTTCACCGCGAATTGTCGCCACAAGTCGGCAAAAGTGTGGATGTAATCCGTGAACGGGACTAATCTTGGAGACAAAGAGTTCGTGTGAGCTGGATTACGGCGGAGAGTGTGGACACGTGGCGGAAAGAACACTGGACGAGGTGGACCGGAAGATCCTGACGGAGCTCACGCGGGATGCCCGGCAGTCGGTGACTGCGGTGGCGGACAACGTGCATATCTCCCGCGCGCATGCATACTCCCGTATCGCCAGACTGACCGACGACGGCGTGATCACCCGGTTCACCGCGATCATCGATCCCGCAAAGGCCGGCCTCAAATCCTCCGCGTATGTCACGCTCAAGGTCCGGCAGCACGCCTGGCGCGAACTTCGGGAGAAGCTGCGGGAGGTTCCGGAGATTCACCATATCGCCCTGGTTGGCGGGGACTTCGACGTTCTTCTCCTGGTGCGCGCCGAAGACAACGTGGGCCTCCGGCGCGTCATCTTCGACCAGCTGCAATCCATGCCCGGCGTGCTCGACACCCAGACCTTCCTGGTATTCGAGGACCTCGACACCCGCTAGGCGCGACCTCAGCCGGTGAAGGTCGGTTTGCGCTTCTGCTGGAAGGCGGCGAAACCCTCGGCGTAGTCGGCGGTTCTACTGAGTGCACCCTGTGCAGCGTTCTCCTGCGCGAGCGCTTCCCACAGGCCGAGCCGCTGGTCCCGGATTGCCGACACGAGTTTTTTCGATTCCCGGAAGGCGGCGGTGGCACCATCGGCAACCGCGTGGACCCTTCGGCGGGTGAATTCGAGCAGTTCCCCGGCTGGGACGGATCGGCTGAACAGGCCGCCCGCGACGGCTTCCGTCCCGCTCATGAGCTCCGCGGTGTACACCAGATCCAGTGTCCGGTGCGCACCCAGCCGCTCCGTGAACAGCCAGTGCCCCCCGGAATCCAGGGTGGCACCGAGGTTCGCGAAGGGTGAGCCGATCTTCGCGGTGTCCGCCACGTAGACGACGTCCGTTGCCACGAGGAGTCCCAGACCGACGCCGAGGCAAGCGCCCTGCGCCGCCGCGAAGGTGGGAGCCGGAAACGCCGCTATCTTCTGCAGCAGCGGTCTGACGCGCCCGTCGAGGTATCCCCCGGCGTCGTCGTCCCGGGCATCGACACCGGAGATGTCGCGCCCTGCGCAGAACGCCCGGCCCTCCCCGCGCAGCAGCAGGGCGCGCACCGACCCCTTGGCGGCGTCGTCGAAAGCGGCCGACAGATCGGCCAGCGCGCGGTCGTCGAGCGCATTCAGCTTGTGGGGTGCGTCGAGCACGATCTCGACCACGCCGTCGTAGATCTCGAGGCTGATCATGCTGTCGGCAGTACTTGTCGTCATGTCAGCGTTCCTAGGCGTCGTAGTCGACGGTGACGGTGTCGCTCGTGGGGCGGGCCTGGCACGTCAGGACGAAACCATTCTCCACCTCATCGGGTTCGAGTGCATAGTTTTCTGCCATGTCCACGGTTCCGGAGACTACCTTCGCCCGGCAGGTTCCACAGACGCCACCGGCGCAGGCGAAGGGCACATCCGGACGCACGCGCAGCGCGGCGTTGAGTATCGATTCCCGTGCATGAGTGGGACTCTTGACCTCCCCCTGCAGTCCGTCGAGGTTGAAGGAGATGATGAAATTCTCACCGTCCTCCGCTGCCCGCACCGGTCTTCCCGTCTGGCCCTCAGGCCTGTCAGGCTCACCCGTCGAGAACAGCTCGAACCGGATTCTCTCCGCTGGAACACCGCGCCCGGCGAGCGTGTCGCGGCACAGCTGCACGAGGTCGAAGGGCCCGCAGAGGAACCACTCGTCGATCTCGTCGGTGCGGATCACGCTCCCCAGCAGGGTCTCGAGCTTGTCCGCGTCGATGCGTCCGGTCAGCAGGGGTGAAATCCGCTGCTCACGCGAGAGTACGTGGTGTACCGCGAAGCGCGCGGGGTAGCGATCCTTCAGGTCGGCGAGTTCCTCGAGGAACATCACGTCCATCGCAGCACGGTTCGCGTAGATCAGGTCGAACCGGACGGTCGCGTTGGCTGCGAGTACCGTCCGGGCGATGGCGATGACGGGTGTGATCCCGGACCCCGCCGCCACGGCGGCGAAGGAGGTCTGCGTCGCGGTGTCGATCTGCCGGGGGTCGTTGACTTCCGTCAGTTCGTGCTTCGAGATGAATTGGCCCATGGGGCTCATGACGTCGAGGGTGTCGCCGGCCTTCAGCGACTCATTGGCCCACACGGAGAAGAGCCCGCCGAGGTCACGCTTGATCGCCACCCGGATCTCGCCGGGCTTCGGCTCAGCGCAGATCGAGTAGCTGCGGCGCACTTCCTTCGGTTCGCCGTCGACGTCGAGCGTGGTGCGCAGCGCAACGTACTGGCCGGGGAGGTAATCGTACCGATCGGCGAACGCGGCCGGCACCGCGAAGGCGACTTCGACGGCGTCGTCGGTGAGGCGGCGAACCTCGGACACCGTCAGCGGGTTGAATGCCGTTCGACGCTTGTTCGTGGGGGCGAGGACTACCGCCATCTACAACACCTTGAAGTAATCGAAGGGCTCCCGGCAGTCCTGGCACACGTAGAGCGCCTTGCAGGACGTGGAGCCGAAGCGGGTGAGCTCGCGCGTGTCGAGCGAGGCGCACTGGGGGCACTTCACGCTGAAACCGATCCTCACCGGACCTGCGGCAGCCTTCCCCGTAGGAGGAGCGATGCCGTACTCGTTGAGTTTCGCCTTTCCGGCGTCGGTCATCCAGTCCGTGGTCCATGCCGGAGCCAGCTCGATGCTCACGCGGACGTCGTCGTACCCGCGAAGCTTCAGGGCCGAGCTGACGTCGTCGCGGATCGCGTCCATCGCCGGGCACCCCGAATAAGTGGGAGTGATGACCACCGTTGCTTTTCCGCCCGGACCCGCACCTGCGGCACGAAGCACACCCAGGTCCTCGATGGTGAGTACGGGGATCTCGGGGTCGCAGATCTCGGCGGCGATGTCCCACACCCGGGCGTCGTCGTCGTTCGCCGGCCGGCAGGCAGTGTTGATTGCGGTGCTGGTTCCGGTGTTTTTCCCGGTGCTGGTTCCGGTGCTGGTTCCCATGGCCACCGTCACCAGGAAGCTCCGGGGTGCTCGCGTGCTAGGACCTGCATCTCGGCGAGGATGTAGCCCAGGTGCTCGCTGTGACGGCCCTGACGGCCCCCGCCCACCGCCTGCGGAACGGACGGGACCTCGAGTTCGGCTTCGGAGAGCACGGCTCCGACCGCCGCATCGAACGCCGCCTGGAGCGCACTCGGACGGACTGCGGCGTCCCCCAGCGCGTCGACGGGCGCGTAGTCGGTGAACAGCTCCCCTACATAGGGCCAGGTGAGCTTCAGCCCGACCTCCATGCGGCGTCGTGATTCGTCGGTTCCGAGGGCGAGCCGCAGGATCCACTGGGCACTGTGGTCGCGGTGGTAGTCGACCTCCTTCACCGCCTTGGCAGCGATGCCCGCAAGGGTTGAATCAGTGGAATGCACCAATCGTGAGTACAACTCCCACTGGTAATGCGCGACGACGAACTGGCGCGCGATGGTCCGGGCGAAGTCGCCGTTCGGCTGTTCGAACAGGTGGGCCGAGCGGAACTCGGGTTCCCGGCGGAAGTAGGCGAGGTCGTCCTCGGTCCTGCCCGACGCGTGGCCGGCGTAGGTGAGGAAGGACCGCGCGTGGCCGATCAGGTCGAGCCCGATGTTCGCGAGCGCCACGTCCTCCTCGAGCTCCGGCGCCCGTGAGATCCACCAGCCCAGCCGCTGCGCCAGGATCAGCGAATCGTCGCCGAGCCACAGGGCGTATTCAGCGACGTCGGCGGTCGGTCTGGCATCCGATGCGGCAATGTCTTCGGGGCGGAGGGCGTTGCCGGGGGTGATCCGCGTGGCGCTGGCGCTTGACTCGCTCACAGGTGCTTCACTCCCTCGCTCTTCGTGTAGTAGGTGGCGTGGCGGTAATCCTTGCCCTGGGGGGATTCGAAGAACTGCTCCTTCGCGTCCGGATCGCTGGTGATGATCGACGACGACGGCACCACCCAGAGACTGACGCCCTCGTTGCGCCGGGTATAGAGGTCACGGGCGTTCCGCACGGCCATGTCGGCGTCAGGGGCGTGGAGAGACCCCGCGTGGACGTGCGAGAGGCCTCGCGAGGACCGCACGAAAACCTCCCACAGCGGCCAGCCCTGGCGTTTTTCCGAGAGCCCCGTGCTGGGGGCCGTTGCGCCGTCGTCGCCCGTCGTTGAACCTCCGGTCACGCTAGGCCGCCTTGACTGACGCGGCGCGCGCGGCGGCCTGCTTGTCGGCGTAGGCGGCTGCGGCTTCCCGCACCCACGCACCCTCTTCGTGTGCTTCACGGCGACGCTCCATGCGCTGTGCGTTGCAGGGTCCACGGCCGGCGAGGACTTCGGCGAATTCATTCCAGTCCAGCGGGCCGTGCTCCCACTTCTGCGTTTCCTCATCGAAACGTACTTCCGTGTCGGGGAGGGTCAAGCCGAGTGCCTTCACCTGCTCCACCATCATTCCCACGAAGCGGGCACGCAGCTCATCGTTGGAGAAGCGCTTGATGTTCCAGGCCATGGACTGCTTGGAGTTGGGCGAATCGTCGTCGGGCGGGCCGAACATCATCAGCGACGGCGCGTACCAGCGGTTCACGGCGTCCTGCGCCATCTCGCGCTGTGCCGGGGTTCCGTTCGCCAGCTCGAGCAGTATCTCGAAGCCCTGGCGCTGGTGGAAGGACTCCTCCTTGCAGACGCGCACCATCGCGCGGCCGTATGGACCGTAGGAGGCGCGGCAGAGGGGTACCTGGTTGCAGATCGCCGCCCCGTCGACAAGCCAGCCGATCGCGCCGATGTCAGCCCACGTGGGCACCGGATAGTTGAAGATGCTCGAGTACCGTGCCTTACCGGCGATCAGGTCCTCGGTCATCTTGTCCCGGGGTGTGCCAAGGGTCTCCGCAGCCGAGTACAGGTAGAGGCCGTGGCCTGCCTCGTCCTGGACCTTGGCCATCAGGATGGCTTTGCGCTTGAGTGAGGGTGCCCGCGTGATCCAGTTGGCCTCGGGCTGCATGCCGATGATCTCGGAGTGGGCATGCTGGGAGATCTGGCGGGTGAGGGACTTCCGGTACGCCTCCGGCATCCAGTCACGCGGCTCGATGCGCGAGTCCCGAGCGATCAGGTCATTGAAGAGCCGCTCGCCTGCTTCGATCTGCTCAACCGGTGCGGTTGTCGCCACGATGGTCACCTCACTGTGCTGGAACGACGCCGGAAATAATTACCGACCGTTCGTTCAGGATATCCAGTGCAGGCGGTGGCAGTCAACAGGACGACACCGGGCTTCGTCGCTACCCACCCCGCTGCCCCTAGCCCCTGCCCCAGCCCCCCTCTGATTAAGCACCTACGGCTGCCATTTCCGGGATTTGCCAGCCATAGGTGCTGAATCAGAGGGGGCTGCTCACCCAACGGGCACGACGTCGGCATCACCTTGGGCCTGGTTGTCGCCGACGCTGTGGATAACCGTCCCGCACGTCCGCCGACGCGCAACAATCGGGAACATGCGCCCACCAGCTCCGCTCCCGATGCACCTCGCCGGTCGGTCCTTCACCTCCTCGGAAGCCACCGCGTCCGGCGTTTCCCGGGCGAGAAGCCGCGCCGCTGACCTGGTGACCGAAAGCCGGGGGATCCGCAGACCGGCACTGAGCACGGAAACCCTGCTCGACGCCGTCGCACCCTATGCAGCGCTGACGCCGCTCGGTACGATCAGCCACACCACTGCCGCGCTCCTCCTGGGCATCCCCATCCCGTGGCGGCTGCAGAACGAGACCGCTGTCCACCTCACCCGGCCTCCGGGGGCGACGGCCGCCCGCCGCAGGAACGCCGTCGGCCATCAGCGGCGGCTCGACGCAGATGAGCGGACCGTCATGGACGGCATCGCGGTGACGTCTCCGGCAAGGACCTGGCTCGACCTGGCCGCAACCCTGTCCATGGAGGATCTGGTGATTGCCGGCGACTACCTCGTCAGCGCGCACAATCGGCACTTCGGACCGGAGCGGATTCCTCTTGTACCACTCGGCGAGCTGCGCGAATATCTGGAATCCAAGCACAAGATCCGCGGCGTCATCCGTGCAAGGAAAGCTCTAGAGCTTCTGCGGATCGGCGTGGACTCCCCTCCCGAAACGAGGCTGCGCCTGCTGCTGCACGATGCGGGGCTGCCCGCATTCACCCCGAACTTCCCCATCGAAGGTTCGAACGGCTCCCCGCCGCTGTGGGTTGATCTCGGCTGCCTCCACTTCAGGACCTGCGTCGAGTACGAGGGCGCGCACCACCTCACCCCTGAGAAGCAGGCGTCCGACAGAGTCCGCGACACGCTGACCGCCGAACGGGGCTGGCTGCAGGTGAAGATCTACGCGGGAGACCTGTCACGGGGCTCATCCTGGGTGGCGTCCCGGGTGGTCCCGGCATTGCGGCGGAACGGCTGGACCCCTCGCTGACGGAACGGCTGGACCCCTCGCTGATTAAGCACCTATGGCGGGCATTCTCGGAAAATAGCCGCCACAAGTGCTTAATCAGCGGGGGGTGGGGGTGGCGGGAGTAGGCGGGGGCGGCGGGAGCAGGGGGGTGGGGCGAAAAGGTGGAAGCGGTGGGGCGAATGCGTTCTGGCAAGATGGAGCCCATGACTGCTGAGACCCACTTCGACACAGCGCCGACCCCTCCTCCCGCGAAAAAGTTGCCCGTCGAGAGGACCCATCACGGGGACTTGTTCGTGGACAACTACGAGTGGCTTCGGGAGAAGGAGAGCCGCGGGGTCGTGGAACATCTCACCGCCGAGAACGCCTACACCGACGCCGTCACCTCCGGGCAGGAGCAGCTGCGCCAGGACATCTTCGACGAGATCAGGAACCGCACCCAGGAAACGGATCTTTCGGTTCCCGCCCGCAAGAAGGGTTGGTGGTACTACTCCCGCACCGAGGAGGGGAAGCAGTACGGAATCCAGTGCCGGGTCGCCGCGACGGACACCGGCAACCTCGATGCTGACTGGACACCGCCCGAGGTGGTGCCCGGCGTGCCGGTACCGGGCGAGCAGGTCATGCTCGACGCCAATGTCGAAGCCGAAGGCAAGCCGTTCTTCTCCCTCGGCGGGCTGGCCGTCAGCGAGGACGGCACGCTCCTTGCCTACTGTGAGGACAACGCCGGCGACGAACGCTTCACCCTGCGCGTCAAGGACCTCGCATCCGGCGCCCTCCTGCCCGATGAAATTCCCAACGTCTTCTACGGCGTGGCCTTTTCCCCCGACGGCCGCCGCCTCTTCTACACCGTCGTCGACGATTCGTGGCGCCCCTTCCAGGTGCGCGCGCACACGCTCGGCACGCCTGTGGGCGACGACGCTGTCCTTTATCAGGACGACGACGTCGCCATGTGGACCGGTTTCGAGCTGTCCGCCGACCGCTCCCAGCTCCTCATCAGCAGCGGCTGCTCGGAGTACAGCGAGTACCACGCGCTCGATCTCACCGACCCCGACGCCGCCCTGACCCTGCTCATCTCCCGCGATGAGCGCGTGCTCTACGAGGCCGAGCCGGTGATGATCGACGGCGCGCCCTCCTACCTCCTGACGCATAACCGGAACGCGAAGAACTCGATGGTCAGCCTGGTCGAGGTCCCGGAGCTGGCAAAGCCGCTCGCGGAGCAGCTGTGGAGGACCGTCGTCGATCACGACGAGGCCGTTCGGGTCAACGGCATCGCCGTGACGGCCACCCACCTGGTGCTTTCCGTCCGGAAGAACACCACCGACCGCATCCAGGTGCTCCCGCTGGCCGGACTCGGCACCGCGGGACAGCCGGCTCCCGTGGAACCCGCATTCGATGAGGAGCTCTTCACCAGCAGCCTGGCCAACGCCGAGTTCGAGTCCCCGATCATCCGACTGTCCTACACGTCCTTCCTGACGCCGCCGCGCATCTACGACTACGTCCTCGCCACGGGCGCCCTGGCGCTCCGGAAGGAGACCGAGGTGCGCGGGGAGTACGACGCCGGCCACTACGTCGCGGAGCGCTGGTGGGCGCCGGCCGCGGACGGGACGTCCATTCCCCTCTCCGTCATCCGGCGCTCGGACCTCGGACAGGACGGCACCAATCCCGCCCTGGTCTACGCCTACGGCAGCTATGAGATCAGCGTGGATCCGGGCTTTTCGATCGCCCGACTGTCCCTGCTGGACCGCGGCATCATCTTCGTCGTCGCCCATGTCCGGGGCGGCGGCGAGATGGGCCGCACCTGGTACGAACAGGGCAAGAAGCTGCACAAGAAGAACACCTTCACCGACTTCGTCGATGCCACCAGCTACCTCGCAGATTCGGGCTGGGTGGATCCCGACCGGATCGCGGCGATGGGCGGGTCGGCGGGAGGCCTCCTGATGGGCGCTGTCACGAACCTCGCCCCGGAGAAATACCGGGCCGTGGTGGCGCAGGTTCCCTTCGTGGATGCGTTGACCACCATTCTCGACCCGGAGCTGCCGCTGTCGGCCCTGGAGTGGGAGGAATGGGGTAACCCGATCACGGAGCCTGATGTGTACCGGTACATGAAGGATTACACGCCGTACGAGAACATCCGTGCCGTGGAATATCCCCGGATCGCCGCAGTGACGAGCTTCAACGACACGAGGGTGCTGTACGTGGAGCCGGCCAAATGGGTGGCGGCGCTACGGGAAAAGACGACCGGTCCGGAGCCGATCGTCCTCAAGACCGAGATGGACGGCGGCCACGGCGGGGCAAGCGGACGCTACTCACGATGGAAGGACGTGGCGTGGGACTACGCCTTCGCGGCGGATGCCCTCGGAGCCACGGAAGTGCGCCCGCGCCCTACCTCCTAGGTGTCCTTTCGCTGCTGGTCCCGAAGGCGAACGCCGATGTGGCGCTTGACACCCGCCGCGTCGGCAGTATTACCTAATGAACATTCGGTAACTAATTCTGGAAGGCGATCATGGCGGACAGCGACGTCCCTTTTCCCCCGTCCGGGCTTGCGTCGGACAAGAAGCCTCACCATCCACTCCTGACGGACGACCGCGCGTCGGCCTGGTTGGGGATCGAGCTCGCCGCCACGGGGAACGGCACGTCCCGGGTCACCATGCGGGTCCGCACTGAAATGCTCAACGGCTTCGGCATGGTCCACGGCGGCATGATCTTCGCGTTCGCCGATTCGGCCTTTGCCCTCGCCTGCAACCCGGCATCACCACTCGAGGACGGCACCGGAACGGGCGAGCGCACTGTCGCCGCGGGCGCGGACATCTCCTTCCTGTCCCCCGCGTACGACGGCGAACTGCTGACCGCCGTCGCCGCCCGCCGCGCGTCGGCAGGGCGCAGCGGCCTCTACGACATCACCGTCACCGCAGATGACGGCGGAACGCCCCGGCCGGTTGCGGAATTCCGAGGCCGCTCGCGCACCATTCCCGCCGTCCGCCGAACCTCTCCCGCGAAGGACGAGTCATGACCAGCACCGCCATCAAAGCGTCCCCGGCCGCACCCGACAGCCTGGATCCCGAGGAGCACTTCAGCCGCGACCGGATCGAGTCCCTTCAACTCGAGCGGCTGCAGGCCACCGTCGCGCATGCCTATGCCAATGTGGAGCTCTATCGGCGGAAGTTCGATGATGCAGGGATTCATCCCACCGACCTGGTGGATCTCACCGACCTCGCGAAGTTCCCCTTCACCACGAAGGAGGACCTCAGGCAGACCTACCCGTTCGGCATGTTCGCGGTGCCCCAGGAGCGGGTCGCGCGGATCCACGCGTCCTCGGGAACCACAGGCCGGCCTACCGTCGTCGGCTACACCGTCGGCGACATCGATCGCTGGGCCACCCTCGTGGCGCGCTCCCTCCGGGCGTCAGGGGTGAAAACCGGATGGAAAGTCCACAATGCCTACGGCTACGGGCTCTTCACCGGTGGACTGGGGGCACATTACGGCGCAGAGAAGCTCGGCTGCACGGTGATTCCCATGTCGGGAGGGCAGACCGAGCGCCAGGTGCAGCTCATCCAGGACTTCGAACCGGACGCCATCCTCGCGACCCCCACCTATCTCCTGACCATCCTCGACGCCATGGTGTCGGCAGGAATCGATCCGCGGTCGACCTCGCTCAAGACGGCGGTGCTGGGAGCCGAGCCCTGGACGCTGGAGATGAGGCAGGAACTCGAGGCGCGCATGGGCTTCGACGCCTGCGACATCTATGGTCTGTCCGAGGTGATGGGGCCGGGCGTCGCTGGCGAATGCGTCGAGTCGAAGGACGGATCCTCCATCTGGGAGGACCATTTCCGCCCCGAGATCGTCGACCCGTTCACCGACGCCGTGCTGGACGACGGCGAGCACGGTGAGCTGGTCTTCACCTCGCTCACCAAGGAAGCCCTGCCTATCATCCGCTACCGCACCCATGACCTCACACGGCTGCTGCCCGGTACTGCACGGCCTGGAATGCGCCGAATGGGAAGGATCACCGGCCGGAGCGACGACATGATCATCCTCCGCGGCGTGAATCTCTTCCCCACGCAGATCGAGGAACTCGTCCTCCGGATTCCGGCGCTGAGTCCCCACTTCCAGCTCGAGCTCACGCGCCCCGAGGGCCAGCGCATGGACCAGCTGAACGTCCGCGTGGAGCCCCGGGAAGGAGTACGCCCTGAGGACGCGGCAACAGCGGCGGAGCAGCTGCGCGAGCAGATCAAGATCCACATCGGATCGAGCTGCTCGGTGACCATCGTCGAGTTGAATTCACTGGTGCGCTCCAGCGGGAAACTCAAGCGGGTCTACGACCTCCGGCCCAAGTCCACTGCGTGACCGACCGGCGCTGACCGAACGTTCGTGCAAAAATGAAACCCATGGCCAGCACACCAGTTGAACAGGAACCCGCAGCGCGCCGCGGACGCCCGGGGTACGACCAGCAGTCGGTGCTCACCATCGCGGTGGACGTCTTCAACCGGCACGGCTACGAGGCCACCTCCATGGGCGTGCTTGCCGAGCAACTGGGCATCAGCAAGTCCGCCATCTACCACCACGTCCCGTCGAAGGGCGACCTTCTGCGCCTCGCCCTCGACCACGCATTGGGCGGCCTCGAGGCAGTGCTCACCGAATCCGGGGCAACCGAGGGCAAGGCCGACGCGCGCCTTGAGCACGTGGTGCGCGGAACCATCGCGGTCCTGACCGAACGCCTGCCCTTCGTGACGCTCCTGCTGCGGCTGCGGGGCAACACCACTGTGGAGCGCGAAGCCCTCGAGCGGCGTCGCTCCTTCGACCGCCAGGTATCGGCCCTCGTCGACGCTGCCCGCACCGAGGGCTCGATCCGCAGCGACCTTGACCCGCGCACCATCACGCGCCTGCTGTTCGGCACCATCAACTCCGTGGTCGAGTGGTACAAGCCCGGAGGTCCGCTCACCGCGGAGAAGCTGGCCGATGACGTCGTCACCATGGTGTTCGACGGCCTGCACCGGCGCTGACCGCTCCCGGGAGCCGGCGCCGGCCGTCGAACTACTTCTCGACGAGCGTCAGCACGTCGTAGGTGGCCACGACGTCGTCGTGCTGGTTGGTCAGCACCGCATCCCAGGCGACCTCGCCGTACTCGTCCGTCTCGCGCGGTGTGATCCGCTTCGCGGTGAGGGTGACGCGGATCGAATCGCCGGCAGCCACAGGAGTGATGAACCGGAGCGTTTCGAGACCGTAGTTCGCGAGCACCGGCCCGGGTTCCGGATCGACGAAGAGCCCCGCGGCCCAGGACAGCAGCAGGTACCCGTGCGCCACGATCCCCGGGAAGAAGGGATTGGCTGCTGCCGCTTCCTGGTTGGTGTGGGCGTAGAAGGTGTCACCCGTGGTCTCGGCGAAGGCGGTGATGTCCTCCAGCGTCACTTCGCGGAGGGCCGACGTGACGGCGTCGCCGATGCGCAGCTCGGCGAGGTTCTTCCGGAACGGGTGGACATCGCCGAAGGAGCGGTCCGCACCCGTGTGCCAGATGCCGGTGATGGCGGTGAGCATGTTGGGCGACCCCTGGAGCGCCGTGCGCTGCATATGGTGGAGCACCGAGCGCATTCCGCCGAGCTCTTCGCCGCCGCCGGCCCGTCCCGGCCCTCCATGCACCAGATGCGGTACGGGTGAGCCGTGGCCGGTGGAGGAGCGGGCGTCCTCCCGGTTCAGGATCAGCACCCTTCCGTGATGCGCGGCGATTCCCGTGACGAGCTCCCGGGCGATGTCCGGATCATTGGTGCAGACGGTAGCCACGAGCGATCCCGCGCCCAGTGCGGCGAGCTGCACGGCGTGCGCAACGTCGTCGTACCCGATCACCGAGGCCACCGGGCCGAAGGCCTCGATCGAGTGCAGTGCCCCGGCCTCGACATCCTCCCAGGTCAGCAGGACAGGAGCCATGAAGGCGCCACCGGGAGCCGGTGCAATGGAGCTGTCCGCGTGGGTGACGTTCGGCGCGTCGAGCGAGCCGTAGGCGAGGGAACCACCCGAGGCCAGCAGTTCCCTAACGGCGTCCTGCACACCCTCCAGCTGCTCCAGGGAGGCGAGCGCACCCATCGTAACGCCTTCCGCGCGGGGGTCGCCGAGGACCACCCGCTGCCGGATCCGCTCACCGGCGGCAGCAACGACGTCGCCGACCACATCCCTGGGCACGATGGTCCGGCGGATGCCCGTGCATTTCTGGCCGGCCTTGACCGTGACCTCGGTGACCAGGGACTTGATGAAGGCCTCGAACTCCGGTGTACCAGGCACGGCGTCGGGACCGAGGATGGCGGCGTTCAGAGAATCGGTCTCGGAGGTGAAGCGCACTCCCCCGGTTGCCACGCTGGGGTGGGACTTGAGGTGGTTCGCTGTGGATGCCGACCCCGTGAAGGAGACCATGTCCCGGTAATCGAGGTAGTCGAGGATGTCCCGCGCGGGGCCGGAGATCAGCTGCAGCGCACCCCTGGGCAGAATGTCGGACTCGATGATCAGCTTTACGACGGCGGCGGTCAGGTAACCCGTCGGGGTGGCCGGCTTGACGATGGTGGGTACCCCGGCGAGGAAGGCGGGTGCCAGCTTCTCGAGCATTCCCCACACCGGGAAGTTGAAGGCGTTGATCTGGACTGCCACGCCGGGGAGCCGGGTATGGATATGGGTACCGAGGAACGAGCCGTCCTTCGACAGCGTCTCGGCAGGACCGTCGACGATCACCTGCGCGTTGGGCAACTCACGCCTGCCCTTGGACCCGAACGTGAAGAGGACGCCGATGCCGCCGTCGATGTCCACCATCGAGTCCCCGCGGGTAGCACCCGTGCGTGCCGACAGTTCATACAGCGGCTGGCGGTGTGCGTTCAGATACTGGGCCAGCTCCTTGAGCTTGAGCGCCCGCTCATGGAAGGTGAAGGCGCCGAGCGCGGCCTGCCCGGCCGAGCGGGCGTAGGCCACCGCGGCTGCTGTATCCAGCCCGTCGGTACTGACGACGGCAAGCTCCTCGCCAGTGCTTGCGTCCCTCACCACCGTGCGCGCACCAGTGCGGACCGTCTCCTGGGTCGGCGTCCACCATGCGTCCTCGATGAAGCTCGGAACTATGTCAATGCCCAGAATTGTTGAAGTCATCGTCGACTCGCCTTTCACCAGAAAGCTTGCGCCCGTGCGCCTTCCGGAGGGCCTCCGGGACTAACTGAACGGACGTTCGGTAATATATCCAGCGTACAGTAACCGGCAATTCCGCCGGCAGTCCCGAGGAGCCCCTGTGAGCAATGAGACCGAATCCCCCGCCGGTGAGCCCTGGCGCATCATCCTCGGCGAGCTCGACGAGAAGATGGGCGTGCGCATCGTGGAGCAGTCGGTGCAGAAAGTCGTGGCGACGATGCCCGTGGAGGGGAACCGGCAGTCCTTCGGGCTCCTGCACGGCGGGGCGTCCCTTGCCGTCGGCGAAGCCGTGGGCTCCTGGGCCGCGGTGATCCACGCCGGTACACTCGGGAAAACCGCCGTCGGCGTCGACGTATCGGCCACCCACCACAAGGCGGCGCGGGCCGGCACGGTCACCATCACGGCGACGCCGATCCATCTGGGCCGCACCCTCACCACTCATGAAGTGGTTCTCACGAACGACGACGGCGCACGCCTCTGCAGCATGCGCATCACCAACCTGCTGCTCGACCGGCCGAATCCGGCCTAGGGCGTGGCTTGCGTGGCGCTTCATCGTGTCACGCAAGCAAGCGGGATGGAGTCACCGCCCATCAGCGCGGTCCGTCGGTGATGACGGCGGTACGGCGCCTGCACTTGTTCGTGTGACGTCGCCGTGGGCCCGCCACTGGGTGCGAGGAGGTGGCGGTGCCCGAGGATCTCGAGCTGCTCGACCCCGCCAGAGCGGTCGCAGCCAAGAAGGGTACGAGCGTCCGCGTCGTGGCGATCCCGTTTCCGGGAGCATCTCGGGCCCTGGCCGGCGACGCATTGCTTCCCGGACCGGCCATCGAGCGCCGTGGCCCGACTTTCACCGATTGGCTCCAGTCGGATTGACGGCCACCGACGGCGTGATAAACAATCAGACACGCCTGGTCACGGCTGCCGGAATAGGGTGAGCCCCTCCAACCGGACGACGTCGGACAGTATCGGCGGCCGTACTTCTGTGGCAGCTCCCATGCCTATCTGCTCAGGTTCTGAACAGTTTTCAATGGGTGGGACAGGAAGCGTAGGTTGGAACAGCAACGGTCCCGGCGACGATTCGAGAGCACGTGCGTTCAACTTCAGCCTCAGGCAGCGGAGCGGGAAGAGGCAAATTCTCCGCGACGCTGTTGGGCGGCGGGACCGAGCCCGACCCGCGCTTCACGTTGGCCAACGAGCGGACCTTCCTGGCGTGGATCAGGACCGCACTGGCATTGCTGGCCGGCGGAATTGCAGTGGAAGCCTTCACCGTCGACGTATTGGATCCGGATATCCGCAAGACCGTTGCGGTGCTTCTACTCCTGCTGTCGATGGTCATCGCCGGCGGAGCCTGTTTCCGTTGGGTGAGGGTGGAACGGGCGATGCGCCGCAAGGCGCCGCTTCCGATTCCGCTGCTGATTCCGGTCCTCGCGCTCGGAGGAGCACTGGTCAGTGCTGTGTTCGTGGTTTTCGTGCTGCTTCGGGGGCATTAGCGGATGAATCGAGGCAGGCGCCACCCGGACCCGGGGCTGCAGCCGGAACGGACGTGGCTGGCATGGGGCCGCACCATGCTCGCCATGGTGGTGGTGAGCCTGCTGTTCCTCCGCTGGATCCCGGGGTATGGCGGATTCCCTGCGATCCTGATCGGCGTGGCGATGATCAGCGCCGGTGGGGTTTCCTTTCGCCAGCGCCGCCGCTACCTGCGGATCGACGAAGGCGTGGAGATGGAGCGGGTACACGCCGACGCCGTAGCGGTACTCGCCGTCGGTGCTTCGATCATCGTGCTCGCGCTGCTGAGTGCGTACGTCATCCTTGCCCTGCCACTGCAATGAAATCGGACTCACCGTGCGAAAGGTTCCGGAAGGAGCAGGTGCGGCAGACAGAGAGGGACACCCCGTGAACGCCGACGACGCCCCTGCATCCTCGACCAACCCCTGTTGTTCCCCGGTCCGCGCCGTGGACGCGCCATCCCGCGCGGAAACTGCCGTGGACGCGCCATCCCACGCCGACAGTCCGGCCCCTTCGGGTGCCCGCGTCCCACAGCCGGCAGTCAGCGCATTCGGGACGGAAACTGCTGCCGACCTCCGTCCCGTTCATGAGGAAGTACGGGTACCCGCCGGTTCATTCCTGATGGGAGACGGCTTCGGTGAGGGCAACCCGACGGATGGTGAGACCCCGGTCCATGAGGTACGGGTGGACGCGTTCAGGATTGATACCGCGGCCGTGACCAATCACCAGTTCGCCGCCTTCATCTCCGCAACCAGCTACCGCACCGACGCGGAGAAGTACGGTACATCGGCGGTCTTCCACCTGGCGGTCCAGGCTCCTGCCGCACACGTCCTCGGTGAGGCCGCGGGTGCGCCCTGGTGGCTGAATGTGCGTGGCGCCGACTGGTCACATCCGAACGGGCGGAACTCGAGCTGGCGCGACGTCGCCGACCACCCTGCCGTGCACGTGTCCCACCGGGACGCCCGGGCGTACTGCCGGTGGGCCGGCCGCCGCCTTCCCACCGAGGCCGAGTGGGAGTATGCCGCCCGGGGTGGACTTGATGGCCGGCGGTACCCGTGGGGAAACGAGTTGCTGGACCGCGAGGGGAACCACCGGTGCAACATCTGGCAAGGCGTCTTCCCGACGACGAACACGCGCGACGACGGTTTCCTGGCCACCGCGCCGGTGAGATCCTTCGCACCCAACGGCTACGGGCTTTTCGAAGTCAGCGGCAATGTCTGGGAGTGGTGCTCGGACAGGTTTCTTCCCCGGTACTACCGCGAGACTCCCACGGACAACCCGAGGGGGCCTGCAACAGGCGTAGGACGGGTGATGCGAGGCGGCTCCTATCTGTGCCACGACTCATACTGCAACCGCTACCGGGTAGCTGCACGCAGTTCGAACACGCCGGAATCCTCCACCGGCAACTGTGGATTCCGAACCGTCATGGACGTACGGCGCCCGGAACCCTCCCCGGCTCCGGCGACGGACGGCACGCCCAGCAGGGTGGATCCCCACTGTGATCTTCGCTACGGTGGGTGAGCCGGAGCCGCCGTCGTGCGGTGACCAAGGCGAAGGAGGCACGGTGTGCGGAGTCGCCGCATTCATCGCCCCGCCTGCCCTGCTCAGGGACTAGTGGAGCACGAATCGCCGAACAGCGGACAGGGCCCGAAGGGACTGGAATGATGAAAAGGCAAAAGCGGACGCGAAGCGCGGCAGCAACCGGGTTGATGGCGGGCCTAGCCGTGATCCTCTGCGGCTGTGGCCTTCAGCCGGCCACCTCCTTCGTGCCGGCGGCCGGCCCGGGATCCATCGAGGCAATTCCAGGGGCCGAGGAAGAAACGATCACTGTCACGTCGAAGAACTTCACTGAGCAACTGATTCTCGGCAAGATCACGGTACTGGCCATGCAGGCCGCCGGATTCGACGTCACCGACCTGACCAATGTCCCCGGCAGTCAGCCCGTCCGGGATCTCATGCTCTCTGGCGAGGGAGACATCACCATCGAGTACACCGGCACCGCCTGGTTGACCTATCTGGGCAACACGGAAGGCATTCCGGACCAGCAGGAGCAGTGGGAGGCCGTCCGGGAGGCCGACATCGAGAACAACCTGACCTGGCTCCCTCCGGCCCCCCTCAACAACACCTATGCAATGGCTGTCCGATCGGAAGCCGTGGACAGCCTTGGCAAAATCTCCTCGCTCTCCGGACTGACGGAGTTGCCGGTGGAAGAGCGCACATTCTGTGTCGAATCCGAGTTCAATTCCCGGTCCGACGGGCTGAATCCCATGCTGGAGCATTACGGGCTGGAACGCGGATCCCCGGAGGGCGTGCCGGACGAGAACATCGGCATCTACGATACGGGCGCGGTCTATTCGGCCACTGACAACGGAGCCTGCAATTTCGGCGAAGTGTTCACCACCGACGGACGCATCGATGCCCTCGACCTCACCGTGCTTGAGGACGACCAGAACTTCTTTCCCGCCTATAACGCAGCGCCCGTCGTACGCACCGAACTGGTTGAGGACTTTCCGCAGGTGGCCGGTGTTTTTGCCGAGGTCATGCCGAAACTCACGAGCGACGTGATTCGGGAGCTGAACGGACAGGTCGATGTGGAAGGAGGGGAGCCGGCGGAGATCGCCTTCGATTGGATGGTCCGGGAAGGATTCATCAGCGAGGCCGGCGGCCTGCTTGGCCAAGAGTGAGGGAGTGAAGACCATGGATGCGAGAATCCGCGAAATCCTGCCCATTCCAGAGCCGAAGCGTTCCATACCCACGTCGATGGACAGGAAGGACCAAACGGGCAGCTTCACCCCCGTTGCCGAATTGCGGCCCCCGGAGGGTGCGCCCAATGTGGTGGTCGTCCTCGTCGACGACATGGGGTTCGGAGCCTCGAGTGCCTATGGTGGGCCGTGCGAGATGCCGACAGCGGAGCGGCTGTCGGAGGACGGGTTGCGGTATAACCGCTTCCACGTGAACGCCCTCTGTTCGCCCACCCGGCAGTCACTCATGACCGGCCGCAACCACCACTCGGTCGGAATGGGCGTGACCAGCGAAATGGCTACTTCCGCTCCCGGATACACGGGTTTCCGGCCCGACAGTGCGGCAACCATCGCACAAACCCTCAGTGGCAACGGCTACAGCACAGCCGCATTCGGCAAATGGCACCAGACTCCACCGCGGGAGGTCAACGCCTCGGGTCCTTTCAACCGCTGGCCGACAGGGGAAGGGTTCGATAAGTTCTACGGGTTCATGGGCGCTGAGATGAACCACTGGTACCCGCAGCTCTACGACGGAACGACACCCGTGGAGCCGGATCGCCGGCCCGAAGACGGGTATCACCTGTCAGAAGACCTCGTCGACCGGGCCATCGATTGGGTTCAGCTGCAGAAAACGCTGACCCCGGACAAGCCCTTCTTCAGTTATGTGGCCTTCGGCGCAACCCATGCACCCTTTCATGTCAGCCCTGAATGGAAGAAGAAGTACGAGGGCCGTTTCGATGTCGGCTGGAATGCGCAGCGCGAGGCAACCCTGGCCCGGCAGAAGGAGATGGGAATCGTTCCTGAATCGGCCGACCTGGCTCCATGGGCGTCCAGCGTCCCGCAGTGGGACGAGCTCGACGACACCGAACGGCGGGTGGCATGCAGTTTCATGGAGACCTACGCCGGGTTCGCCGAGCACACCGACGCCCAGGTGGGCCGCTTCGTCGACGCGCTCGATGAACTCGGCGAACTCGAAAACACCCTGTTCATCTACATCATGGGTGATAACGGGGCCTCGGGTGAAGGCGGCATTGAAGGCACCACCCGCGAGCACCTGGTCGGCCACGGCTTCACCGACAGCACGGAGCGGATGGCCGAGCAGCTGGACTCGCTCGGCGATGCGAGCACCTATGCCATCTATCCGGTGGGCTGGGCGCTGGCGATGAACACTCCTTACCAGTGGACGAAACAGGTCGCCTCGCATTACGGCGGTACGCGCAACGGCATCATTATGCACTGGGGCAGCGGGATCGATGCCGGAGGGATCCGCGATCAATGGCATCATGTCATCGACATCGCCCCGACCATTTTCGAAGCGGCTCGCGTTCCCCTGCCGGTCTCGGTCAATGGGGTAGCCCAACAGCCGGTCGAGGGCACCAGCATGCTCTACACCTTCAAGGAGCCGTGGGCCGCGGACCGCCGCCGCACCCAGTACTTCGAGATGTGCGGCAACCGAAGCATCTATCACGAGGGCTGGACGGCTGTCACCCGGCATGGCACGCCGTGGGAGATGGTGCCGCAGGAACTGCCTTCCTTCGACGAGGACGTCTGGGAACTCTACGACACCACCACCGACTGGTCCCAGGCCCACAACCTCGCCGCCGACCATCCTGACAAGCTCCGCGAGCTACAGCAACTGTTCCTCATCGAAGCGAGCAAGTACAACGTCTTTCCGCTCGACGACCGGGTCACCGAACGGGAGAACCCGCAACTGGCCGGGCGCCTCGACCTCTTCGGGGACCGGAAGTCGGTGACCTACCGGGCCGGTATGGGGCGCTTCACCGAGGAAACCGCCCCGAACGTCAAGAACCGGTCGCACACTATTACCGCCCGGGTCGACATTCCCGACGGCGGTGCGGACGGCGTGATCATCGCGCAGGGCGGCCGCTTCGGCGGATGGTCCCTGTATGTCGCTGATGGTTGTTTGCGCTATGCGTACAACTGCTACGGTCGCGACCACTACACCGTCACCTCGGAGGAGCGACTGGGCGCCGGGAGTCACGAGCTGCGCATCCGGTTCCAGTACGACGGCGGCGGGCTCGGCAAGGGCGGCCATGTCGAGTTGAGTGCCGACGGGCGCATTATCGGCGAAGGGCGGGTGGAGCTTACGACCGCGTACTATTTTTCCTTCGACGAAACACTCAACATCGGCGTCGACCGCGGCACGCCGGTCACCGACGAATATGCCGCCGTGGACAACGCGTTCGCCGGCACTCTCCACACGGTCCGCATCGATCTGGATGGTGAAGACCCGACGGAGCAGGAGAGCGAGGCCGACCGTCAACGGCGGCTCCTCGCCCATCAATGACTACTCGTCGCTGATTACCCGGTGCTACGAACGAGGCTCTTCGCGTGTAGCGTCACCTCCGCGCGATGCTACCCGGTAGACCTGGTGCCCGAGATCATGCCTCTCGCATAGGTTGCCTGGCCCGCGTGCTGCAGGCAGTCGTCCAGGACGCTGACCAGCCGGACCAGCAGCGTCACCGGAGGATCCCAGTTCTCATCGACCACACGTTCGAGGTCTTCGTCCCTCACACGACGAATCAGTGTGAGGGAGCGGGAGTGCACCGCGTTGAAGTACTCGATGAGCTGCAGCGACGACTCCACTCCTACGGCGTCCACCTGGCCGCTTGAATGCCCGTAGCCCGTATCGAGCGGGTCGAGCGAGAGTCCCCAGCGCTCCGCCCACCCGTCCCTCAACCACAGCTCATCCTCGCCGAACGCCTCCGCGAAGTGGCTGTCCTGCACCCGGGTGAGGTGCCACACGAGCCAGGCGATCGAATTGCCGGTGCCGCCCGGCCGCTCGACGAGGGCGCCGCCGTCGAGCCCTTCCACTGCAGCTCCAACCAGAGCCGGCAGCCTGCCGTATCCCTCAAGGAGTATGTCCGATGACTGCATGTCCCATTCCCCCATTCGTTGCCGGCCTGCTGAGCCGATATTCGAGTCCGGTCCGGGCCATCGGCCATTCCGATGCCGTGATCGAGAAGACGACGGTGTCACGAACGGTGCCGTCCGGCATCCGCAGGTGCGAACGTAGCACGCCATCCTGTCTCGCACCCAGCCGCGCGATCGCACCGCGCGACTGCAGGTTGTGCCAGTGGGTGCGGAACTCGACGGCGGCGCAGCCCTCCACCTCGAAGGCATGCGCCAGCAGGAGGAGCTTGCTGTCCGCATTCGATCCGGAGCGATGGAAGGAGGCCCGGCTCCAGGTGTAGCCGATCTCCGTGCGCGGAGTGGTGCGATCGATGTTGCAGTAGGTCGTCATGCCGATGACGACGCCGGTCCGCGCGTCGATCGCGGTGAACGGCACCATGCTGCCCTCCTCCTGCAGTGCGAGCCGGTGGTCGATCTCGTCCGCCATGGCCTCGGGCGTGGGGATACGGGTGTACCAGAGCTTCCACAGCTCACCGTCCCGGACAGCGTCGACCAGCCCTTCATGGTGGTTCTGGGAAAGCGGCTCAAGAACCACTCGGGAGCCGCTCAGCGTTCCGGGAGAGAATCTCATGACTTATCTATACAATGCGTACGCGCAGGGAACCAACGGGAGTACTTTGAATTATGAGAAAGCACTCCAGCCCCGCTCGACGCCGCGCAGGCGCCCTCACCCTCCTCTCCGCGCTCGTGTTCACCAGCGCCGGCGTCAGCCCTGCTGCCGCTCACTCCCCCGGCCCTATCGACTACGTAGCGCTCGGCGACTCGTATGCCTCCGGCTTCGGCGCGGGCTCCTACGGGAATTCCGGTGCGGGCCCCGAGTACGGAGTGCAGTGCGGCCAGTCACCGTTCGGGTTACCGGGCCTCCTCGACGCGCAGAAGAAGGTCGAACTGGTGGGGAACAGAACCTGCGCAGGTGCGCTCGCCTCGACCCTGGCGGGAGGGGCCGTGGACGTTCCCGAGCAGGTGGCAGCCCTTGAGGCAACCCGCGTCCTGAGCAAGCGCACTGATCTGGTCACCGTATCGGCAGGCGGTAACGACGTCGGCTTCGGTGACGTGGCGACTGCTTGCTTTGTGTCTGAAGCAGCCTGCGCCCAGGCCATCGACAGCAGCCAGAAAGTTCTGCTGCCTGCCCTCGCCGACAAACTTGAAGCCCTTTACGAACAGATCGAAGATGCAGCGCCCAAAGCGACAGTCGTGGTCACGGGATACCCGCACCTGTTCTCCCCGGGTGCCGCCGTTCCCCTTCCGATCAGCTTAAGATCACAGAAGCTGTTCAACGACGCGACCGATGCTGTCAATGCCGCGATCAAGGACTCAGCGGAAGACGAGGGTTTCATTTACGTCAACACCGTGGGGAAATTTGAAGGGCGCGGAGTCGGCACAGTTGATTCCTGGATCAATTTCGGAGTCCCGAACGAGCCCGGCAACCTGCACCCCAACGCCAAGGGCTACGAACTGGGCTACCTTGCCGCGGTCCAGGAGCGGGTGGACCTGACGAGACCCGGAAGAATCGGCAAGGACTAGCTCCAGTCGAAGAAACCTATTCCGGTCTTCCTTCCCAGTTCACCGCGGGCCACCTTCTCCCGGAGGATGGCCGGCGGTGCGAACCGGGCACCGAGCGTCGATTCGAGGTACTCCGCGATCCCGAGCCTCACATCAAGGCCTACGAGGTCCGTGGTCCGCAGCGGCCCCACCGGGTGCTTGTAGCCCAGCACCATTGCGGTATCGATGTCGGCGGCGGAAGCCACGCCCTCCTCCACCATCCGCATCGCTTCAAGGGCGATGGCCACCCCCAACCGTGAGCTTGCGAAGCCCGGGGCATCGTTCACCACGATCGGGGTTTTCCCGAGAGCAGTCACCCATTCCCCGGCGGCGTGAGCGGTACCCGGCGACGTCGTCGTTCCCAGTACCACCTCGATCAGGGTTGACGCCGGAACGGGATTGAAGAAGTGCAAACCGCAGAACTCTGCAGGCCGGGCCAGTTGCGCCGCCAAGGCGTTCACCGAGAGCGACGACGTATTGGTGGCGAGCCACGCCCCGGCCCGCAGTTCGGCCTCCACCCGCTTCAGTGCCGCTGCCTTCAGATCGAAGTCCTCGGGCACCGCTTCGATGACGAGACCGCATCCGGCAAAGGCCGCGTAGTCCGCGGCCACCGACACGCGGAATTCCAGCGCATCGAGGGGCTCCGCAGTGGTGCCCCGCTCCACACTCCTGGCCAACGCGGAGTGCACCCGGTCCCTGCCCGCTGCCGCAGCAGCTTCGTCTCGTTCCACCACCACGACCTCCGCACCGGCAAGACAGAAAGCGTGCGCTATTCCTGCACCCATCCTCCCGCCACCCAGTACACCCACGCGATTCGGGATAGGCATCAGCGGTCCTTCTTCCGGTCGAGGAATTCCTGCATGAGTGCAAATTTCGCATCGGACTCGAAGAGGATGCCCTGCGCCAGCTGGTCGATCACTGGGTGTGCCTCCGCCGGCGCATGGAAGACGCTCTTCGTGATCCGGATGGCGAGCGGGTCCTGCCGGGCAATGCGGTCCGCAAGGGCGTGGGCGGCGTCGAGCAATGCCTCCGGCTCGTGGATCTCCGTGATGAGACGGGCGGCGAGCGCCTCGTCGGCCCCCAATACACGGCCGGCCAGCAGGATTTCCTTGGCCAGCGGCTCCCCCACGAGTTCCTTCAGGCGCCAGGTGGCACCGGCAGCTGCGAGGATCCCGAGGCCTGTCTCGGGGTTGCCGATCCTCAGGCTGGGCGTTCCGATCCGGAAGTCGGCGGCGTAGGCGAGTTCCGCTCCCCCGCCGAGCGCGTAGCCGTCCAGTGCAGCGATGACCGGCATCGGCAGCCGGGCGATCCGCGTGAAGAGGGTTGAGTTGATTCCCGCAAGGGCGTCGTCCCGGCGTCGCTCGCGAAGCTGGCCGATGTCTGCGCCTGAAGCAAAGACACCCTGCGTCCCGGCGAGGATCAGGATCCGCGGTTCGCGCTCCAGCCGGCCGCACACCTCATGCAGCTCGTCCACCATCTGCTGATCGATGGCGTTGCGCGCCTCGGGCCTGTCGAGCTGCACCAGCAGCCCGCCCCGGGTGTCATCGATGCGGAGGGTGGCCGTGCCGGTCACTACACGGCCTCGAGCAGCATGGCGGTTCCCTGTCCCACTCCCACACACATTGTTGCGAGCCCGATCCCCGCTCCGCCGTTGCGCAGCTCCCGCTCCATCCTGCCCATCAGCGTGATGGCGATGCGTGATCCCGAGGATCCGAGGGGGTGCCCCAGCGCGATCGCGCCGCCGTCGCGGTTCACGATGTCCTCATCCAGCCCGAGCCGGCGAATGCAGGCGAGAGCCTGCGGAGCGAACGCTTCATTGAGCTCGACGGCGCCGAGGTCGCCGATGCTGAGCCCTGTCCTTTCAAGGATCTTCTGGGTGGCCGGGACCGGCCCGATACCCATGATCTCGGGGGGCACGCCCGCGGAGGCTCCGTCGATGATGCGAGCCCTCGCAGCGAGGGAGAAACGCTTCACCGCAGCTTCGGATGCCACGATGACGGCGGAAGCACCATCATTGAGCGAGCTCGAGTTGCCTGCCGTGACAACGCCATCGGGACGCACCACCGAGCGGAGGCCCGCCAGTGTTTCAAGGCTGGTGTCGGAGCGCGGACCCTCGTCAGTGGTGACGGAGAAGGAGCGCTTTCCCTGGTTCACCTGGACTGCCACGATCTCGTCGTCGAACCGGCCCGCTTCGATGGCGGCGACTGCGCGCTGGTGGGAGCGCAGTGCAAAGCGGTCGGCGTCGTCGCGCGAGATGCCATCCACGGTGGCGAGTTCCTCGGCCGTCTCGGGCATCGAGAAGGTGAGCTTGTCTCTCGCCGCAAGCTGGGGGTTGGTGAACCGCCAGCCGATGGAGGTGTCGAAGACGTCTCCTGGTTTGGCGAAGGCCTTGCCCGGCTTTTCCATGACCCACGGCGCCCGACTCATGGATTCGACGCCGCCCGCCACCACGATGTCAGCGGCGCAGGCCTTGATCATGTGCGAAGCCATGAGAATTGCCGAAAGCCCCGAGGCGCACAGCCGGTTGACGGTGACGCCGGGAATGCTGTCCGGTAGCCCTGCGAGCAGGGTCGCCATGCGAGCGACGTTGCGGTTCTCCTCGCCCGCCCCGTTCGCGTTTCCGAGGATCACTTCGTCGACACTCGCGGGATCGATCCCCGCCCTGCTCACGGCTTCACGCACCACGAGCGCCGCGAGGTCGTCAGGGCGAACACCCGAGAGCGCTCCGCCGTACCTACCGACAGGGGTGCGTACCCCACCCACCAGGAAAGCTTCAGCCATGGCCGTCTCCATCGTCGTTGGTTTTTTGAAACCGGTATTTACCGACCGATCGTTCTGTAAAAACTGTAGCAGGAATACTCCGATACCGGCCGGCCGAGTGTGCCACCGAGACCCTGGTGCCATGGCATCGGGCGCTCCTCGTGCGATCGGGGCCGAACACTCTCCGAACCACGCGGGGATCCCGCAGCAATACGGACCGGATCTGTCCGTAATGCCCTTTCCCGCTCCGATGCCGCTCCCCTAACCTTTCCCCATGGGTCTCAACGTCCAGATCACGATCGACGGCACCGACCCCCACGCGCTGGCCGATTGGTGGGCAGAAACGCTGGAGTGGGTTGTCGAGCCGACGAACCAGGCGTTCATCGACAAGATGCTGGAAGCGGGTCATGCCCGACCCGACGACCTGATGGAGCACGGAGGCACCCGGGTATGGAAGGGCGGCGCCGCAATTTGTCGGCCCGAGGAAGTAGGAACCAAAGGGCGGCAACGAATCTTGTTCCAACCCGTCCCCGAGCCGAAAACCGGGAAGAACCGGGTTCATCTGGACATCAACCTCGACGACGGGGACAAGGACGTCCTGCGGGCCTCCCTCGAGGCGCGCGGCGCGAGGTTCCTGTATCAGGCCTCACAGGGGCCGCACACCTGGTACACGATGGCCGACCCCGAGGACAACGAGTTCTGCATCGGGTAGGTCCACCGCAAAGAAACCGTATCCCGTCCGGAATCCGCTGCCCGGCTAGACTCGGCTGGTGACATTCGATCTTCCCTCCCAGGTATCCGACATCTTCGACCCCCCCAGGTGGCGCGTCGTGTCAGGCTTCGAGGACTTCGCCGACCTGACCTACCACCGCCAGGTGGAACGGGACGCTGACGGACATGTCCTGCGGGACCTGCCCACGGTGCGTATCGCCTTCGACCGTCCGGAAGTCCGTAATGCCTTCCGGCCCGGCACCGTGGACGAGCTGTACCGAGCCATGGACCACGCCCGGATGACACCGGATGTAGCGACGGTGCTCCTGACGGGCAACGGCCCGTCCCCCAAGGATGGTGGGCACTCATTCTGTTCGGGAGGCGACCAGCGCATCCGTGGGCGCGACGGCTACCGCTACGCGGAGGGCGCGACGACCGAGACGATCGACCCGGCACGCGCAGGCCGCCTGCACATCCTCGAGGTGCAGCGACTGATGCGGACCATGCCCAAGGTGGTGATCGCCGTCGTCAATGGCTGGGCCGCGGGCGGCGGGCACAGCCTGCACGTGGTGGCCGACCTGACGATCGCCTCCCGGCAGCACGGCCGCTTCAAGCAGACCGACGCGACGGTGGGAAGCTTCGACGCCGGGTACGGCTCGGCACTCCTGGCCCGGCAGATCGGCCAGAAGAAGGCCCGTGAAATCTTTTTCCTGGCACGCGAATATACCGCGGAGGACATGGTGGCCGCAGGAGCGGTGAACGAGGCCGTGGATCACCAGTTCCTCGAGGAAACGGCACTGCGTTACGCCGCGGACATCGCGCGCCAAAGCCCCCAGGCCATCCGCATGCTCAAGTTCGCCTTCAACCTGGCCGATGACGGCCTCGCAGGCCAGCAGGTGTTCGCTGGTGAGGCCACTCGTCTGGCTTACATGACCGATGAGGCTACCGAGGGCAAGGAAGCCTTCCTGGAAAAGCGGGAACCCGACTGGTCCGCCTTCCCCCACTACTTCTAGGACCCGCATGGAACTCCTTCCGATCCACACCCCCGCCGGCTTCGACCCACTCGCCATGCTCAAGCCCCTCGCCGACGCACTTGCCGGGGAAGGGCCTGCGGTCGCCCCACACAGCGAACCCGGCCAGCGGTTCGAAGGTGAACTGCCCAACGACGAGGTCGCGGCGGTCATCAGTACGTCCGGGTCCACCGGCATCCCCAAACAGACCCTGCTGAGCGTCGACGCCCTCGCTGCCTCGGCGATGGGGACCGCCCTGGCGTTGAAGGCCGAGGGTCAGTGGCTCCTTGCCCTTCCCGTCCACTATGTTGCGGGATTCCAGGTGCTCGTGCGCTCGCTGTATGCCGGAACGCAGCCCTGGGCCCTGGATACCGCGCAATCGTTCACGCCTGCTACCTTCACCGACGCTGCCGGTGAGCTCACCGACCGCGTACGGTTCACGTCACTGGTACCCACGCAACTGCAGCGGCTCCTGACCGATCCCTCCCCGAGAACCCTGAAAGCCCTCAAACGCTTCGACGCGATCCTGCTCGGTGGAGCCCCCGCTGGCTCAGCCCTGCGGAGCGAGGCCCGGAAACACGGACTGAGGATCGTGACCACCTACGGGATGAGTGAGACGTGCGGCGGGTGCGTGTACGACGGCGTGCCGCTCGACGGCGTACAGGTCACCTCGGAGGAGGGCCGACTGTGGATCGGCGGGGCGGTCCTGGCTGACGGATACCTCAACAGCGCCGAGCTCACCGACGAGCGCTTTCCCTTCAACTCCGGACAGCGCTGGTTCCGGACCGACGACGCCGGAGATGTCGCCCCGGACGGAACGGTTTCCGTAGGCGGGCGCATGGATGACGTCATCATCACCGGCGGCCTGAAGGTGTCGGCAGCCAGAGTGGCAGAGGTCATCGAATCGATCCCCGGAGTGAGTCAGGCACTCGTCGTCGGCATCCCGAGCACTCAGTGGGGCACCGCCGTGGCTGCCGCCGTCGTCGGCACCGCGGAAGCCCAGCTGGTGCGCCAGCGTGTGCAGGACGCGCTCGGTGCCCACGCGGTGCCGAAGTCGGTCCTGGCGCTCGATGCGCTGCCGCTCCTGCCAGGCGGAAAGCCCGACCGCAGGACCATTCAGGCACTGCTCGGAAAAGCCGGATCCTGACCGGGCTCGCCGGCCATCCACCCGAACTCGCTCAACCAGCAAAGGAACTTCCGTGGCGACTGCCGCTCAATGGCTCGAGGGAGCCCGCCCCCGGACACTGCCCATGGCCGTGGCGCCCGTGATCGTCGGCAGCGCGGCAGCCTACGGACTGGGCGGTTTCCGGCCTCTCAATGCCGTACTGGCTGCCGTCGTGGCAATGCTGCTGCAGGTCGGCGTCAATTATGCGAATGACTATTCCGACGGTATCCGCGGCACTGATGACAACCGCGTGGGTCCGCTGCGGCTCACGGGATCGGGAGCCGCAGCGCCGCGGCAGGTCAAGTTCGCAGCCTTCGCCTGCTTCGCCGCCGCCATGGCCGCCGGTCTGCTGCTGATCATTCTCTCCCAGGCATGGTTCCTGCTACTGGTGGGAATCGGCTGCGTCGCTGCAGCATGGGGCTACACGGGGGGCAGGAACCCCTACGGCTACCGTGGCCTCGGCGATGTCTTCGTCTTCGTGTTCTTCGGCCTCGTCGCGACGCTCGGCACCACCTTCACCCAGGCGGGGCAGCTGAGCGCTCCCGCCTGGATCGGTGCAGTGGGCACCGGATTGATCGCCATGGCCCTGCTCATGGCCAATAACGTGCGCGACATCCCGACCGACCGAGAAGTTGGAAAACTAACGCTCGCGGTACGTCTCGGCGACCCGGCGGCACGGGCGACCTACGTCGGGATGCTGGCGGCAGCCGTCCTGCTGCCCCTGGCGCTGGTACCCAGCTACCCCTGGGTCCTGCTGGTTCTCCTACTGGTCCCGGCTTGTCTTGCACCGAGCAGGGTGATGATCAGGGGCTCCCGGCGCGAGAGCCTGATTCCCGTGCTCAAGCAGACAGGGCTCATCAACCTGGCCTTCAGCCTGCTGTTCGGCCTGGGAATCGTGCTGTCCGCCGCGCTGGGCTAGCGGGCAGTCGCACCGCAGCCGGCTTTGCCGTGGCTAGTTCTGCCGAGGTCGGCGAGCCGCGTTCACTGCTGCATTCGAATCGAAGCGGTCCTCGGCCTCGGCGTCGTCGAGCTCCATTCCGTTCCGCACAGGGGGCGCGCCGTCCTTGAAACGCCGCTGGAGGTCGGCCGCCGCGTCGTCGCGCATCGGCCGGAAGAACAGGTACGTGATGCACCAGGCGAGGATGGCTGCGACCACCGCGGAGAGCACCGCACCGAGCTGCAGGAACATGCAGAGAACGAAGAAAACGATCACGAGCAGGAGCCGGAGGGCTGTGAATTTGAGGAAGGCCACTGCTCAAGTTTACTCGCCTACACTTGGAGTATGCCGCGCCTCTTGCTCTTTCTGGCGATTCTCGGAGTCGCCGTCATCATCTACGCACTGATTGACTGCATCATGAGCAAAAGGCATGAGGTGCGCAGCATTTCGAAGCCCGCCTGGCTCGTGATCATTCTTCTGCTGCCCCTCATCGGGACCGCGATGTGGTTCCTTTTCGGCCGTCCGCGCTCCACCCCGCCCGGCCCTCCGCGGCCCGCCCGCCGGCATCCGACCGCCCCTGACGACGACCCCCAGTTCCTGCAGAACCTGGAGACCAAGCGCCGCCAGCAAGCCCGAGAAACGGAACGGCGCCGTAAGGAACAGGAGCTCAAGGCTCGCGAGGCGGAGGCGAAAAAGAAGAAGGGCACCAGCGACGGCGGAAAAGCCGGCGGTACCGCCACTCCGGGAAACTCCACCACCCCCGTCAACCCGGTCAACCCGGTCAACCCCGTCAAGGGACAGTCGAAGGACGACGACGCCGGACCCGCCAGCACCGACGCCGAGCGCCCCAAGAACCCCTAGCCGGCCCGAAGGACGACAACGCCGAAGGGTGCGCGCTGCCCGCCATGCGTAGCCCCGGAGAGCAGCGCAGCAACGGCGGGGGTATGGCGTCAACACCCACCGCCAGTGCGCACGTCCCGCGACAACCCGCTCCGCTGGTCTCCACTCGGCCGGTCTCCGCTCGGCTAGACCCCCGAGTAGCTGTGCAACCCCGAGAAGTAGATGTTCACGATGGTGAAGTTGAACACGATGCAGAGGTAGCCGATGATCGACAGCCACGCGGCGCGCGTACCGGTCCAGCCGCGGGTGGCGCGCGCGTGCAGGTATCCGGCGTAGACGGTCCAGATCACGAACGTCCACACTTCCTTGACGTCCCAGCCCCAGTACCGACCCCACGCCTGCTCGGCCCAGATGGCACCGGCGATCAGGGTGAACGTCCAACCCACGAAGGCGATCGCGTTCAGCCGGTAGGAGAGATTCTCGAGGCTGAGGGCGGAGGGAACAACCCGCATGAACTTTGCATTGTCGGGTCGCCCGGCAGCAACCTTCGCTTCACGCGAGGTCTGCACCAACTGGAGGATGGACATGGCGAACGTGATCGTGAACAGGGCCGACGACGCCACCGCCACTGACACGTGGACCACGAGCCAGTAGCTTTGGAGGGCTGGAACGAGGCTCGCCACGGGGGTGGGGAATCCGACGGTCGCGGCGCACAGCATCAACACCACGAGGCCGATCACGAAGGATCCGACGAAGCGCAGATCCTTGCGGGTGAGGGTGACCAAAAAGATCACCGCGACGAAGAAGGCTCCCGTGGTGCAGAACTCGTACATGTTGCCCCAGGGAACCCGATTCGCTGCGAAGCCGCGGGTGACGACGGCCACGCCATGTATGGCGGCGGCGACCACTGTCAGTGCTACCGCGATGCGGGCTGAAGACCTCGGACGACCAGAGCCATAGTCCATCGAGTCATCGGCGGTCGCGACGTCGGGCGGCACCACGGCGGACGTACCCGACCGCCCACCCACTCCGGTCAGCACAGCCTGCTCCTGCGCAAGCCGGGCCTCGACGCCGCTGATGGTCTTGCTCGACTTCACCAGGTCCAGCACGAAGAAGACGAACGCCGCCATGTAGGCGATGGAGGCGAGGAGCATGAACAGCTCGCTGATCCCGCCCAGTTCAGTGTTAACGCTTGGCATTACTTGTCCTTAGCATCGTTGTGGGATTCCCCAGTGCCGGAACCGGCGGCGCGCGCTCCCGCGGTCTGCAATTCATTTTCGCCTGTGCGCTGCTGCTGCACCAGCCAGCGCTTTGCGAGAAGACCCTCGACGGCCTTCGCTTCGCCAGACAGCCGATGGTCCGAGCCACGGGCCAGGAGCCCGTACTCAACCATCACGCGGCCGTCGGCATGCGCCCCCGTCCGCACCCACAGCCTCCGCCGTCCGATGAACAGCGAGGCGGAGAGCCCCGTCAGCGCGAGGGTCGAGAACACCAGCGCCCCGAGCTGCCCCGGATCGTGGTGGACGTCGAGGGCAACGTAGCGCCGGAGGCCTTCGAAGGTGATGGATCCCTTGCCCTCCGGCAGTTCGTAGGTCTCTTCGGCACCGAGGGTGATGCCGCCGTTTTCGCTGGTGCGACTGTTGAGTTCGGTGAGGTCCTCGGTGTCGAGCACGTAGACGTTCTTGGGATTCCCTTCATCCAGCCCAAGGTCGCCGTAGTAGGCGTTGAGGTTCAGCTGGGGGTTGAACGGATCGGGATCCCTGGAAAAGGACACCCCAGCCTCATCAACGAACGCCGTGGGCAGGAAGAAACCCACGAACCCGAGCTGCTCGGGCTTCGCATCAGGGGCTTTGATGACCACCAGCGAGGTGTAGAGGCCGTCCGAGGGTACCGAGACGACGGGGCCTTCCAGCGCGACGTTGCCCTCGCCGTCACGGATGGTGACCACCGGCGCGTAACCGTTCCCCACCAGGTAAACGCTGGTCCCGCCGATGGTGATGGGATCGTTGACTTTGAGGACCTGCTCCTCGGGCTCCGCACCGGGCCCGTCCTGCGTGGTGACGTTCGCGGTGAAGTCGATCGGGGAGCCGTAGTTGGTGGGCTGGGAACGGTCGAACTGCACGTCGAAGGCGTCCAGCCGGATGGAGTAGGGCTCAAGCTGGTCTCCCGAGAAGTTCGAACCCGGCGTGAACGAGTCATAACCAACGAGGGTATTGACGAAGCTGTCACCCTCCACGATCACCTTTTGCCCGTTGTACCCGAAAAGGCTTCCCACGGCCACCGAAACCAGCACCCCGATCAGCGAAGTGTGAAAGACAAGGTTCCCCAGCTCCTTCGACAGCCCACGTTCGGCTCCCACCGAGGGGCGATCGGTTCCGGCATCCCTCACCTCCACGCGGTACCCGCGCTTCTTGAGGACGGCAGCGGCGTCGGCGGCAGCTGACGACGGCGTGATCCCCGACTCCGCAGCCCGGGCCGCCGGAATCTCCAGAGTTCCATAGACCGGCATCCTCGAGAGTCGTTTCGGTGTCCGCGGCGGTTGTGACCGCAGGGCCCGTCCATGGGCCATCGCGCGTGGAATCACGCACCCGATCAACGAGATGAACAGCAGCAGGTAGATGGCCGAGAACCAGACCGAGGAATAGACGTCGAAAAGCTGGAACCAGTCCAGGACGGGGCCGGTATCCGGGTTGTCCTGGATGTACTGCGTCACCACTTCGGGGTTGGCCGACCGCTGCGGGAACAGTGATCCAGGCACTGCCGCGACGGCAAGGAGCAACAGCAGAAACAGCGCGGTGCGCATGCTGGTCAATTGTGTCCAGGCCCACCTCAGCGTTCCGGTGAATCCCAGCGCGGGCAGGACGGCGTCGGACCGTACCTCCCGGCTGCTTTCCTTTTCCTTTGTCACTCTGACCTTTTCTTCTGTGGTGGTTCCTGGCTGGCTGGATTCCTGCGTAGAGCGCAGTGCGCTAGATGGGGAGCACCACGCTGTTGACGAGGACATCCTGGAGCTCGGTGATCCACAGGTTCCACACCCCGGTGACCATGAGCAACCCCACTGCGATGAGCATCCCTCCACCGGAGCGCTGCAACACGAGCCGGTGCTTTCGGAAGAACTTCACCGCCCCCATACCCCGGCGGACCCCGAGGGCAATGAGGAGGAACGGAAGGCCGAGGCCGAGACAATAAACGAACGTCAGCACCGCGCCCTTGAATGCGCTGGCATCATCACCGGAGATGGCGAGCAGCTGCACTGCTCCCAGGGTGGGACCGATGCACGGAGCCCAGCCGAGCCCGAACGTGACGCCGAGGAGCGGCGCGCCGATCAGTCCAGCGGGCACGCGCGCGTGAATGCGGCTTTCCCGCTGGAACCAGGAGAAACCGCCGATGAACACGACGCCGAGCAGGATGACCACTCCACCGAAAACCTGGATCAGCCAGTCCTGGGAGAGCCGAAGCCAGGAGCCGAGCGCACCGAACAATGCACCGTAGGCCATGAAGACCGCCGAGAATCCGAGGACGAAGAGGCCGATGCCGGCGAACATGCGCCCCCGCCGCTGCCGCTCGAGATCCACCCCGGTGAGGCCGGTGACATAGCCGAGGTACCCGGGGACGAGCGGTAGGACGCAGGGAGAGGCAAAGGAGACGAACCCAGCCAGCAGGGCCACTGGCAGAGCCAGGAGCATCGACCCGTTGAGGACGGCATCGGCGAAGGAATTATCGGCTGAGAGCAAGGGAAGGGAGAGTGCGGGCGCTGCGCCGGCGCTACTCTGCGAGAGCATCTTGGATCAGGGCCTTGAGGGTACTTCGCTCCGCCAGGCCCAGAATTCTTGCCGAGATCCGGCCCGCTTTGTCGAAAACCAGGGTTGTCGGCACGGCTTGCGGCGGCACATAGCTCGTCATGGCGAGGAGGACGCCGCCGTCCTGGTCATCGAAGCTCGGATAGGGGATGTCGAAGCTGCGCTCGAACGCTTCGGCCGTGGCCCGTTCGTCACGGATGTTGACGCCGAAGAACTGGGCACCCTGCGGCTCGAACTCGTCGTGCAACGCAACGAGGTCCGGGGCCTCCTTGCGGCATGGCGCACATGCGGCGTACCAGAAGTTGAGGACGGTGACGGTGCCCGTCCACTCGGCGCTTGACACCTGGGTTCCGTCGAAGAGCTTCCCCGTCAGGTCGACAGCCTCACCGCGCTCGCCGACCGCATATTCAGTGACCGAACCGTCGCCCGCAATATAGTTCTTGTTGTCTCCGGCTGCGGCCTGCTGCGCCAGCGGGTCCTCGGCAGCGCACGACGCAAGGGCCACTGAAGCAGGAAGGCCTACGGCAAGTGCGGCTCCGAACTTCAGGAGGGAGCGGCGGGCCATGGCGGGATTCGGTGTGTTCACGGCTTCTTTCACAGTTTTCTACAACGTGTAGTAATTCTATTACGCCCCGGGGACATTCGCCGCACCGGGCAGGAGATCAGCGCACGGCTCCGCATAACGGACTCTCGCGAGGGTCTCATCCGAGAAGTCCAGCGACGTGACGGAGGTCAGCGTGCACTCACGCTGCCGGGGGTCGTGCCACAGCCTGCGCCGCTCCGCTGCCAGTCGCGTGACCCAGATGGGCAACTGATGACCGACGAGGACCGCCTCCGCCGGCCGTTCGGGGTCGGTATTGCCGGACGCAAGGGTGATCGCGGCAGCACGGGCGTGGTGCACCGCTTCCATGACCCGGGTGACCTGCGCCGCATAGGGTTCACCCCAGGACGGCCTCAGAGGGTTGACCAGCAGCGGCCAGTAGCGGGGCTGTCTCAATCTGCTCTTGACGCCGGACATGCCCTCGAAACGGTTCTCGGCCTCGATGATCCGCTCCTCGGTGTGGACGTCGAGGTTCAGGGCCGCGGCGAGGGGCTGCGCAGTTTCCTGCGCCCGCGTCAGCGGCGAGGCGGCGAGATACACCAGGTTGGCGCCGTCGTTCCTTCGCTCCCCGAAATAACTCGCCATCTGTTCGGCCATCCGCTGGCCCAGCTCGGACAGGTGGAACTCCGGCAGCCTTCCGTAGAGGACGCCGTCGGGATTATGGACCTCACCATGGCGCACCAGGTGGACGGTTGCTAGGGGCATGATCCCAGTTTCCCAGAGTTCCTGCCGGGCGTTAAATTGCCCCTTGTCGGCCGTCGGCCAAAATTGTTGAAGATTTAACTGACGGATGGAATAAAAGATGCAAATGCATGCTTATATGGGTGTAACGACTTCCCACACCACCACAAGGAGATCCACCATGAGCATTCCTTCAGGACTCACCGCCGGCACCTGGGCCTTCGACCCCTCGCACAGCGAAATCGGCTTCAGCGTCCGCCACGCGGGCATCAGCAAGGTCCGCGGCAGCTTCACGGAAACCGACGCGGCACTGCAGGTGGGCCCCAGCCTCGAGGACTCCAAGGTCACGGCGACCATCAAGACGGCGTCGTTCTCCTCCGGTGACGAGAACCGCGACGGCCACGTACGGGGTGCCGACTTCTTCGACGTCGAGCAGTTTCCCGAGATGACGTTCGTCTCCACCTCCGTGACCGGAGCCGGTGAAACCTACGAGATCCAGGGCGATCTCACCATCCGTGGCATCACGAAGCCGGTGGTACTGGAAACCGAGTTCAACGGTGTCGCTGTTGATCCGTTCGGTGCTACCCGCGCCGGCATCTCCGGCTCCACGACCATCTCCCGCAAGGAGTTCGGCCTGACCTGGAACGCAGCCCTCGAAGCCGGCGGGGTGCTCGTCGGCGACAAGGTCACCATCACCGTCGACGCCGCGTTCGTAGCTCCTGCCGCCGCATAGCAACTGCTTACGCCCCGGCCCGGCGCCGGGTTAGCAGAACCCGACGCCTGCAGCCGCCGTCGCGCCCGACGTGGGTACGACGGCGGCTGCCGCCGTTAACGCATACCCGCGCCAAAAGGTGCAGGATAGGGGACAGGGATCCGCTTCCGGTGCAGGTGCCTGGTGCGGACCTCGCAGACAGACGTCCAGCACGAGGAAGGAAGCCTCCATGAGTACGCCGGCGAACACCCCAGGCAGCGACCCCCAGGATCCGAAGCGTCCCCAGTACGGCGAGAACATGCCGCAGCCACCGCAGTACGGGCAGAACACTCCCCAGCCACCGCAGTACGGGCAGAACACCCCCCAGCCACCGCAGTACGGGCAGAACACCCCCCAGCCACCGCAGTACGGGCAACAGGGACCATATGGCCAGCCCGGCTACTCCTACCCGGGCGGACAAACCGGCATGCCGGTCCAAGCGAAGGGTCCGGCTCCGCAGAAGGTCAATACCGCTTACTGGCTCATCATCGCTGCGGGGGTCGTCAACCTGTTCGCCTCCGTCTTCATGTCCCTGAACCCGCTGGGTGCGATCACGCCGGACCAGCTCGCCGACCTCGAGGCATCCGGGCTGGATCCCGCTTCGCTCACCAGCCTGATCTCCACCATCGTCATCGTGGTCGCGCTCATCTCACTGGCCCTGTATGTCCTGATCGCCGTGATGATCCGCCGCGGGAAGAACTGGGCCCGCATCACCGGCACCGTCTTCGCTGCCCTGTCGATCTTCGGCATCGCGTCGGGCTTCCTTGCTGCCATCTCGGTACTGCTCGGCATCGCCGGTATCGTGCTGTGCTACCTGAAGCCGTCGAACGAATACTTCGCGAAGCGCCCGCTGGGATACTAGCGGACGGGACGGGACTACGGCGCGGAGCGTGCGTCGGACACCGGGGGAAGTTCCGGTTCCTGCGCACGTTGTGCGTGATAGGCAAGAATCTGCAGCTCAGTGGACATGTCGACCTTGCGCAACTGCACGTGGGCAGGCACCGAAAGCACCACCGGAGCAAAGCTGAGAATGCTGGTGATCCCCGATTCCACGAGGCGGTCGCACAACTTTTGGGCCACGGCTGCGGGCACCGAAAGCACAGCCATGTTGGTACGGGTACGCTCAAGCACCACCTCGAGATCCTCTACGGCACTCACCCGCAGCCATCCCACTTCGGTCCCCACCACCAGTTGGTCGGCATCGAAGAGCGCCACGATTTCGAAACCCCGGGAGACGAAGCCCGAGTATCCTGCGAGTGCCCGGCCCAGGTTGCCCGCCCCGATGATCGCGACGCGCCAATCCAGCGTCAGGCCGAGCGCCGTCGCGATCTGCCGGTTGAGGTACTGAACCTCGTAGCCCACGCCCCTTGTGCCGTACGAGCCGAGGTAGGAGAGGTCCTTGCGCACCATCGGAGAATTGACTCCCGCGGCGTCGGCCAGCTCCTCGGAGGAAACCCGTTCAACACCCTCGGCCAGCAGCGAGTTCAGTGCGCGCAGATAAATGGTCAGCCGGGTGAGAGACGCTGGCGGAATCTCGCGTCCGCCATCGCCTACCGGGTGAAGCCCCTGCATGTTCGACGTCGTCACTTGTGTCTGCTCCATTGCGTCGCCTGGTATTGCCGGGAGTGGCACCCCCATCCGCGTGCCTGGCGATCCGCGGAAGTACCACCACTTTATGCCGCTGGTACAGACCCACCAAGCCGGGCCCCCGGCTTCCGCCGAAAGCGCGCTCAGCCCCCGAGAAGCTTTCGGAGCCGTGCCTCATCGATGACCCAGAAGTCCCGCTGCACGCCGTTGATCAACAGCACCGGAAGCTCTTCGGCGAACCGTTCCAGCAGATCGGGGGCGCCGACCACCGACTGCTCCGCCCAGCCGAGCCCAAGGCTCGCCGTGACGCGCTCCACCACGTCCCGCGCCTCCTGGCAGAGATGGCAATCCGGCCGCGTGAGCAGCACGACGTCCTTCGTTTCGCTCTCCGTGGGCAATGCGTCCATGGAACCCAAACTACTCTCCTGCCGGTGGAACGGCGCCCGCTTAGCAAGGACTTAGACTCAAGCTATGCCGGCAGCCACCTGGGGCACGACGCCCGCCTCGACGCGGCAGGGCCGTGCGCCCGGCGAGGCGGCCTTCTTCGATGTCGACAACACCCTGATGCGCGGCGCCAGCCTGTTCCACGTTGCGCGGAAGATGTACCAGCGCAAGGCCTTCACCCTGCGGTTCGCCGCCGGCCTCGCGTGGAAGCAGCTCCGCTTCATCATGCGCGGGGAAACCATGACCGACGTCAACTCCGTGCGGGATGCAGCGCTTGCCTTCGCCATCGGGATTGCGCATGCCGACATCCTTGCCCTCGGAGAGGAGGTCTACGACGAGATGATCGCGTCGAAGATCTGGCCCGGGGCGCGAGCGCTCGCCGAGCAGCATCTGAGTTCCGGCCGCCAGGTCTGGCTCGTCACCGGCACTCCCGTGGAGGTGGCCAGTGTCATTTCGAGCCGCCTCGGCCTGACCGGAGCGCTTGGTACCGTCGGGGAGGTTGCCGAAGGGCTGTACACGGGAAATCTCGTGGGTGACTTCCTGCACGGACCCGCGAAGGCGGCTGCGGTTGTCGACCTCGCAGCGAAGGAGAACCTGGATCTTGCGAAGTGCTGGGGTTACAGCGATTCCTTCAACGACATTCCCCTGCTCACCGTAGTGGGCCATCCGGTGGCCATCAACCCAGACACCAGACTGCGCCGCCACGCACGCGCCAACAACTGGCCGGTCTATGACTTCCGCAGCGGTCGCCGTGCGGCGACGCTGGGCCTCCGGGCCGCGACGGGCGCGGGTGCCGTCTACGGCCTCTGGCGCAGCTTTTCCCGGTTCCGCGCCCGCTGAGGGCCACTTCCGAGTCCGACGGCTCCCGGTTCCACATCCACTGACCGCCACTTCCGCGCCCGGCGTCGGAGCGCCTCCTGGCAGCTTAACGACATCCGGCCCGCCGCATCATCACTGGATGAAGCGACGGACCGGGGAAGACCGAGAGCGTCCACGCGAGCGAGGCACTGCTGCCGATGAGGGCCGCGCAGCCCTACTTCTTGTTGCGGCGCTGGTGGCGGGTCTTGCGGAGCAGTTTGCGGTGCTTCTTCTTTGCCATCCTCTTGCGGCGCTTCTTGATTACTGAACCCATAGAGTCCTCACAAACTTTTGTTGGTTTTCAGGGACCGTACCGGATCGGGGACCGATCCACGGCCGCCTGATGCTGACATTGGAAAAGAATGAGCGGCAGTCGAAAGCCGCCCAAAACGCTCCTTAACAGGGTACAGCCAAATGCTGTGGACCTTGACCGGGCGCTGTGCCCGGTCGCTGGAGCGGAACTGGACCGCACCCTAGGCGGTCTGCCCGTCCACCCGGGCGGACTCGAGATACTCCTGGACCGCGGACTCCGGCACCCGGTAGGACCTGCCGAACTGGACGGCGGGCAGCGCGCCCGCATGAACGAGCCTGTACACCGTCATCTTCGACACCCGCATCAGTTCGGCCACTTCGGCCACCGTCAGATACAACACATCCGAGAAGTTCGTCCCGTCTGCCATCCACCAATCCTTTTGCTCTAGGGCCGGCCCTTGAATCGGCACCATCAGGGATGCCACGGCTGCTATACGGGACAACGCGCTGCGGAAGTGAATTGTTCCGTCAAGGCCGTATGGTAGCTGGACATGCATCCGAGAGGAAGCCCCCGGAGCAAAAATAACCTGGGGTCAGCGCTCCTGGTCGCGCCTGCGCCGCAGCTGCGACAGAAGGTCCGCGGCGCGCTCCGCCGCCCGTCCCACGGTCCTGCCGAGGTGCTGCTGGCGGGTCCCCTCGGGTGGATTTCCGGGCCCGGTGTCCGCTCCGGCTCCTGCGGGCGGCCCTGGCGGCGCCGCCTGGGCGGGGTCGGCATCCGATCCGGGGACGGCCAGCGCCGCTGCGGCAAGGATCTCCGACCGGACGTCCCCCGTTTCCTCGCGCCCGGACACCCCGTCCACGAGTGGAACCTCCGCGGGCAGACTCGTGCCCGACATACCGCCTTCGTTCGGGACGGCCGCGGAGTGGTCCGCGAGCCGCGGGTCATTCCGAGCGAAGGAATCGAGCCATTCCACAATGCCGTGCAGTGGAGCTGTCTCCAGCGCGTAGTACCGTTTCTGGCCCTGCGCCCTCATCGACACCAGACCCGCTTCCCGCAGCACCTTCAGATGCTTGGAAATCGTCGGCTGACTCACGTTCAGTTCCTCGACCAGTTGGCCTACTGATTTGTCCCCTGCCCGGAGCCGGGCAAGGATCTCCCGCCGCGTGCCCTCGGCGATGACGGCAAATACATCGTCCATAATCATCTGCCTACCCTAGCGATATATGCGCCTGTGGGCATCTTCGAACACCGTATCCAGCCGAGGAATGCGACCTAGTCGAACCAGGGGTCGAGCCCGTGAAGGGGAAACACGGCTTTGCGCGTGGCCATGACGGTGCGGTCCAGCTCGTCGTTGGGGTCATAGCCCACTTCCCAGGATCGCCACCACAGCTCTGCGCCGTCACCCATCAGCAGCGGAGCCTCTGATCCGAACCGTTCGAGCACATGATCCCGCCAGGCTTGAGGAACCGGACTTCTCGGGTTCAACGGCGCTCCCGCCGCCACTGCTATCAGCAACGCCCAGGATCGCGGAACCACGCTCGTCAGGTTGTACCCGCCACCACCTGTGGAGAGCCACCGGCCGTCGCAGAACTGCGCGGCGAGGTCGCGCACGGCGAGCATCATGGCGTGCTGGGCATCCACGCTCAACCGCAGGTTGGTCAGCGGATCGGTGGTGTGGGAATCACACCCGTGCTGGCTGACGATGACTTCCGGTGAGAACACCCCCGCGAGTTGCGGAACGACGGCGTGGAACGCGCGCAGCACCGCGGAATCACCGGCGACAGTGGGCAGGGCGACATTGACGGCATATCCCTCGGCCTGCGCGCCACCGGTCTCATTGGCGAAACCGGTGCCCGGGAAAAGACTCATTCCGGTCTCGTGGAGGGAGATCGTCAGAACCCTCGGGTCATTCCAGAAGATGCTTTCCGTTCCGTCTCCATGGTGCGCATCGACGTCGATGTAGAGCACTCGCTGCACCCCACGGTCAAGCAGTCGCTGGATGGCTGCAGCGGCATCGTTGTAGATGCAGAATCCGCTCGCCTTCGACCGCGCCGCGTGATGCATGCCGCCACCGAAATTCACCGCGTGCACCGCTTTTCCCGAGACGATGGCATCGGCGGCCCGGAGGGAACCGCCCACCAGCCTCGCACTCGCCTCGTGCATACCGAGGAAGCCGGGGTTGTCGTCGGTACAGAGCCCCCACTCCGGCCGCGCGTCGCTGGGATTCGAACTCACCTCGCGGACAGCGGAGATGTATTCAGCACTGTGAACTGCCGCCAGTTCGCTGTCTTCAGCAACGAAGGGCTGCTCCACCGTCACGGCCGGCAGCTCCAGGAGACCGGCGTCCTGCGCGAGCAGGGCGGTCAGCGCAAGCCGCTCGGGATTCATCGGATGGTGCCCACCGAAATTGTAGGCAAGCATGGATTCATCCCAGACGACCTGTGTCGGAAGCGCGGGTGCGGAGTGGTTAGACATCAAGGACAGGGTACGCGATTCAGGAAATTCCTGACCACGAAGCCACAGTGGAAGTGATTTACTACTCGGAGGACCTTTTCGACGCCGCCTCCGCGGCGCAGACAGCAACGGGGCAGAGCGGGCGTCAATGGTAAGTCAACAGCCGCGGTGGCTGAGCGGCAATCAGAGCGGGTACTTTCGGCTCCTCGGCAAGATCCGGGATTTCCTCGACTCCTTCGCCAACTCATCACCCGCCCGGCTCGCCCTGTTCATCTTCTCCGCCGTCATCCTGGTCTTCACGGCACTCCTCAGCCTTCCGGCAGCCACAGCGGACCGCACGGCCACGCCCCTGCATGATGCCATGTTCACCGCTGTCTCTGCGGTCTGCGTCACCGGGCTCACGGTGGTCTCCACCGCCACCCACTGGTCATTCTTCGGTCAGTTGGTCATCCTTCTCGGGATCTTCGTGGGAGGCCTCGGCACCCTGACCCTTGCCTCCATGCTGGCGCTGGTGGTCAGCAAGCGCCTCGGCGTCCGGGGCAAGCTGCTTGCCCAGGCCTCTCTGAACAATGCCAGCCGACTCGGCGAGGTCGGTACCCTGCTGCGGATCGTCATCACCACTTCGATCGCCATTGAGATCGTGCTGGCCGTGGTGATGATTCCCCGCTTCATGGTGCTGGGCGAACCGTTCTGGCAGGCTGTCTGGCACGGCATCTTCTACTCCATTTCGGCCTTCAACAATGCCGGCTTCACTCCCCACTCGGACGGCCTCGTGCCCTATGAGACGGACCTGTGGATCCTGGTTCCGCTGATGGTCGGCGTTTTCCTCGGTAGCCTCGGCTTTCCGGTCATCATGGTGCTTCTCCAGCTCAAGTGGCGCTACCGGAAGTGGACCCTGCACACCAAACTCACGATTGCCGTCTCACTGATCCTCCTTGTGGTGGGAACCATCGCGTGGGCGGCCCTGGAGTGGGCGAATACGCGGACCATCGGCAACCTCAGCGCATCCGACAAGGTCATCCACGCCCTCTTCGCCTCCGTCATGACCAGGTCCGGAGGCTTCAACCTCGTGGATCAGGGCGCCATGGATTCCACCACCATGCTGCTCACCGATGCACTCATGTTCGCCGGCGGTGGGTCGGCGTCGACGGCGGGCGGCATCAAGGTGACCACCATCGCCGTCATGTTCCTCGCGATCGTTGCCGAAGCGCGTGGTGATTCCGACGTCCGGGCGTGGGGCCGGACCATTCCCCCGGGCGCCATGCGCGTAGCCATCTCGGTGATCTTCATGGGTGCAACGCTGGTCCTTGTGGCGACCGGAGTGATCCTCGCAATCTCCGGCGAGGAACTGAACCGTGTCCTCTTCGAGGTGATCTCCGCCTTCGCCACATGCGGGCTCAGCACCAACCTCAGTGCCGAGCTCCCGCCGTCGGGCAAGTACGTCCTGTCGGCCCTGATGTTCGCGGGACGCATGGGAACCATCACCCTGGCGTCCGCCCTCGCACTTCGCCAGCGCAGCACGCTGTACCACTACCCGGAAGAGAGGCCAATCATTGGCTGAAAGACCAGCACATAACGCACCGGTCCTGGTGATCGGCCTGGGGCGTTTCGGCGCTGCCACGGCCGAGCAGCTCGTGAAACAGGGCCGCGAGGTGCTGGCGATCGAGCGGGATCCTCAACTGGTGCAGAAGTTTTCGGGCATCCTGACCCATGTGGTCGAAGCCGACGCCACCAACCTCGATGCCCTCCGCCAGCTCGGGGCCCAGGAGTTCTCCGCCGCCGTCGTCGGTGTGGGAACCTCGATCGAGTCGAGCGTCCTGATCACCGCGAACCTCGTGGACCTCGGTATCGATCACCTGTGGGTCAAGGCGATCACGCCCTCCCACGGGAAGATTCTGAAGCGCATCGGCGCCAACCATGTGATCTACCCCGAAGCCGATGCCGGCCAGCGGGCCGCTCACCTGGTGGGTGGCCGGATGCTCGATTTCATCGAGTTCGACGACGGCTTCGCGATCGTGAAGATGTATCCGCCGAAGGAAACGCAGGGCTTCACTCTCGCCGAATCCAGTGTCCGGTCCAAGTACGGGGTCACGGTGGTGGGAGTGAAATCCCCCGGGGAGGACTTCACCTACGCCCGCGCCGACACGAAAGTCTCAAGCCGTGACATGCTGATCGTCTCGGGGCACGTGGACCTTCTCGAGCGTTTTGCGGGCCGTCCCTGACGCCCGGCCCAGATTCGCCCGTGCCGCGTGCATCGGCCCTCCTCGCAGGTCTGGGGGCGGCGCTCGCACTGGTTGTCCTCTCCGCGCAGATTCATGGCCTCGACCTCCTCGTGTACCGGCAGGGCGCCCTCGCCCTGCTCGGGATGGCCGGCGACCAGCAGCTCTATGATCCATCCCTGATCGAGACGGACACCCGCAGCCTTCCCTTCACCTATCCGCCGTTCTCCGCACTGGTCTTCATACCCCTTGCCCTGCTCCCGGTGTCAGGAGCACTGGTCGTGGTGACCGCCGTCTCCCTGGCCTGCCTGTTGGTCGTGGCACGGTGGGTCGGCCGCTACCTGGCAGACCGGCAGGCGCTTCCGCTGTGGGCCAGCACCCGGTGGGGCAAGGCCACGGTGCTGGTCCTCCTGGTGCTCCTCATCGGGGTCAGCGGCCCGTGGCGGGAAGGGCTCGGCTTCGGCCAGATCAACCCCCTGATCCTCGTGCTGATCGTCGCGGACCTCCTTCGGCCGCCCGGTCGCGTGCCGCGCGGGTTCCTGATCGGCATCGCGGCCGGCATCAAGCTGACGCCACTCGCCTTCGGCCTGATCTTCCTCGTACGCAGGGACTGGCGTGCCATCCTCGCCCTGGGTACCGGGTTCCTCGCCACCGTGGGGATCGGTTGGCTCGCGGCTCCCCGGGAGTCGGCCCGGTTCTGGTTCGGTGCCATCGGCGATCCGGCACGCGTGGGTGACACCACGGACATCTACAACGTGTCGCTGAACGCCTTCCTCGCCCATCTCGGGGCGAGCGGCGCCCTGCAGCGCTCCCTCTGGATCCTTGGGAGCCTCGCGGTGATCGCGCTCGGTTACGCAGCGATCCGCCGCGCGGAGGACGACGGCGACCTCGTTCGCGCCGTCACCGCCAACGCCGTCGTCATGCTCGCCATCTCCCCGATTTCCTGGTTCCACCACTGGGTGTGGATCGCCCTCCTGATCCCCGCCGCCTGGGTCCATGCGAGAAATCATGCAGGGACGACGCGCGTGGTGGAAGTGGCGTTCGTGGCCCTCCTCCTGCCGGTGATGATGTTTTCGTCGATCACCGTGACGCTCATCCTTACGGGGCGGGTGTCCGGCGATGGCCCGCCGGCCCTTGAACTCTTCACGAGCCTCGGCGTCCTGTTGCCCGTTGCCCTGCTGGTGCTGTGGCTCGGGCCCCGCCTCAGCCTCCCGTCCGGGCCCCCCGGCGGAGCTCGACCGTAATTTCCGCTGCCCGCTCGGTTGCGGCACGCGCGCCCGCCGCAATCAGGTCCATCAGCCCGAGTGCTTCGAAGGTTTCCAGGGCACTCTGGGTAGTTCCATTGGGGCTCGTCACCGCCCGCCGGAGTGCGGTGGCATCGGCCCCCTCCTCCGCGAGCATGAAGCCCGCTCCGGCCACGGTCTCCCTGGCCAACAACCTGGACAGCTTCCCGTCAAGGCCCAGCTGCTCTCCCGCGGCGGCCATCGCCTCGGCGAGGTAGAAAGCGTAGGCGGGCCCTGAGCCGCTGACTGCTGACACGGCATCGATCTGCTGCTCCTGAACTTCCACCACGGTTCCCGCAGATGCCAGGAGAGCACGCGCCCGCTCCATCTGCTCGGGGCCGGCGTGGGTTCCGGCCGAAATCGACAACACGCCCTTTCCGAGGCGCGACGGCGTGTTCGGCATGGAACGGATGACCGGCTGCCCGTCATTCAGCGCGTCCTCGATCAGGTCGATCGGAACGGCGGCCGCCACGCTGAGCACCAGCGCGGAGGGCTTGAGCGCCGAAGCGATCTCGCGCGCCAGCGACACCACGCCCACCGGCTTGACACCGATCACGACGACGTCGGCAGCAGCCACCGCTGCCCTGTTCGCCTGTGCGTCCTCGGCGGTGGCGAGCACGGTGATTCCGTGCCGCTCCCGGAGTTCCGCTGCACGGTCCGCCCGGCGCACGGTTGCAGTGACGGAGGATTTCTCCAGACCGGCGGTGAGCAGCCCGCCGAGAATCGCCTCGTTCATGGAGCCGCAACCAAGGAAAGTAACGTACCGGGCCTCAGAATTCGTCATACGCCCATCCTGCCATGGAGCTTTCCCAGCCTTCTCCCAGCAAATGTCCTGTTGCGTCACAACCTCGGGTCGTACGGTTTGAAGTACCTCATGAAGGTGCGAGTGAGACCGGATTTTCCTGATCCGATCCGGCGCCGGCGGCAACAGGTGATTCCCCCAACACCTGGACAGCGCCGGCGCCATTCCTTTTTAACTACTTCTCCGGTTATCTGCGGGCTTCAGGAGCTCAGGTGTCTCCGGGCGAAGGCGAGGGTGTCGGCGAGCCACTGCTCCCGCTCCCCCGCCCCCCGGGCCTTGCGGGTGCTGACCTCGACCGCCACCACGCCCTTCCACTCCGATTCTGCGAGGAACCCCAATGACTCGGCACACCGCTGCTGTCCCTGCCCGGGCAGGAGGTGTTCGTCCCTGCCGTTGGGTGTTCCGTCAGTCAAGTGAACATGCGCGAGCCGGCTGCCAAGGCCCCGGATCTCCTCGAATGAATCCATGCCCGCAATGGCGGCATGCGAGAAGTCCCAGGTGACGGCGTCGTACGGCTCCGGCACCGGATTCCAGTGCGGCAGATAAGCCTTGGCCTCGCGGCCCCGGACCTTCCACGGGTACATGTTCTCGACGGCGATTTCCACCCCGTACTCCGCAGCCACCCGCTGAATTCCCTCGGCGAATTCCTCGGCGTAACCCGTCTGCCACCGGAACGGCGGATGCGTGACCACCGTAGCGGCACCCACCTCCGCCGCCATTGCCGCCGACATCTCGATCTTGGTCCATGCCTTGCCCCATACCTGCTGGGTGAGCAGCAGAGTGGGTGCGTGGATGGCGAGGATGGGTTGCTCGTACCGTTCGCTCAGGACAGTGAGCATGTCCGGGCTCTGGCTGACGTGGTTGTTCGTCACCATGACCTCGACGCCGTCGTACCCGAGGTCCTGCGCCAGTGCGAAGGCATCGTGCACGGCGAGGGGGTAGACCGAGGCGCTCGACAAGGCGACAGGAATGACCGCTGCGCCGGAATCGGACGCCATCTCAGCCGCCGCCCTTCGAGACGGACCGGATCCGGGAATCGAGCTGCTCATGTCCCACACCGATACCGGGAAGGGGATGCTCGGCCTCGAACATCTTCGAGTCGAATCGGCGGAGCAGGAGTCCCTCACGCAGGGCCCACGGGCAGATGTCCATGGACGGCACATCGAACAGCTCAAGGGCAGCTTCGGCCACCAACGCGCCGGCCAGAACCTGTGAGGCCCGCATGTCGGATACACCGTCCAGGTTGATACGGTCCCTGGCGGGCATGGCAGCGAGTCTCTTGGTCCACAATTTCAGGTCTTCGAGGCGGAGCTCACGCCTCACGAAGGGCCCGGCGGCCGAGGGCTCGGCCCCGGCGATGCGCGCCAGCGACCGAAAGGTCTTCGAGCTTCCCGCCACGAGGTCCGGACGCCCGAGTGGTGCGAACTGCTCGGCTGCGTCCTTGAGCGTGGATCGGATGTACCTGCGAAGCTCCTTGACGCTCTTCGCCGACGGCGGGTCCTCCGGAAGCCAGTTGCGGGTGAGCCGTCCAGCTCCCAACGGAACGGACAGCGCAAGCTCGGGGAGCTCATCGGAACCCATGGCCATCTCGAAGGAACCACCACCGATGTCGAGGTTCAGGATGGAACCCGCGCCCCAGCCGTACCAGCGGCGTACCGCCTGGAAGGTGACCGATGCCTCCTGGTCGCCGGACAACTCCTGCAGGTCCACTCCGGTCTCGTCCTGAACCCTTGCCAGCACGGCCGGTCCATTCGCCGCCTCGCGGATGGCCGAGGTGCAGAACGCGAGGAAGTCCTCGGCATCGTGCCGGCGCGCGAACTCCCGGGCCTCCCGCACGAAACCCACAAGCTCGTCCTGCCCGTGGTCCGTGATGCTGCCCTCCGCATCAAGGTGTGCCACGAGCTGCAGGGACCTCTTATGGGAGGCGAAGGGAACCGGCCTCGCCCCGGGGTGGGCATCCACCAGGAGCAGATGCACGGTGTTCGATCCAATGTCCAGCACACCTAGCCGCATGTTTCGGGCACCTTCCAACTGCTCCTTCGAAAATCATCTGATCCGGTTTCGAACAGTACGCCTACTTGCCCGCGGCTACCTTGCGCTTCGCAGGAGCGCGCCGGGTGGTCTTCTTCGGCGCCGGGCCCTTCGCCCGCTTCTCGGCAAGCATATCGATGGCCTGCTCCCGCGTCAGTTCCTCGATGGCCATGGAACCGGGCACGGTGATGTTCGTGACGCCGTCGGTGATGTAGGCACCGAACCGCCCGTCCTTCACCACAATAGGCTTCTCGCTCGTCGGGTCGTCGCCGAATTCAGCGAGCGGCGGCGTGACGGCCCTGCCTCCGCGCTGCTTGGGCTGGGAGTAGATCTCGAGCGCCTGTTCGAGGGTGATGGTGAAGATCTCCTCCTCCGACCCGATCGACCGGGAATCGCTGCCCTTTTTGAGGTAGGGCCCGAATCGGCCGTTCTGCACTGTGATCTCCTTGCCCTCGGCGTCCACACCGAGCACCCGCGGAAGGTTCATCAGCTTCAGGGCATCCTCAAGGGTGACGGTGTCCACCGTCATCGTCTTGAACAGCGAGCCGGTGCGTGGCTTGACCTTGGCCGGTTTCTTCGGGGGCTTGGGCTTGCCGTTCTTGTAGTACTCCACGGGCTGGTTGGCGAGATCCTCGGCACTGGGCTCGGGAATGAGCTCGATCACATAGGGGCCGTAGCGCCCCTCGCGGGCCACGATCTCGCGCCCCGTCCCGGGGTCGGTTCCCAGCATCCGTTCCTGGGAGACCGGGGTTTCCATGAGTTCGATCGCCTTCTCGGCGGTGAGCTCATCCGGGGCGAGGTCCTCGGGTACGTTGGCGCGCTGCGGCTCGGTGCCCTCCGGGGCGTCGTCGGGCAGCGGCTTCTCGAGGTAGGGACCGAACTTGCCCACGCGCAACGTGATGCCTTCGGCGATCTCGATCGAATTGATGCGCCGCGCGTCGATCTCGCCGAGGTCGTTCACGATGGTGTGGAGGCCGGTCTCCTTGCGGTCGCCGTAATAGAAGGAGTCCAGCCACTCGACGCGCTTGGTCTCTCCACGCGAGATGCGGTCGAGATCCTCCTCGAGTTCGGCGGTGAAGTCGTAGTCGACGTAGTTGTGGAAGTGCTCCTCGAGCAGCCGGACCACGGAGAAGGCGATCCAGGTCGGCACCAGGGCCTGCCCGCGTGTGCTCACATAGCCACGATCCATGATGGTGGACATGGTGGCGGCGTAGGTGGAAGGGCGCCCGATCCCCCGCTCCTCGAGCACCTTCACGAGGGAAGCCTCGGTGTAGCGCGGCGGCGGCGAGGTCTCGTGGCCGACTGCCTCGACGGAGGTCGCCCCGAGCGAATCACCCTTGGTGACGTTCGGGAGGCGCGAGCCCTGGGCGGCGTCGTCGTCGCTGTCCGCGTTGCGGTCGGCGTCACGTCCCTCCTCGTAGGCGGCGAGGAAGCCGCGGAAGGTGATGACGGTGCCGGAGGCGGAGAACTCGGCGTCCCGGCCGTCAGCGCTGACGGCGCCGAGCCGCAGTGACGCCGTCGAGCCCTTGGCGTCGGCCATCTGGGATGCGACGGTGCGCTTCCAGATCAGCTCGTACAGGCGGAACTCGTCACCGCGCAGCGCCTTCGCGACCTGCGCCGGCGTGCGGAAGGAATCCCCTGCGGGTCGGATTGCCTCGTGCGCTTCCTGCGCATTCTTCGATTTGCCCTTGTAGACGCGGCGCGCCTCGGGAACATATTCGGCGCCGTACAGTTCGGACGCCTGGCGGCGCGCCGCGTTCACCGCCTGATCGGACAGCGCGGGCGAATCGGTACGCATATAGGTGATGTAGCCGTTTTCATACAGGCGCTGTGCCACCTGCATGGTCATCTTCGAGGAGAAGCGGAGTTTGCGCGCCGCCTCCTGCTGGAGGGTCGACGTCGTGAACGGCGCGGCAGGGCGGCGGGTGTACGGCTTGGTGTCGACGGAGCGGATGGCGAAGTTCGCGCTCGCAAGGCCTGCGGCGAGTGAGCGGGCGGACTCCTCGTCGAGGCGGACCGTCCCCGCAGCCTTCAACTCACCGCGGTCTGAGTAGTCCTTGCCCGAGGCGATACGGCTTCCGTCGACGGCCACCAGCTTCGCGGGGAACGCCGAACCCTTCGACTCGTCAACGGGTGTGAACGTGCCGGTCAGGTCCCAGTACGACGCCGTGCGGAACGCCATGCGCTCCCGTTCCCGCTCGACCACGAGCCGCGTGGCCACGGACTGCACACGGCCGGCGGAGAGTCCGCGGGCCACCTTGCGCCAGAGGACGGGGGAGATCTCGTAGCCGTACAACCGGTCGAGGATGCGCCTGGTTTCCTGGGCGTCGACCATGGGCATGTCGACGTCGCGCATTTCCAGCAGGGCACGCTGAACGGCTTCCTTCGTGATTTCGGGGAAGGTGAGGCGGTGGACGGGCACTTTGGGTTTGAGGACCTGCAGGAGGTGCCACGCAATGGCTTCGCCTTCGCGGTCACCGTCAGTTGCGAGGTACAGCTCGTCGGCGTCCTTCAGTGCGGCCTTGAGTTCCGCCACTTTTTTCTTCTTGTCCGATGACACCACGTAGTACGGTTCGAAACCGTTCTCGACGTCGACGGCGAACTTGCCGAGCGAGGTCTTCTTCATCTCAGCGGGAAGGTCGGAGGGCTGCGGCAGATCGCGGATATGCCCCATGGATGCAGCGACCTCGAAGCCCTCGCCGAGGTAGCCCGCAATGGTCTTGATCTTTCCGGGGGACTCTACGATAACGAGCTTCTTGCCGTGCTTTTTATCCGTGGCCTTTGTGGGCACTTCACTCCTAGGTACGGTTTCATTGCACCAGCGCGTCGAGGGTTTCCGGACGGAACACCGCTGCTGGGCCTCACCAGTATGCGTTCTGCGTACCTGCACTAGGGTAGCCGCTTTGGTTAGGCCGCCGGAATCAGGAAGCCGTCGATGACCAGGTGCTCCACTTCCGCGAGAAGCCCCGGAATGAACCCGGCCTCAGGGCGCTGCAGCAAAGCTGCGAGCGCACCGGCGATCTGGCCGGCGGTCAACTCGCCGTCGCATGCGGAGGCGAACCCGGCGAGTTCGGTGCTCAGCAGTGTGGTGCGTCGAAGGCCCCCGCCCTGCCGCAGGAGGATCACTCCGGGGTGCTCGGCGCCCGGGCGCTGGTGGCGCTCCTCGGTGACGTCGTCGGCGACCAGGAGGTACGCCCCGGCCAGGCCCGAGCCGGAATTCCTGCCCTGCGCCGCTGCCCAGTCCTCCCGCGCGACGGCGGCGCCGAGGTGCGGGCCGAGCGGCTGCTCCACCTCGTGGGTCACCTCTTCGAACCGGAAGACGGTGCGCTTCCTCTCCCCGACGGGACGGCGGAGCCACACCATCCCGAAGCCGATCCCCTCGACACTGCGCATCCCGAAGTCGGTGAGGTACTCCCGGTAGCGTTCCACGTAGGAGTCCGGGTCGCGGTTCTCGGCGGCGTCACGCAGCCAGGTTTCGGCGTACTGCACAGGCGAAAGCTGCTCCCGCTGGATCACCCAGGCATCGACGTCGTCCCCGAACCAGGCACGGAGCCGGTCGTTCCAGCGGGCGCCCGACGGAATCTCCCAGTTGCCGAGCAGCTGTGCCGATCCCCCGGGCTTCATGACCTGTGGCAGTGACTGGAGGAGGGAGGACACCACGTCGTCCCCCGCCAGTCCGCCGTCGCGGTACGTGTACCGGTCTCCGCCCGGGCGCCGCGGCGTGATCACGAAGGGCGGGTTGGACACCACGAGGTCGAACACTTCGTCAGCCACGGGTTCCAGCATGCTGCCGAGGCGGAGCGACACACGGTCCTCCAGCCGTGCGGGATCGATCGACAGCGCGTCCGCGTTGAGCAGCAGGTTGAAGCGGGCAAACGCCAGCGCGCGCTCGGAGATATCGGTGGCGGTGACGTGCCGAGCGTGGGCCAGCAGGTGGAAGACCTGGATCCCGCATCCCGTTCCGACATCCAGCGCGGTGTCCACGGGCTTCCTGATGACCGATCGCGCCAGCGTAAGCGACGCTCCGCCGATGCCCAGCACATGATCGGAGCGCAGTGCGCCCGGTCGCTGGGCCGCGCCCACGTCACTCGCCACCCAGAGGTCCCCGCCGACGTCGGATGCGTAGGGTCGGAGCTCGACGGCGGCGCGCCAACCCGCGCCCGCGGGCTCGATCAGGCGCAGTGCGGCGAGCCCTGCGACCTTCAGGATGGGAAAGGCGGCGTCCAGCTGGTCCTCGGGGAGCTCCCGGCCCAGCAGCCACAGGAGCACCGCAGGAACGGGAGTGCGTTCGGCAGGGTCCCGTTCCAGCGCAGCGCGGCACTGCAGCAGGGCCGGGACCAGCTGGTCGCGGCTCAGGGCCCCTGATGCCTCGGGGCCGAGCAGCGCATCGACGCCGTCGACCGTGTAGTCCGCGGCAGCGAGATCAGCTGCCAGCGCGACGAGCAGCCCGGGATCCTGGCTGGAAGGGGCGGTGGCGGTGTCGTGCCTCACGCCGCTCCGGCAGCGGTGGCCTCGGCATCGTCGGTCTCACAGCCCTGCGGGCAGCGAAGTGTTGCGGGCCGGGCAGCGCAGTCGGAGCAGTAGAGGGTGAGGTTGCGGCACGCCTGGTTGGAGCAGTTCTCGAACTTGCTGGTGGGCGCCTGGCAGCGAACGCACTTGCCGATGGTCACGGCGTCGTCGCTGAATTCGAGGTGCATGCGCTTGTCGAAGACGTACAGCGACCCCTCCCACAGGCCCTTGTCGCCGTAGGTTTCCCCGTAACGCACGATGCCGCCCTGCAGCTGGTACACCTCACTGAAGCCGCGGTTGAGCATGAGGCTCGAGAGCACCTCGCAGCGGATCCCGCCGGTGCAGTAGGTCACCACGGGCTTGTCCTTCAGGTCGTCGTATTTTCCGGACTCGAGTTCGGCGACGAAGTCCGCCGTCGTTGAGACCTCGGGCACCACGGCGTTCCGGAAGCGTCCGATCTGCGCCTCGAGTGCGTTGCGTCCGTCGAAGAAGACGACCTCCTCCCCTGCGCTCCGCTTGGTATCGACAAGTGCGTGCAGCTCTTCGGGCCTCAGGTGCACGCCGCCCCCGATCACGCCGTCGGCGTCGACCTTCAGTTCCCCGGGAGCGCCGAAGGAGACAATTTCGTTCCGCACCTTGACGCTGAGGCGCGGGAAATCATCAGCACCGCCGTCGGAGTACTTGATGTCCATCTTCTTGAACGCCGGGTAGAGGCGGGTGGCCTTGACGTACTGCTTGACCGCGTCGAGCCCACCGCCCACGGTGCCGTTGATGCCGTCCTTCGAAATGAGGATGCGGCCGCGGAGCCCGAGGCTCTCGCACAGGGTCTTCTGCCACAGCTTCACGGCTTCCGGATCCGCGAGCGGAGTGAAGGCGTAATACAGGGCAATCCGGTTCATCGACACGTATTAAAGGGTACTTTGTGCATCAAAATCGTTGCTTCCGGATGCGGGTATGTTCTTCGGCGGCCGGGCAAACTATCGTTCATCCATGAGTGCACCTGCGAGCAGTGAACTTTTTTCCACGTGGCTGACGGGCTGGTCCACCTGCCGCGGCTATGAGCCGTCCGACGACGGCTCCACGACCTCCGTCGTCCACACGGACCGGGACAACGAGACCGAGCACTTCCTGTATGAGCCCTCCACCGAGCTGTTCCTGAGGGTCGCCGAGGAGACGAAGGCTGATCCGACCCGGAGCCTGTCGGTGGTCACCAGCCGTCTGCAGGAACTGATCGACGCCGTCGACCCGCTCGGGATGCGGATCCTCGACCGGAAACAGTCGCTGATGAGTGCAGACATGCTCGCCCAGGACGTCGAGGACCCCCGGCTTCCCGACGAGGGGTACACTTTCCAGCGCCAACGGGACGGCGAGTGCCAACGGGTCAGCGTGCAGTTCGACGGTGAGCCCGCGGCCCACGGTTCCGCCAACGTCGTCGGCGAGTACGCGGTCTTCGACCGCATCGTGACAGTCGACGAGTTCCGGCGTCGCGGCCTGGCAACGTTCGTCATGCGGGCGCTGATCGCGGGAGCACTGGAGGAGGACGTCACCACCGGGCTCCTCCTGACCACCGCGGAGGGACGCGCGCTGTACGAGTTCCTCGGTTGGGAGCACCTCATCGACGTGTTCGTTATCAGAGGATAAACGCACCTTGTCGCGGAGCTAGCGCCGGTCGGGTGACACAATGACGGCGTGGCACTGCAGAATTCGCTGATCAGCCTGCTTGGCGCAGGGCCGGAACCGGAACAGCTGCTGCACGTCCGCGAGATCCCGGCGCGCAAGGCTGTTTTCGAGCCGTGGCCCGCCTGGGCGCACCCCGACGTCGTCTCCGCTTTCAGTGCACGCGGCGTCGCCGAACCGTGGCGCCACCAGGTTGCCGGGGCGAATGCCGTGCACGACGGCGCACACACGATCGTGGCCACGGGCACCGCGTCCGGCAAATCCCTCTGCTACCAGCTTCCCGTGCTCGACGCGATCCATCGCGGTGAATTGGAGTCGCCGGCAACGCTGGCACCGGCAGGTGCGGTGGCCCTGTACCTGGCGCCGACCAAGGCCCTGGCCGCTGACCAGTTGTCCGCCGTCAATGCGCTGAAGCTGCCCACGGTGCGGGCTGAAACCTACGACGGCGACACCGATTCGGGCGCTCGCCGCTGGATCCGGGACCATGCGAACCTCGTGCTCGCCAATCCGGACATGCTCCACTACGGCATTCTTCCGAACCACGCCTGGTGGGCGCGGTTCTTCCGGCGGCTGAAGTACGTCATCATCGATGAAGCGCACAGCTACCGGGGGGTCTTCGGCTCGCACGTGGCCAACCTGATGCGGCGACTGCGCCGCGTCTGCGCGAGCTACGGCGCGTTTCCCGTGTTCATCGGTGCCTCAGCTACCTCGGCCGACCCATCGGCGTCGTTCGGCAAGCTCATCGGCGCGCCCGCCACTGCGGTCACCGAGGATTCCTCACCGCACGGCTCGACAACCGTTGCGTTCTGGGAGCCGCAGCTCACCGAGTTGAGGGGGGAGAACGGCGCCCGGTCCCGCCGCACCGTCATCGCTGAAACCTCCGACCTCCTGGCGAACCTCGTGTCCGCCCACGTCCGCACCATTGCGTTCATCAAGTCCCGACGTGGGGCCGAGAGCATTTCGGCCACGGCACGGCGGCTGCTGGAGGAGGTCCACCCGAGCCTGCCGCAGCGGGTTGCTGCGTACCGTTCGGGCTATCTGCCGGAGGAACGCCGGGCCCTGGAAACGGCACTCCGGAGCGGCGAGCTGCTGGGCGTGGCCAGCACGTCCGCGCTCGAGCTCGGCATCGATATCTCGGGGCTCGACGCCGTCCTCATCGCGGGCTGGCCGGGCACGCGTGCGTCGCTGATGCAGCAGATCGGCCGGGCCGGGCGTTCGGGCCAGGACGCCGTCGCCGCTTTCGTGGCCAGCGATGACCCTCTGGACACCTACCTCGTCCACCACCCCGAGGCAGTGTTCGACGTCGCGGTCGAAGCGACAGTCTTCGACCCGTCCAATCCGTACGTCCTCGGTCCGCACCTGTGCGCCGCGGCGGCCGAGCTGCCCCTGACCGAGCCGGACCTCGACCTGTTCGGCGCCACCTCGGACGTCCTTCTCACGCAGCTGTGCGAACAGGGTTACCTCCGGCGTCGCCCGGCAGGTTGGTTCTGGACCCACCCGCAGAGCGCTGCCGGGATGGTGAACCTGCGGGCTGACGGCGGGGGTCCCATCAACATCGTCGAGTCCGGCACCGGCTCCCTCCTCGGCACCATGGATTCACCGCAGAGCCATTACCAGGCGCACCAGGGAGCAATCTACGTGCACCAGGGGCGCACCTACGTGGTCGAGGAGCTGAACGAGCAGGACCATTGCGCCGTCGTGAAGCGCGCCAATCCCGACTTCTACACGCAGGCGCGGGACGTGACCCAGATCGAGGTGGTGGGGCGCAACCGCACCGCGGTCTGGGGTGGGGTGCTCGCCAACGTCGGCGACGTCAAGGTGACCACCCAGGTGGTGTCCTTCCAGCGGAAAGCCTTCGTGTCGAACGAGATCCTGGGTGAGGAACCCCTGGAGCTCGGCGCACGGGACCTTTTCACCAAGAGCGTCTGGTTCGAGATCGACCCGAAGCTGCTGGAGGATGCCGGCATCACTGCCGAGGAACTACCCGGGGCACTGCACGCGGCCGAGCACGCGGCCATCGGGTTGCTTCCGCTGGTGGCCTCCAGTGACCGCTGGGATATCGGCGGAGTGTCGACGGCGCTGCATGCCGACACCGGTCTGCCGACGATCTTCGTCTACGACGGTCATCCGGGCGGCGCCGGGTTTGCGGAACGCGGCTTCGAGGCCGCACGGACCTGGCTGACTGCAACCCGGGACGCGATTTCAGCGTGTGAGTGCAGCGACGGCTGTCCCTCCTGTGTGCAGTCTCCCAAGTGCGGGAACCGCAACAATCCGTTGAGCAAGGCCGGCGCGGTGACGCTGCTCTCGTTGGTCCTTGAGCAGGAGCGCGTTGGAACCCGTCGTCCGCTGTAGGTGGGGCCTGCGACGCCGGCTTCGGCTTCGGTGCCCGCTGTTGAAGGGCGCTCCGCACTCCACCTCCTGTTCCTCGTGTCACTTCCTACCCGTTGCTGCCCGGCAGGCGGAGAGTGATGCGAAGATGTAACGGTGGCAGCTGACCGTTCCTCCTCCCAGGTCCGCTGCACCGCCCTGACACGCTCCAAGCTTGCACCCAACCCCGGGCCGATGAGCCTCGAGGGCACCAATTCGTATCTGATTGCTGCGGACGGCCACCCGGGAGTGGCCGTGGTGGATCCCGGGCCGCTCGACGAGGAGCACCTTCGGGAGCTTGCTGCCGGCCCCGTGGAACTCATTCTGATCACGCACCGCCATGCCGACCACACCGCCGGGGCCGAGCGCCTGCATGAACTGACGGGCGCGCCTGTCCGCGCCGCCGACCCACATCATTGCATCGGACAGAAGCCACTGCAGGCCGGTGAGGTCATTGCGGTCGCGGGAACGGAAGTCCGGATAGTGGCCACGCCAGGACACACCTCGGATTCCGTCTGCTTCCACCTTCCGCTCGACGGTCCGGCGGGTTCCGTCCTCACCGGCGACACGGTCCTGGGCCGCGGAACCACGATGCTCGACCACCCGGATGGCCGTCTCGGCGATTACCTGTCCTCCCTCGACCGGCTCGAACTGCTGGGCCCCGCCACGGTGCTGCCCGCCCACGGCCCTGTCCTGCCGGCGCTGGACACGATAGTCCGCGCCTACCGCCTGCATCGTCTGGACCGCCTGGACCAGATCCGTTCCGCCCTGACACGGCTCGAACCGGGCGCCGGGATACCGCAGGTCACCGACGTCGTCTATGCCGACGCCGACCCATCCGTGCGGCGCGCGGCCGAAAGCTCGGTGGGAGCTCAACTGGAGTACCTCCACTCCCTCAGGTAGCGACCCGGGTCCTGCTGGGATCACCGCCGTCCAACACAGGACCGTCCCTACCGGTGACTGAAACCTCAGAGGTCGGGGTGGCATCTTCGGTGGCGAGCCTGGTGACATCCCGGGTCGGCCCCTGCCCTGGTTTCGTGACGAGAAGCTTGGGCACAGCCGGGGGCGGTTATTCGAGGGTATGGTCAAACGGTATTGTCCCGCGAGAACGAAGGGAACGCAGGGGTGCCATTTGTACTGTCCCGCTTGATCCGGCGGCTCGGGCGTTCGCGTTTCTGGGTGATGCCGGCGCTCATCATCACCGCGGTGTTCCTTACCAGTTGGCCACTCATGATTTGGGCTGAGCCGTCCGGCAACACGATCACTTCGGCGGACAGCTACTGGTGGTGGTTTCTGGTCACCGCAGCGACGGTCGGATACGGGGACTTCTTCCCGACGACGGTCGGCGGTCGCCTCGTCGGGGTATACGTCATCGTCGGCGGCATCGTCACCTTGACCACCCTGTTTACCAGGATCGCGATGGCGATCGAGAATGCGAAGGGACAGCGTATGAAGGGCCAGTCGGATCTGGAGATGTCGGACCACCTCGTGATCGTCGGCTACACGCCCGGGCGCACCGAACGGCTGATTCACGAAATCCTCGCCGATGATGCCCACTCGGTTGCCCTGTGTGCCTGGCATGACGTTTCCGTCAATCCGATGCCCGAGCATCCCGGTCTTGGTTTCATCCGTGGTGATCTTGCCGAGGAAGGTGTGCTGCTGCGTGCCGGTGTGCACCGCGCCGCGCGCGTGCTCATCGACGCCCGCGACGACAACGAAGCACTGGCCCTCACCGTGGCCGTCACGCATGTGAACCCCAACGCGCACACAGTCGTCACACTGCGCGATATGAGTCGTGCCCTCAATTTCTCCTATGTCGACGACGACGTCCGCTGTGTACAGTGGCACTCCCCTCGCCTTGCGACCGAAGAGCTGCAGGACCCCGGAATCGCTGTCGTTTACGCTGACCTCATGAGCCACGGCGGTCGAAACACCTACAGCACGCGACTGCCCGAGGCGCTCCCGCAGGTGAATTTCGGACAAGTCCAGGAAGCTATGGGCCGGAGCTTCACCACCACGGTGCTCGCTGTTCAGCACGAAGGGGCTGTTATCAATCCCGGCTGGGACACGCAACTGCCCGAAAGCGCTGTCCTGTACTACGTGGGCGAGCGCAGGCTTTCCCCGGAGGAAATCGTCAGTGCACTCGCACAGTAACCTGCGGACGACACAACGAAGGGGCGCATCATCGTAGACGAAATAACCGTGATCGGTGCTGGAGTCCTCGAGCCAGCCGCGGGCCGTGAGCTGGCCGGTACTCGCATTTCCGAGACCACCATGCTGCACTCGTCATGACCAATGACGGGAAGCAGGAAGTCCGACGCGGCCCACTCCGGCTGCTCTGGGGCCTTCTCCTGCTCGGGGTGCTCTGGGCAGTGCTGGTGTTCCTGTGGCCCGACTTCCTCAGCGGCTTGCGCACCGAGGGCGGTTCACTGCCGGGGCGCCCGGAGTGCATGGTCGAGACCGCCGACGGAAAAGTCGGACTGACCCGGGATGAGGCGCAGCTGGCCACGACGGCCGTAGCACTCCTGGCCCGCGGTGTGGAGGCGCCGGATACCTCCGGCATCGATGAGGCTGTGCTGCAACGACTGGCCGACGGGCCGTCCGAAGGCGCTGGTCCCAGCCTGGCTTGCCAGGGCTCGGCCGCCAGGAACCTGCAGGAACAGCAGCTGACGGTCACCGGGCTGACACCGCGCGCCGAGCGGGTGCGCGAGGCGATGACCGAGGTGTTCGGTGATCAGAGCCTTGGCGGGTTCATCCCGGGTGGCGTCGGTGAGGGACACGGAGCGGACTCGACACATTACGATGGCCGGGCCATCGACGTCTTCTTCCGTCCGGTGAGCGAGGAGAACCGGCGTGAGGGATGGATACTCGCCCACTGGCTCGTTGCCCATGCCGGGGACCTGGACATCCAGTACGTGATCTTCGATGACCGGTTCTGGAGCGTACACAGCTCTCGAGGGCAGTGGCAGGACTACGATGCACCCGAGCCCGGCAACCAAATCCTGCGCCACCTCGACCACGTGCACGTGGACGTGCTGGGCGGAGGTACCGGCTGAGGAGCAGTTCAAGGCATCGCTTCGTGGAAGGGTGACCACACCGGGCTCGGACCCGTCCGGTGAACCCACCGCGGAAATGCCCGGTGAACGCGGAATGCCCCGACTGCGCCCCCGGTTCGCTCGGGACCGCCAACCCTGGTCCATTCGAGGCCGCTCCGGGTGATAGCGGGCATCCCACCATCAGCGCTGAGCGCCCGTGCAGTGACCTCATCTGGTTGAACCATCCTGGTTTCGAGACTGCGCGACGGGCCGATCACTTCCGACGTCGCCGATCATGCGGAACGTGAACTGGCGGAACATACCCGCCGTCCAGGTTGTTGTACAGGGTGATGACTACAGCCCAGGAACTGGACCTGACCTCCCTCTCTCCTACCCGTCTGTGGGTGCCCAAACATGTGATGATCACGCGGGCCGCAGCGGAGCTACCGCACACAGCCGGGATCATCAGGCGCTGCGAGCGCGCCGGCGTCGACGACATCCGGATTCTCCCCGGCAACGCGCTGACGGGACTCCGAGGCGCCACCTAGCGCGAGACCTACGCATCCGCCAAGAACACGCTGGCTGTCGTCGTCGCACCTCCGAGTTCGCTCAAGCCGCAGCCGATCCCACCGAGCGCGGACTGGCGCATCGACCTCGCCAAGGGCTGCCCAGCCCACTGCCAGTACTGCTACCTCGCCGGATCACTGCAGGGGCCTCCCATCACCCGCGCCTACGCCAATATCGACGATGTGCTGGACGGCATCCGCACTCACGCCGGCAAGGGTTCCGTCACCCGTGGGACCCTCCAGCGTGGTGACGAGGGTACGACGTTCGAGATGTCCTGCTACACGGACCCACTCGGAATCGAGAGCGTGACCGGTTCGCTCGCTGCCGCGATCTCCCGCGTCGGGGCAGGTGAGTTCGGAAACGACGTTCAGTTGCGGTTCACAACGAAGTTCGACGACGTCGGTGAGTTGGTGACCCTCGATCATGGGCGTAGAACGCGGATCCGGTTCTCGGTGAATGCCGCCGAGGTAGCAAACCGCTTCGAAGGCGGAACCGCGCGAATGCCCGCGCGGCTTGCCGCTCTCCGTGCGGTGGCAACGGCCGGCTATCGAGTGGGTCTGACGATCGCCCCGATCATGCCCGTACCTGGTTGGCGGGAGCAGTATGGCTCGCTGCTCGACGACATTTCCGAGGCCGTAGCCGGCATCGGCGACCTCGATCTAACGGCCGAAATCATCACGCACCGCTTTACCCCTGCGAGCAAGGAGGTACTGCTTGGCTGGTATCCGAGGACCAAGCTCGAAATGGACGAGGATTCGCGGAGCCAGAAGCGTTCGAAATTCGGTGGAGTCAAGTACGTGTACCCGAAACAGACCATGACGGAAATGCGCGAGTGGTTCATGCAGGAGCTGGAGCGGCGCCTACCGGCTGCCCGGCTTCTCTACTGGACCTGATTCACGAGCGCTGGACTCGATCGGCCGGTTCTTGGTCATCGGGCGGGTCATGTGCTCGTAGGTTCGCGTGAGGGCAAGAGCACCTGGGTGGGTATTCAGAGTTGTGGCAAGGTGACTGTCCTTCCGCCGCGGTCCGTAAGGGGAGGTAGTCGGGAAGAACTGATCTGTTCCTCGGGGTGTTCCGCGGGTAGTCTGCGGGCAGCGTGCACTCCAAGGTGGGAGTGCCGTCGGAATTTCTACCGAGGAGGCCCATGGCACGCGAAGTGACTTGTTCGATGAGTATCTCGCTCGACGGCTACATCGTCGGGCCGGACGGCGGCTTTGACTGGTCACGTCCCGATGACGAGGTGTTCCAGTTCTCCATCGACGAGGTACGAGGAGTCGACGTCCATCTGCTCGGACGAAGGCTCTACGAGACGATGCTGTACTGGGAGACCGCCGAGCAGGATCCATTGCTCGACGACAAGGAGCTCGAATTCGCCGACATCTGGAACAGGCTTCCGAAGGTCGTGTTCTCGAGAACGTTGTCGGCGGTGCAGGGCAACACCCGTTTGGCGTCCGGCAGCCTGGCTGAGGAGATCGGCCGGTTGAAAGCGGAGCCGGGAGTGGGTGGCATTGCGATCGGCGGGGCGACTCTCGCTGCCGAGGTGGCCTCGTTGGGCCTGATCGACGAATACCGGGTCCGGGTGTACCCAGTGCTCGTGGGCGGTGGCATCCCGTTTTTCCCCCGACGGGAGCAGCAGGTGGGTCTCGAGCATGTGGAATCCCGCACTTTCAGCTCAAGGGTCGTCTACCTTCGCTATCGTGTGGCGCACTAGCAACTGTCTGCAGCGCTTCCCTGTGCGCCAGGCTGGAGTGAGACACCCTTACTAATTCCTTCCCTTGCACGGGGTGAGAAGCGAGACAAATAGCGATGACGATGACGACGGCT